>CANBVO010000007.1 GCA_947372915.1 Actinomycetota bacterium | reverse complement strand
TCGCGCATCAACAGTGCTTGTCCAGTCAATTGGTCAGCATCGGTATTTTCTTCAACGGTGCGAGTCATCACTGGTGCATTAAGTCCGGCATCGACGATGCATTCAATCTTGCGATCAAGGCCGGTGACATCGATAAATGCTTGACGCAGAATCTCGTCAGATTCGGAACGCTTGAAAGATTCTTGTGCACCGGCGTTAACAATTGCGATGGTGATGATCTTGTCATCGACGGCAATGACTTGGGCGCTGGCAGAAAGTAGTGACCAGGTAAGTCTGCGACGTCGCTTAACATTTTCAATAACTTCTGGCCAGAAACGACGGAGTGCAGAGATATCCAACGGCCCGGTGGGCTTGTTGGGATTTGGTGTAGGTGGTGCTTGACGAATCGGCGTGGTCTTAGCAACAACTGGTTCTTCAGGAGTTGTTGCAATCTTGCTTGTGACAGATGTTGCAGCTTCTTCAACAATTGATTTGGGCTCTGCTTTGGGTGAAGCAGCAGGAGCAGGATTGTTGGCAACCGAACCGATGCGTTCTAGTCGTTCTACTCGTGCAACAAGACCGGCATCATCCGCACCCGGTAGAAGTACTCGGCCACAAATGATTTCGAGGATAAGGCGGGGTGCAGTCGCACCGCGCATCTGGGTTAATCCGGCAGCGACGATATCTGCTGCACGAATAAGAGAGCCGGTGCCAATTAAATTGGATTGAGTGCGCATGCGCTGAAGCTGGTCTTCAGGGAATTCGCGAAGGATATGGCTGGCGTTATCGTCGAGTGCGGAGACAATAATGAGATCGCGCAGGCGTTCAAGGAAATCTTGTGCGAAGCGGCGCGGATCATGGCCGGATTCAATAACGCGATCAACGGTCTTAAATAGTGTGGCGGCATCGCGTGCGGCTAGCGCATCGATTGCCTCGTCGAGCAGCGCACCATCGGTATAGCCCAATAACTGGATTGCAATTTCATAAGTAACGCCATCTTTGCCAGCACCGGCAAGCAATTGCCCAAGTACAGAAAGCGCGTCACGAACAGATCCACCAGAAGCGCGAACAACAAGCGGCAATACGCCTTTAGCGACTTTGACGCCTTCGGCATTGCAGACCTTTTCGAGATGTGCAGCCAAGATGCCGGGTGGTACTAAGCGAAATGGATAATGGTGAGTACGCGAACGAATCGTAGAAATTAATTTATCTGGTTCGGTCGTAGCAAAGATAAAGAGAACGTGGGGAGGTGGTTCTTCCACAACTTTTAATAACGCGTTAGCGGCGCCGGGTCCGAGTTGGTGTGCCTCATCGATAATGTAAATCTTGTAGCGGGAAGATACTGGCGCGAAGAAAGCTTTGTCACGCAGATCTCGCGCATCATCAACTAAGCCATGTGTCGCGGCATCGAGTTCGATGACATCGATAGAACCAGGACCATTGGCAACTAAATCTTTACAGGATTGGCATTCACCACATGGATTAGGTGTGGGTCCCTTTTCACAATTGAGGCTGCGCGCCATAATGCGAGCGCTCGAAGTTTTACCACAACCACGGGGACCGCTAAATAAATATGCGTGATGAATATTGCCGGAGGTCAGCGCATTTGAAAGTGGTTCAGTGACATGTTCTTGACCGATGACTTCACCAAATGAAGATGGGCGATACTTGCGATAGAGAGCTAGTGACACAAGCACGCACCTTTCTTATTACTAGTTTTGACGGTCTCAATATTGGGGACCCCCCGCGCACCCATCAGAGCGCACCTACCCTTGCTGCCTTCCAGCCCTGGGGGAGTTCAGTACGGTAATGCCACACGGAGGATCTAGGGCCAATCTTAGGCGTGCGGGCCGTCAGTGCGGGCGTGGGCAAAACCACTCGCGCCACCTATGGCTCACGTGTTCAGTGCTGGTTTACACTACCGAAAGCAGAGTTGCTACCCTCAAAGGAGTCATTTATGGCCACTACCCCACCCACCACTCATGCAGATTTAATTGAATGGGTAACCCAGGTCGCCAACTTAACTCAACCAGACGATATTTACTGGTGCACGGGAACAACTGCTGAATGGGACCAAATAACTTCTGCGCTCGTTGATGCCGGAACTCTGGTCCGCCTAAAGAAGAAGCCAAATTCATTCTGGTGCGCATCTGATCCCACCGATGTGGCTCGCGTTGAGGATCGCACCTACATCTGCTCTGTCAATGAAGCTGATGCTGGTCCAACAAATAACTGGATGGATCCGTCCGAGATGAAGTCTTTGATGACTGATTTGTATCGCGGAAGTATGCGCGGTCGCACTTTGTATGTCATTCCATTCTGCATGGGTCCACTCACCGCCAAGGATCCGATGTTCGGTGTTCAACTAACGGATAGCGCTTATGTCGTTGCATCTATGCACATCATGACGCGAATGGGAACTTCTGTTTTAGATGCAATGGGCTCTGATCGTCACTATGTAAAAGCAATGCACTCCGTAGGAGCACCGCTCTATGCTGGCGAAAAAGATGTGAAGTGGCCATGCAACGAGACTAAATACATTACGCAATTTCCAGAGGAGCGAATGATCTGGTCCTTTGGTTCTGGCTACGGTGGTAACGCGCTACTTGGCAAGAAGTGTTATTCATTGCGCATCGCATCTGTGATGGGCCGTGATGAGGGTTGGCTAGCTGAACATATGTTGATTCTTAAAGTAACGCCACCATCCGGTAAGGCACATTATCTTGCGGCTGCATTCCCATCAGCATGTGGCAAAACTAACCTAGCAATGCTCGAGCCAACTTTGGATGGTTGGAAGGTAGAGACACTTGGTGATGACATTGCTTGGATGCGTTTTGGTGAAGATGGTCGACTCTATGCAGTAAATCCTGAATACGGCTTCTTTGGCGTAGCGCCAGGTACTGGCTGGGGCACTAACGCGAATGCAATGCGCACTATCGAACACGGCAATTCATTGTTTACCAATGTTGCGCTGACTGACGATGGTAATGTTTGGTGGGAAGGTATGACCGAGGTGCCTCCCGCACATTTAACTGACTGGAAAAATCGCGATTGGACGCCTGAAAACGGTGAATTATCCTCACATCCCAACTCTCGATTCTGCACACCAGCTGCGCAATGTCCGATCATCGCTCCAGAGTGGGAAGACCCTGCTGGCGTTCCGATCTCTGCCATCTTCTTTGGTGGACGTCGCAAGACCACAATTCCATTGGTTGTTCAATCACGCGATTGGGAACACGGCGTCTTTATGGGCGCAACTCTCTCCTCTGAAACAACTGCTGCAGCAACTGGTGAAGTCGGCGTAGTTCGTCGTGATCCAATGGCGATGCTTCCCTTCATTGGTTATCACGTAGGTGATTACTTCAAGCACTGGCTAGCGATGGGTAAGAAACATGACCCAGCTGCACTGCCAAAGATTTTCTACGTGAACTGGTTCCGTCGTAGCAGCACGGGCAAGTTCTTGTGGCCAGGATTCGGCGAGAACTCACGTGTCATCAAATGGGCCATCGAACAGATCGAAGGCGCTAATACATCTGTTCCCACTCCTATTGGTTTTGTGCCAGCACCAGGCGCAATCGATACCAAGGGACTCGATACCTCTGCTGAAGATATGAAAGAAGTATCGGCAGTAAATGTCGAGGAATGGCGCGCAGAATTACCGCTGATTCAAGAGTGGTTTACCAAGATTGGTAACAAATTGCCTGCCGAGCTTGAGCAGCAATTTGAGTTGCTAAAAACTGCGTTAAAGTAAAACTATTTCTTTAACGCATCAACTTGGCGAAATAGTTCGTCGCGGACATATTCAAGTTCGCGAACGACGTATTCAGTAATATCGCCAGTCTTTAAGTGTTCTGGCAATACATCCCAGGTGTAAGTCTCAATCTCTAGATGGTTAGAGAGTGGCGTGCGGGCGTGAACGCGCAGCGCGTCATCAATGCCTGAACGAGTTGTCTGGAATGGCCCAAGATCTTTGAGGAATACCGGCACATGGAAGTGGGTACGCCATTCGCGTGGACCAGGGTCTAGTTCCCACGCAGCAATTGCATCTTCTAGGTTGAGGAAGCGAGTGATGACACCATTGCGGAGTTCAGTGGTCTGTGAGAGATAGATAGTGCCGGTGTACTTCTTAAGTTCTTCAACAATCTCTGGAGTCACGTTATCTACACGTAAAGCAGCAGCTTCCTGCAGCTTAAAGATTGGAATACCTGCACGAGAGAGTTGGTCGATGTCATCGGCGATGCTTTCAAAGGCGACGGATTGATGGCAGATATCGAGAACAACGCCAAGGTAGCGACGGACCGCGCCAAATACTTCGGACAATGGTTGGCCGGAGTACTTGGCAATCTTCTCTGCCGCAGCAAGTGAATACACCTTCTCTTGAAACCACTGAACAGTTTCAGGAATATTCTCTAGAAAGCAGTACGGCTCGGGTTCTACCGCAAGTTTTACGCGATGGCCGGTCTTCTTCTCGAGGTTCATGAGGTGGGCAATAACTCGGTAAATATTCTCATCAAATGATGCGATGAATTCTGGAGTGGTCGCCTTAGGGCGATATGCCAATGGCGCGGTTTGAATAGTCGGTTCTACTGATTGATCAGTAACTTCAGCCAAGATATCTGCGATATGCATTGTGTATTGGGTGCGAGCTTCGGTCGTCCAATCAGGTTCGTACACCTTCTCTTTAACGATCTCGCCCTTGAATGGCCCATAAGGAAAAGCGTTAACGGTGAATACATAGAGTTGGTTATCAAGTAAGAATTTCTTGAGCCATTGGCGCTCTTCTGGCTTTGCTAGAAGTTCTTCAACAGATGCATTAGCAAGGCGCAGTGAAACGCCCATAGGAGCGCTTGGACTAAAACGCTTCTTCACTTCTGGCACGTAAGTGACCAGCGAGTTCTTCATATCAGACCAGGTATCTCCCGGGTGAACGAGAGTGGAATAAGTGAGGTGGCCGTAACCGCTGCCGAGATCCACCCTTACTTACCGTTGCCGATGTGGTTAAAGGTTGAAGTGTTGAGGTGTGATTGGGAATCACGTGTTGTGTTGAGATATCCGCCGGTGGTGAAGTAGCGCTGACCTGCAACCAATAACTCTTCAGCCGGGAATTTAGTAATTACTTCACAGCCAGTTGCAGTAACAACAACTTCTTCCTCAATGCGGGCAGCGCCCCAACCATCTTTAGCTGGCCAATAGGTTTCGAGTGCAAAAACCATGCCTTCTTCAAGGGTTTCAGGGTGATCAAAGGAGATCATGCGGCTAAATATTGGACGCTCCCAGATAGAGAGACCAACTCCGTGGCCATATTGCAAAGCAAACGCAGCCTCTTCGTTGGCAAAGCCAAACTCTTCTGCCTTAGGCCAGACCGCAACGATATCTGCAGTTGTGGCACCTGGCTTAACAAGTGCAATCGCCTTATCCATATATTCACGGCAAATTGTGTAGGCATCGCGCTGCGCGGGTGAAGCTGATCCAACTGCGAAGGTGCGGTAGTAGCAGGTGCGATATCCATTGAATGAGTGGAGAATGTCAAAGAAGGCCGGATCGCCCGGACGAATAATGCGATCTGAAAAAACGTGTGGGTGTGGGGAGCAGCGCTCTCCAGAAATTGCATTAACGCCTTCTACTAGCTCGGAACCTAAATCGTAAAGAGTCTTTGCGACCAGGCCAACTGCTTCGTTCTCGCGAACACCAGGACGAAGGAATGCATACAAATCTTCGTACGCCTTATCCACCATAGATGCAGCAGTAGTAAGTAGCGTAATTTCATCTTTGGTCTTAATGCGACGAGCCGCAAGAAATATTTGTTGGCCATCGACAACTTGAATTCCCTTAGCTTGCAGTGCAAAGAGAACTGGCGGTTCGACAATATCGATACCGAGTGGCTCTTTCTCTAAGCCATAAATCTTAAGAACTTCGTAAATCTTGTCGGCAACTTTTTCAGCTTGGCCAGCGCTTGGTGGAATTGCGCCGCGAAGAGTAGAAATTCCGGCGCGCGATCCCAAGAGTGGTCCGGCATCGTGATGGGGAGCGTGGCCATTTGCACTTGCATCAGCATGTGCCTTATCGAGCCAAGGAGTTTGAAGAGTGTGGTGCTTTGCAGCTGAACCAAAATCCCACAAGACAGGTTCTCCGCTGCGAGGCAAGATAGAGAAACGAATCATCTTGTCGATAGCCCATGTACCAATGTGAGTAGAGGTCATGTAGCGAATATTGTTGAAATCAAAGGTAAGGAGAGCGCCTAAGCTGGAATTCTCTAACTCCGCTTTAAGACGCGCTAAACGCTGCGTGCGTAAGCGATCGTAATCAACTCGGTTTTCCCAATCGACTGCATTGGTTCCGTACGTTGGGATAGCCATTGTTCTCTCCTGTGGGATAGATCTAGCCCTGAATTGGCTCGATGTTCTCTCCTAGTTAACACCAGCAAAACAGGGGTGTCAAGGTATTTTAAGCGCCCTAATCGCTCCCTGAGGGCAAAAAACGGGGTGAGCGTTGGTTAGGAGTGGGCAACATTGCAGCCATGGACAAACCAAATACCACGGAACTGCGTACCGCCGGTATTTCTAAAACGGTGTGGGATGGAGGAATCAAATCCCATGGAATGGCCAGCTGAAAGTTGAAGGACGAGATCGCCGATGGTGACTTCAAGTTCGCCAGCAAGGGCATACCCATATTCAAAACCATCATGAAAAATCATTTCGCCAGATTTATTTGTTTCAGCGCCAGGTTCGTAAACGATCTCCATAAAGTTGACCGACTCTTCTGATGTCGCAGCAAGACGTTCCCAAGTAACGCCGGAGTCCATCGTAATAACACTGCGATTATTAGGATTTACCGCTGAGATACGTGCTCTTGAGCTATCCCAGGCATCTGTTGGATGATCAAAATTATTTCGATTAACTTCAAGATCATAAGGTTTTGTTGGAACTGCGACCGGGTCGCCTGCGCTCTCAAAGAGAACGTCGACAGGAACACTTAAAAGTTTTGCAAGTGCGTACAGGGTGGCAACAGATGGTTGGGACTTTCCGTTTTCAATCTGCGAAACAAATGAAGGTGAAACATCCAATTGGCGAGCAATCTCGCGAAGCGAGAGTCCGGTCTTCATTCGGATCTCTTTTAATCGAGGTCCAAGGTAGGCAATCGGATCAGTCATAACCTTCTCTTCTGGTCTCTTCTGGTAGGTAGTAAGAGCACGGCGCTCTGAATATGCCGTAAACCTACCGTGGAGTAGGGCCATTTATTGGCACCTGCCGAGTATAAAAGTGTTTAGAGGGGCTGTACACCCCCAATTTCTGGGCGTATATTCGTCGCCAGTTGTTTGCCAATACTGAACAGGGGATTTATATATGAAGATGAACTACGTCCACCACGTCGGCTTAGTGTGTAGCGACCTGGACCGCTCCATCTATTTTTATCACGACATTTTGGGCTTCAAGTTTCAAAATGAACCCACTGGTTGGTTTGAAGGTCCAGAACTAGAGAAGGGCGTCAACGTTCCAAACGCCAAGCTTCGTCAGGTCTCGCTCTGGGTCGATGATAAGACCACCTTTGAACTTATCGAGTATGCAGGTCGCGCTGATACCAATGGAAAGCCAGTGCCTAATAATCACCTTGGAGCGGCTCACGTCTGCTTCCACGTCGACGATATTCGAGCCACTAAGGCAGAACTTGAATCCAAAGGAGTTAAGTTCTACACCGACGTCAACGTCGTTGATGAAGGTCCGCTTGCTGGCTGGCGCTGGTGCTACTTCAGTGATCCAGATGGTCTTGCGCTCGAACTCATTCAATGGGATTACTACGACAAAGAGGTTCACGAATCAGCAGCTCAGGAGTACCTCAAGGTACGCCCTGCACTTAGTGCACTTAAGCCACTCTTCAACTAAATCGATTCGTACCACTTCAAAGAAAAAGCCCCCGTACCATCCGGGGGCTTTTTCATGGAATTTTCTACTTCTTAACTTTAACCAGAACCTTCATCTGATCGCCCTTAGGATCGATAAGAACATCAAAGCCCTTGGTCACTACATCATCAATACCGATTACATTAGAGATCATCTTCTCAATCGGGTACTTGCCTGTTGCAGCAAGGCGAATAACGCGTGGCCAGTCAGTCAGCAAGTAGCACCATGAACCGACGTATGAAATATCTTTTTCAGATAACTTCATTGCATCGATGGTCGCTGGCTTTGTGTGCAAACCCGTCTGAACAATTTTTCCGCTGCGGCGGACGCTATTCATGCAGCCAGTGAGTCCACCTGTGCTACCTGATGCTTCAACGGCCATATCTACGCCGCGACCTTCAGTGAGATCGGCAATCGCTGCTGCAAATGAATCATCCATGGGATTGAGAACTGGGCCAAGATCGAGAGCTTTCGCAAACGCTGCTCGGTGTGGGTTTGGCTCCGCAATAATTACCTGCGCTGCTCCGATTGCATTGGCATAAAGAGCCGAGAGCGCTCCAATTGGGCCAGCACCGGTGACAAGAATGATATCTCCACCAGCAACCCCCACACGGTCTACGCCGTAAGCAGCAACAGCCGCTGGCTCTACAAGTGCTCCAGCTTGGTCTGACATTGAATCAGGAAGCTTGGCAACTTGGTACTCCTTAAGGATGGCAATCTCACCCAGACCACCTGTAGGTGCTGACAAACCTGTGCAAGCAAAGAGTTCACAGAGATGGCCACGACCGGTACGACAAGGAATGCATCGACCGCAGACAATCGCCGGCATGATTGCTACGCGATCTCCTACTTTGACATCACGAACATCTTTTCCAATTTCGATGACGCGTGCTGAAAATTCATGGCCAAGAATTTGAGGGTTGGTCACGCCAGTCAATGGATGCGGTTTTGTCGGAGTAACGATTGCGCCGACCACATACTCATGTAGATCCGTTCCGCAAATACCGCAGTAAAGAACTTCTACCGCTACTTCATCGGCGAGCGGAGCTCCGGGAGCAGCAACTTCTTCGATACGAATATCTTTCTGACCATGAAAACGTGCTGCCTTCATTTCTTTCCTCCGGATCGGGTGAGTGTGTATGAGATTGCTGCGAAAACAATAAGCAGTCCTTGAAAGAGATACTGCCAACTTTGAGAGAGATCTAGAAATACACAAGCGTTGAGAACTTGAACCATCAGGATTGAACCAAGCAGGCTGCCAATAAAGGAGCCACGCCCTCCAAGCAGGCTCGTTCCACCGAGGACAACAGCCGTAATTGATTGCAAGGTATATGAACTGCCTTGTGCTGGATCTCCGAGACCGATAAGCCCCATGATGATAACTGCACCAGCGGCTGCAAAGAGTGCGGACGCAACATAGGCGCCAATAATTGTTCGATTGATATTTACGCCTAGACGACGAGCTGACTCTTCATTTGAACCCGCAGCACGAAGTCGTACGCCCCAATCTGTACGGCGCACGAGCAGTTCGAAGAGGATTGCCGCTGCAATCAAAATAATAAATGTATAGGGAATTGGACCTATTTTTGTCAGCAGGAGATCAGTGAACGTTGCATTGAAATATCCGCCGGGAGCTGGTCGTAGTAAGAATCCAATACCAATTAGCCCGATATAAACCGTTAATGTGCCTGCAACAGGTGTGAATTTCGCAAAACGAATAAGTGAGCCATTAATAAGGCCAATCAGCAGCGCCACTATTAACACCAGCAAAAACCCAAGAAGTATTACCGGAAGGGATTTATGGTCATTAATAAAGAAGGAACCGACTACTAATAAAACACCCGATGCGGGACCAACTGAGAGATCAATTCCACCCGTCATTAACACAATTGTTTGACCAAGTGCTATAAAACCTAAGCCAGTTCCCAGACCAAGAACCGCGTTAATGTTATAAGAACCAAAATATAAATTATTTTTAGAATAAATAAACAATCCCAAGAGCGCAATCATGCCCATCAAAACTGATGGAGGAAGAAAATCGGAACGAAGAATTCTGCGTCGGCGAAGGCTCTTCTCAGAAAGTTCATTCTCTTCGGCAGTCTTCAATTTAGTTGAACTTACTGCTGCCGCGACCATCTTTGTTTCGGTGATGTCATCGCCTTCTAGAGTTGTAACAATGTGCCCGCGAGACATCACATAAACACGGTCGCATAGACCCTCTAGCTCCTTAGCATCAGAGGAGTTAACAATCACCGGAATGCCATTTTCGGCAGTCTCGCGGAGAATTTTATAGATTTCAGCGCGAGCACCCACATCTACGCCTTGAGTTGGCTCATCCGCGATAATCAATATCGGATCAGATAATAGAGACCTCGACATCACAATTTTCTGTTGGTTTCCGCCAGATAGCGCAGAAACTTCGGCATCCATGGAAGGGGCTTTAACATCAATGGATTGAAGTGAGGCGTGGACCGTATTGGTCTCTTTCTTACGGCTCACAAATAGACCACTTGTAAGCTTATTTAGCGCATTAACCGCAGCGTTCTCTCGAACAGAGAGCGTCATCATTAAACCCTCGCCATGGCGATCCGAAGGCATATATGCCGCTTTATTAAGCAGTTCTTTGCCCGTTGTAGGCTCGCCACTAATTTCGATGGTTCCCGAGAATTTATCTAGTCCGGCAATTGCACGAAGAAGTTGGCTCTGACCATTACCCACAACTCCCGCAATTCCAACGATTTCACCCTTGTTGGCCGTTAAAGATACGTTTTGAAATTCAGTCCCGGAAATATTATCTACTTTAAAGAATTGCTTATCGCTGCTCTTACCGCCGTGCTTTGCTGGAAAAGTTGATTCAAGCTCGCGACCAACGATGAGAGTCATAATCTCATCATCGGAAATATCAGCTATCTCTTTTACGCCACGCCATTTTCCGTCGCGAAGAACGGTCACACGGTCTGCGAGTTCGCGAACTTCTGCCAACCGGTGAGTAATGTAAACAACCGACGTTCCAGAAGCAGCTATTTTTTTAACTCGGTCAAAGAGAATCTCGACAGATTCTTGGCCTAGGGGCGCAGTAGGTTCATCCAAAATAAGGACTTTGGGATTAACTGCAAATGCTTTAGCAAGGTCGAGCAAGTGCTGTTGTGCAATAGTCAGATTTTCTACACGATCCTTGATGCTGACAGTAAATCCAAAGTCATCAAGCATCTTGCGCATAGTGGCCGCAGGCGTGCCCTCTGAAAGTAGGAATTTTTCAGGCACTGAAATTTTAATGTTTTCTTCGATAGAGAGATCGGGAAGCACAGCTGGATGTTGATGAACTATTGCTAGACCTAGTTCAGTGGCTTGATGAGGGGTAAGGGAGGTGAGGGCCTCACCGTTAATCTCGATTGTTCCGGAATCAGGATGAAGGGTGCCGGAAGCAACATTCATCAACGTGGATTTTCCGGCGCCATTTTCGCCAAGAAGTGCATGAATCTCTCCCGCGCGAACTTCCAAGGAAACATCCTGGAGCGCTGCAACGCCTGCGAAGCTCTTAGAGATATTCGACAAGACCAATGGAGAGCGTGACACTTGTGCACCTTTTTTCTGTTACTGGCTGTTTTCGCTTACTAACAACTTATACAAGCTTTGGCATTAGAAAATCAGATTGGCTACTTTACGCAGCCAATCTGATTCATTTTCCTAACTTACTGTACTTCTTGCTCGGCTTAGTTGGTCTTCAACTTAGCTTGTGCGTCACCTGACATCTTTGCAGAGAGGTAAACGTCACCAGGAAGATCCTTACGGCACTGGACCACTGAAGGCTTTCCAGATACTGAATCTTCGAACAAGGTTGATGGATATGCCTTGTCCTTAGGTGTCTTTCCACCTGTTGCTAGAGCGACTGCCCACTGTGTTGCAAGGCGTGAGTGATCGTTCTGTGTTGAGATTGTCATCATCTTGAAGTCTGCTTGTGTTGCCTTGTTGTCCTGGTAGAAGCAACCAAGGACGTTTCCGTCTGATGTCGCGATTGCAGGTACTTTCCAACCTGAATCAACGGCAGCTTGGAGAGCTGAAACCATTGAAGGACCGAAGTCAGATGTAATCACATCAATCTTTGGGTACTTAGCGATTGCAGCAGTCAAAACTTCTTGAGTCTTTCCTGGATCCCAGCCGGTGACCTCAAATGGTGCGGCTCCGATAAACTTGTACTTTCCAGTTGTACCGAGAACTGATTCAAGACCCTTTGACTCATCTGCGCCTTGGCTGTTACCAGCTGGACCAGAGATACGAAGGATGTTTCCACCGTTTGGAAGGTTCTTCTTAATCCATTGTCCCCAGAGCTTTCCAGCGAGAACGAAGTCAGATCCAACAAATAGGTTGTAATCCTTGCCAGCAGTTCCACCAGGAGCTACGCGGTAAGGAACTGTAACAACGCCAGCTTTGTAAGCTGAACGAAGTGCAGGAAGCATTGCTTCACCAGCATCTGGGAATACAACGAGAGCCTTGACGCCCTTTGCAACCATTCCCTTGATATCTGAAATTGCCTTGTCGGTCTTGCCTTGTCCATCTGCGTAATAAAGCTTTGTTACGTTAGGGCAGAGCTTAACTTCTTCACGGACAGCGGCGGTTGTTACTAGACGCCAAGAGTTTCCACCGAATCCATCGGTGAAGCCCATTGTGATCTTCTTTGGTCCGCACCATGAAGGGAGTGCTGCGTTTGCTGATGAAACAGCAACAACGCTTGTAGAGGCTGCAAGTGCAACGATAGCGAAAACGCTGGCAGCTACAGTGGCTCGAGATTTGAAGCGTATCAAGTGATTTCCTTTCCTAGATGTGCGGCATCCATTGACGCACTTTCGACGATCTTGCGAGGTCGAAACTTAAGTCAGATAGGTTGCAGTTGCCTATCCCGTTTCTTGAATGAGAAATTTGTAGATTTCCAATTCACTGCATAGAGGGCAATTCCGAGCATGAGCGAAACCGAGATCACAATCGTGCGCACGCCATAGGGAACGCCGAGCGAAAGAACAAACATATCTAGCTGCTTAATAAAGAGTGCGGCAAGAGCCGATGCTGCAGGAAAACCGCGTCCGCCGAGAAGAGAAGTTCCACCAAGCACAACGATTGCTACAGAAGGGAGTACGTAATCATCACCTTGATATGCAGTCGGTTGAGAGATAACACCGCCAAGAATTACGCCGGCAGCACAATACAAAATCTGTGCAGAGACATAGGCACCGAATTGGTAGCGCACAACTTTGAGGCCAGTTGCATACGCCGCACGTGGATTAGCGCCCACAGCTTCAAATCGTCGGCCTATAACGGTGCGCTTTAATAAAATAGTGACGACTATGGTGAAGAAAACTCCAAAATATATAGAGTGGGGCAAACCAAGAATTTTATCGTTCGTAATATGCGAGAGGCGATCAGTTGTTCGGCGCGGACTACCTCCGGAGAGAGCCATCATTACGCCATACAAAAGTGCGTTTACGCCAAGAGTGGCAACAATAGAGTTGAGTTTCGTTTTCGTAATAAGAAATCCGTTAATCAAACCGGTGATTATCGCCGCTCCGAAAGCTGCAGCAACTGCAGGAAGTAAGCGATCATCGTGTCGATCTGGCCCCCAAGTAACAATTACAACTGTTAAGGAGACAGCGCCTGCGACCGAGAGATCGATACCGCCTTGTTGAATGACAAGGGTTTGTCCAAGGCCAATAATTGCTAAGCAAGCGGCAAAGGGGAGCATGCCCATTTGGGCGACCTTGCTGACGCTTGTCGGTGCTATGAAGACACTTGCAATATAAAGAAGAATGGTGGCACCAAGTACAGTCTTCATTCCGCGTGAAATCTGCAAGCGTGCTGAACGCTTCAACTCACGAACGGGCGCAGTACTCATGGTCACCTTTCACTTCTCTGTAAAGTGCCACTGTACATAGCCGCAGACGGCGTTAACAAGGACTTTCTATAACGTTTTCATCAAGATTCGCGGATGTAGCGGAAGAGCGCAGCCATATCCGCAGCGTCAAACCCCGCGCTCGCAGCGTGGGCGTAGAGCTCGCGGACCCCGGCGGCGGCAGTCAGAGGGGTCTGGGAAGCCTGACCGAGATCGAGAATCAGGCCCATATCTTTGAGAACGGTATCGATCCGCATCGCCACTGGGGCGGCCGGGTCAAGAAATGCTGCTCGCTTGTACTTCACGAAGGGAGCGGCAATAACGCTCTCTTCCAAGACATCATATGCGGCGCTCGCTTCAATTCCATTAGCGGTGGCAAGGGCCAGGCCCTCACTTACTGCAGCGCTCAAGGTGTGAACAATCAGATTGACCGCAAGCTTCATCGCCTGACCAGCGCCAGCAGCTCCGAGAAATGCAGTCTTCTTTGCAAAAGAAGCAAACACAACGCTGGCCTGATTAATGTCAGATTTATTACCACTTGCCATAACAAGCAATTGATGTGCGGCAATGGTTGCCACACTTCCTGATACTGGTGCATCAATAAATGCAATTTTCTTAGCACTCAGTGCAGCCGCTAATGCATGTGCACTTTCTACGCCGCTAGTTCCCATATCTACAACTATCAAATTTTCTTTTACGCCATCGAGAACGCTGGAGTCCTCGAGCAAGACTGATTGTGTAACTACGCCATTAGTAAAAGTACAGATTGCAAGATCAGAGTCAGCAAGCGCTGCTTTCGTTGTGAGAGAAACCGAGAGCAATGGTGAGGCTAGTTCTGTCGCAAGTTGATCAGCGGTACTTTGATTTCTATTCCAAAGCTTGACTTTATAACCAGCCGTAACTAACTCTCTTGCCATTGCTGCGCCCATCTTGCCGACGCCCAAAATTGCCACATTCTTGATGCTAGACATTTTGAGGAGTTACCAGAATCTTTCCATTCGCTTTTCCGCTGGCAAGAACTTCAAAGGCTTCGTTGACATTCTCTAAGGAATAGATTCGGTCGGTAAGAAGTTGTGCAACCTTGCCGGAGGCAAGAAGTTGTAGCGCCTCTGGCATATCGTCTTTACAGACATGAGCAACGGTAGTTTGAAGAACAACTTCGCGTAGGACAGCGTCCGCAAACGGAAAGTCCTGTGGCGTCTTGTTCAGACCCATCAGCATTAGGGTTCCACCACGTTTTGTTAACGCAAGTCCACGTGCAGCCGCTCCTGGCGCGCCAGAAGTCTCAAAGACCACATCTGCACCAGCTGGAATGAAAGCCTTAATTTCAGCGGGAGTGATATCCGGTGAAATCAAAATGGTTTTACTCGCACCTAATTGAGTTGCAACATCTAATCGCTTTTGATCAATATCCAGCGCAATTATTTCTACGCCATAGCTTTGAAGAGCAACGCAGGCAAAGGAACCGATAGCTCCCACTCCAAGAAGAACGACTTGATTCCCCTTCTTGACGCCAGCGCGACGCACGCCGTGGATACCAACTGCGAGCGGTTGTGCAAGTGCCGCACTCTCGTCAGAGACGCCATCTGGAATCGGCACGCAAATATTCTTTGGTGCAACTGCATACTCTGCTAATCCACCGTGGATACTCAAACCTAATGTGTAATAATGATCGCATAAGTTGGTGCGACCTTCTTTGCACAGTGCGCATTGACCACATGAGACACCTGCTCCGCACGCTACTCGCTTGCCCAACATCTCTTGTGCGCTAGTGCCTGCTTCGACAACTGTTCCAATAAATTCATGTCCCAGGATTGTTGCACCTTGATGCTTGCTATTGGGATGTGGATTCTTGAGCGGAACCATTAACGAACTCTTGGCATACTCCGATGCGTCAGTGCCACATAATCCGTTGTATTTAACGTGAACAAGAACATCATTAGGGCCAAGAGTTGATGGTTTAGGAAAATCTTCAACTCTCAAATCTTTAATGTCGTGCAGTACTGCAGCGCGCATTGTTGATGACATTACTTACCTGAATTCGTGACGTGAACCTTCACTTGGCTCTTGTCAGTAAGTACTTTCTGGTATGCCTTATCAGCTTCAGAGATATCGAATGTTGCGGTTACTAACTTAGATAGATCCAAGTTAGTGCGAGAGAGGAAGCGAATAGTCTCGGGCCAGACACCCGGAGAGCCAATGATTCCGCGTACTTGAAGCTCCTTGGATTGAATCAGGCCCATCTCAGTAGGGGCTTTGCCGCCCACACTGATTCCGATGATCACTACGCGACCATGGAATGCAGCAACTTCGAGGGTAGCTGCCATTGCATCTGGGCGACCACTTGCATCGATGACGATTGTCGCACCGACACCTTTAGTTGCATCCATGACAGCATCTTTCGTGTTCTGTTTGGTGGGATCGATGACGACTTCAGCGCCGAGACTTTGTGCAATCTTTGCGCGTTCGGCAGACGGCTCAATCACGATAACGCGAGCACCCTTTGCTGCAGAAGCAGCAACAACGCCAAGACCAATTGGACCAGCGCCAAAGACTGCAACGGTGTCGCTCGCATCCATATTGTCTGCGCGAACGGTTGCGTAATATCCGCATGAGAACGGTTCGACTAATGCGCCTTGTGTCCAGGAAACATTTTCGGGCAACTTATGGAGCCAATCAGCTTTTGCAATAAAGAACTCAGCCATAGCGCCAGAGATAGAGAAACCAAAGTGCTCTTGACCAATCACGCACTCGCCTACAACGCGGTCTCCTACTTTTAGCTTGGAGACTTTGCTGCCAACTTCCATAACCTCTGCTGCCCATTCATGGCCAGGGATAATTGGATATTGGAAAGGAATGATGTAGCGACCCTCGAGAAGTTCGATATCAGAGTGGCAGATTCCAACCGCACGGCTTGCAAGGAGAACTTCGTCATCAGCAATCTTGGGGATTGCGATTTCATTAACGGCCATTACGTTCGGGGACATGAACTGCAGTGCTTTCATTTCTCTCCTCATTTCAGTTTTCAGTAGTAGGGGTGCAAAAGCGATAAATCAGGCTTAAATAAGAACCATTCCGCCATCAATCATGATGGTCTGGCCGGTCATATAGTCAGAATCTTGTGAAGCCAAGAAGAGCGCCATTCCCTGAAGATCTTCTGGGGTGGCAGCACGTCCACGCAAAATACCGGCAGAGAATTCTTCAGTTGCTTGGCCGGGACGTTCTGACATTCCCATCTCCATGAGATCGCGATCAAGATCAATCCACAGTGGTGTGTCTACAACGCCAGGAGCAAACGAATTACAGGTGATGTTGTGCTCTGCTAAACCGCGAGCTGTTGCTTGAGTAAGCGCGTTTACTGCAAACTTGCTGGCGCAGTAAGGAGCGAAAGCTGGATAACCCTGGCGGCCAGCGATTGAAGCGGTATTAATAATCTTGCCGCTCTTCTGAGCAATCATGTACTTACCTGCTTCTTGGGTGCAGATAAGAACGCCAAGACCGTTGACGCTCATGATTGCATTCCAATTCTCTTCAGTTACTTCCATGAGATGCATTGGCTTGTTAAAACCAGCGTTATTAAAGATGACATCGAAAGAACCGGCCCAGTCGACAAACTTCTTAAAACCAGTGCGCACCTGATCGCGCTTAGAAACATCTGCGGTGATAGCGATTGCCTGGCCGCCGTTCTCATTGATGACAGCCACTACTCGTTCGGCTGCGGCGGTATTGAGATCGCAGACGCCAACCTTTGCGCCCTCGGCGCCGAAGATTCGTGCAAAACCTTCCCCGATGCCAGATCCGGCTCCAGTGATAAGGATTGATTTTCCAGAAACGCGTCCCATATGAACTCCTATGTCCACTTATGTCGGTTCGGTACTCCCAAAAGTTTGGCACTGTGAGCCCAAAGCGTCAAGTGTCAGAGAACGCCTGACCCCTCATCTTGTCTTTATGTGTAGTCTCACATAACATCGAGACCCTGAACTGAGCCACAGAATGGAAATGGATTATGAGTAAGAACGCCCTGGTTATCGGAGTTACTGGAATAACCGGTAACAACATCGCGCAAGAACTGCAGAAGAAAGGCTTCACGGTCTACGGGCTCTCCCGCAAACCGGGAATTATCGTTCCTGGAGTAAAGCATGTGTATGGCGATGTTCTTGATCCAGCGAGCGTGAAGGCAGCTGTTGCCGATCTTCCTGTTACTCATCTCTTCTTCTGTACCTGGTCTCGTCAAAATACCGAGAAGGAGAACATCGCTGTTAATGGCGCGATGTTGCAGAACACGCTCGACGCTTTTGCTCAGAAGCGCACTCTTGAGCACACAGTTTTAGTAACAGGTCTTAAGCACTACCTCGGACCATTCGAGTCATATGCAGCAACTCCAATGGAGACTCCATTCAAGGAGAGCCAAGCTCGCCTTCCGATTGATAACTTCTATTACACCCAAGAAGATATTCTGTTCAAAGCTGCTAAGGAACAAGGTTTCTCTTGGTCAGTACATCGCCCTCACACCATGATTGGTTGGGCGTTGGGTAATGCAATGAACATGGGCGTCACGCTCGCCGTATATGCATCTATCTGCAAAGAGACTGGTGCGCCATTTATTTTCCCTGGTTCAAAAGAGCAATACAACGGCGTTACCGACGTAACTGATGCGCGCTTGCTCGCACGTCATGCAGTCTGGTCTGCAACTGATCCTGCCGGCAAGAACGAGGCCTTCAACACTGTTAACGGCGATGTATTTCGTTGGCGCCAACTCTGGCGACTTCTCGCAGATTACTTTGGTGTAACCGATCCCGGTTATCCTGCAGAAATCTCACCACTTGAGCCACGGATGTCTGGTGCAGATGAGCAATGGGCGAAGATTGTTGCTAAATATAATTTGGTCGATCACAAAGCCTCTGAAATTGCATCATGGTGGCACTCAGATGCTGACCTCGGTCGACAAGTAGAAACTTTTGCTGACATGGGTAAGAGCCGCAAGGCTGGGTTCCGTGAAGTACAGGTAACTCCAGATTCATTCTTTGAACTCTTCGATCAATTACGCGCAGAGAAAATCATTCCGCCTCGCGCTTAATTTAAGAATTAAAGACATCCGGGTGCTGGGCTAATTCGAGCCTAGTACGCCGGATGTGTCCATAAAGAATCCGCTCGGCATCATCTGCATCCCGCTTCTTCAATGCAGATAAAAGTAAATGGTGCTCATAATGTGCGGGCTTGAAAGAACTTGCGGCCATCATCTGAGAATATGCGCGGCGATAATGTTGCGTTGTGTTCCATAGCCGGTTAACCATGTCTCCGACCAGCACAGTCTCTGCACCAGAGTATGAGAGGAGATGAAATTCTCGATCTAACTTAAGAAACTTTTCTACATCATTCGTCGCTTCCATCTCACTAGCTAATTCTTGCAAATGCAAAATAGTTTCTTCGGAAATATGCGCGATGCTTAATCGAAGAAGTAAGGGTTCAACTCGTTCGCGAAGTTGATACATCTCTTCACACTCGGCCAAACTTAAATGCGAGATCCAGGCACCGGTGTGAGCGACTAAATTAATCAGCCCTTCAGCTTCCAGAATTCGTAACGCTTCTCGAACCGGCGAGCGCGATGCGCCAAATTGTTCTGCAATATCTTCTTGTCGGATTCGAACACCGGGTGGGAATTTTCCAGAGAGAATCTCTTCTTTAAGAGAATTGGCAATTTGTTGGCTGAGTGCAAGATCGCTTTCGATAATTGACATTAGTTGCTCGGATCTGCCGGGTGCCAGAGTTTAGTTGTGGCAGTTGCTTCATATGCTTTGCCATTGGGGAAGGAGACAAGTTCAAATTGCATTCCCCATGGACTTCGGAAGTAAACCCACTTTTGACCTTCGCTGTGACTCTTACTTAAAGTTGGCTCGGCCATAATTTCTACGCCCTTGCTCTTTAAATAATCGAGCGCGGTATCGAAATCATCGACGTAAAAAGCTAAGTGATGGCCACCGATATCTGAATTGCGAGGCTGTGGTGCTTGGCCATCAGCGGATTCGTACTGAAAGATTTCAAAGTTAGGGCCGAATTTGCACCGAAAGAATCGAAGCTCTCGCATCACAGTTCGAGGATGAACTCCGAGGTGATCGGCCAGCCAGTTATCATCCTTAATGAAAGGCCCCAAGGCATAAATTCGTTCGCAGCCGATGACATCGACAAAGAAGCGCTCTGCCTGGTCCAGGTCTGGAACAGTAAAGCCAATATGTTCGGTGCCACGTAAGCCTGGAATTCCGGCCATCAAGGACTCCTCTTCTGGTAAAAGCTCGACTTTAGAGCGTATTGGATACAATCTAGCCTCAATTCGCCTTTAAATGGAAGATATTGGGGTAAAAACCTTGTGATTGGATGCAATCTAGGTTTACTGTTCTCTCACACTTAATTTTGAACCGACTCCGAGGAGATAGAGATGACCGAACGCGCCCCCTTAGAAGCACGCGCTCCTTGGATCGAACTTCGGACAACGGCAGAAGACTGGCGAAATGCCAGTCCGCAGTTGCTCGAAAATATGTTGGGGCAGTTACACCTCATTCGCGCCTTTGAAGAAGTTGTACTCGAACTTGCCGGAGAAGGACTTGTCCACGGACCAGCACACTCTTCGATTGGTCAAGAAGGCGGAGCCGTTGGCTCCATCATCTCGCTAGGAACTCAGGATGCAATTAACGGTTCCCACCGCGGGCACCATCAATTTCTCGCTAAGGTGATTAACCATGTCTCGGCTGGCAAATTAGATGTCAATGCCTTAGTGACGCCGGCTCTGCAAGAAGTATTACAGAAGACTCTTGCCGAAATTCTTGGACTAGCGCAAGGTTATTGCAGCGGTCGTGGCGGATCGATGCACCTTCAATATTTCGAAGCCGGCGCATTAGGAACAAATGCAATTGTTGGTGGCGGAGTTCCGCTCGCAGCCGGTAATGCCTGGGCACAACGCCAGGCGCTAACTGAGAACATCACCGTTTCTTACTTCGGAGATGGTGCAGTCAATATTGGTTCAGTTCTAGAAACTATGAACCTTGCAGCTGCCTGGAAATTGCCACTTGCTTTCTTCATTGAAAATAACTTGTATGCCGTTTCTACTCACGTCTCTGAGGTGACAGCAGAACCTCGACTCTCTGGCCGTGCACTTGGCTTTGGAATTCCATCATGGAAAGTAGATGGCATGGATCCGCTTGCCGTTCACCTTGCAATGAAGGAAGCAGAATCTCATATGCGTTCAGGAAAAGGTCCAGTCGTTATAGAAGCGGATGTATATCGCTACTTCCACCAGAATGGTCCATTCCCTGGCAGCGCATTTGGTTACCGCACGAAGGAAGAAGAAGCACAATGGCGAGAGCGCGATCCACTGCTTCGCGTTGCGAACGAAATGATTGCACTCGGACTTATGGATCAAGCTGGTGTGGACTCGGTTCGCGAGCAAGCACTAGCTGCTAATCGCTTAGCCGCGGCGGCACTTCTTGAAGCCAACCCAGATGCACCTGGAAAGCGGAGAATTAAGCCAGAACTCTGGCCTGATGCATCTTTCGTTAACGTCGGCGTCCGCGGAGATACCTCTGAACTCAATGGCGCACGCACCTTAGAGCCACTGAAAGATTCTGGCCCTAAGACAAATATGAAGTTTGTCGATGCTGTTGCTGGTGTGATTGATGCTGCAATGGAGAGTGATAACCGGGTTGTTGTTCTTGGTGAAGATATCCATCGACTCAATGGTGGAACAAATGGCGCGACAAAGGGACTTTCTAAGAAATATCCCGATCGCGTATTAGGTACACCTATCAGCGAAAATGCATTTGCTGGACTCGGTGGTGGAATGGCACTCGATCGCCGTTACCGTCCGATTGTTGAATTTATGTATCCAGACTTTATGTGGGTAGCTGCAGACCAAGTTTTTAACCAGATCGGAAAAGCGCGCCACATGTTTGGTGGACAGAATCCAGTTCCACTTGTTCTCCGTACAAAGGTCGCAATCGGCAGTGGTTATGGTTCGCAACACTTAATGGATCCTGCAGGAATCTTTGCGACTAGCCCTGGTTGGCGCATCGTTGCCGCATCCACGCCTGCGGAATACATCGGTCTCATGAATGCAGCGCTCGCCCTTCAAGATCCAGTTCTTGTCCTTGAGCACGTTGATCTCTACCAAGATTTGGGAGATGTACCGGAAAATGATTTCGGATATCAAATCCCATTTGGTAAAGCGAATATTCGACGTGAAGGCAAAGATGCAACTGTTCTAACCTATCTTTCTATGGTGAAGCATTCACTTACCGCTGTCGAACAAACTGGTATTGACGCTGAGGTTATTGATTTACGTTGGCTCGATCGTGCATCGATTGACTGGACAACTATTGAGGCCTCTATCAAGAAGACCAATAATGTTCTGATTGTTGAACAAGGCGCACTTGGTACTTCATACGGTGGTTGGCTTGCTGATGAGATTCATCGTCGTTACTTTGATTGGCTCGATCAACCAGTACAACGCGTTTCTGGCGGAGAAGCCTCGCCAAGCATTTCTAAGGTGCTCGAGCGCGCAGCATATGCCGGCGTAGAAGAGATTGTTGCGGGCATCAGCCGAGTACAAGCTGGATTTGGCGGTGCTCGTTAACATGGCCGCAATCATGAGAATGCCAGAAGTTCTGGCTAATGCGACCGAGGCAATCATTGCGAAATGGTTAATTGCTGAAGGCGCTTCTTTCACAGTTGGTCAGCCAATGGCTGAAGTGGAGACAGAGAAGGCTCTGGTCGAAGTACCTGCCGAAAGCGACGGAATTCTTGGAAAGTACTTGGCTCAAAATGGTGCCCATGTTCAAGTTGGTGCGCCCATTGCAATCTTGCTCGCTGCGGGCGAAGGCCAAGCAGAGATCGATAAGTTACTGACAGAAGCTGGCGCAGATATTCCTGCGCCGGCTGCTGCACCGGCACCTGTCGGTACTGCCCAAACTCCACCTCCAGCGGCGCCTGTTGTTGCTGCGCCCGCACCAGTTGTTGCAGCTGCACCGGCTAATACTGGCGGACGACTTTTTGCAAGCCCATTAGCTCGACGTTTAGCTAAAGAGAATGGAATTGATCCAACTTTTATTCAAGGCACTGGTCCCGATGGTCGCATTGTTCGCCGCGACGTTCAGGCAGCGATTGCTAGTGGAGGATCGCCTCGCACACCTGCAGTTTCTGCTCCGGTAATTCCAGCGGGTACCTTCATTGAAATACCGCACTCCGGAATGCGCAAAGCAATTGCTCGTCGCTTAACTGAGAGCAAAACAACGGTTCCGCACTTTTATCTCAACGCTCCAGTAATTGCCGATGAGATGCTGAAATTCCGCACTAGCTTTAATGAGTGGGCACCAAAGAAGGTTTCAGTTACTGACCTCATTGTAAAAACGGTTGCTGCTGCTTTCGCAGATGTTCCTGCTGCCAATGTCATCTGGACAGATACCGCACTTCGTCAATTTAGCGACGTTGACGTTGCAATTGCGGTAGCAACAGATAAGGGGTTAATTACTCCAGTAATCCGCGGAGTTAATCACATGTCGCTTATTCAATTAAATGCGGCTGCTAACGAACTCATTGATCGGGCACGCACAGGTGGTCTGAAACAAAATGAAATTGAGGGTGGAACATTCTCGGTTACTAATCTGGGTATGTACGGAACTGATGAATTCTCTGCAATTCTCAATCCACCGCAATCTGCAATTTTGGCAGTGGGCGCGGCAAAGCAGAAGCCAGTTGTTCTCGATGGCCAAATTGTCGTTCGCTCCGTTATTAACTTCACGATGTCAGTCGATCATCGTGCAGTGGATGGCGCGCTAGCCGCCCAATGGCTGGCTGCCTTTGTTAAGCGCTTTGAAAATCCATTCTGGCTCGCTCTATAAGCGGGTTTAGCCAGCTGCTAAAAGGCGGGTAAGGTTAGCTCGCTTCACTGGAGGATTCGCATAGCGGCCGAGTGCGCACGCTTGGAAAGCGTGTATAGGGAAACCTATCGAGGGTTCAAATCCCTCATCCTCCGCTCATCGCTCCGGCTGAATCACTCATTTACATTCTGGGTGGCTTAGCTGGAACCTCTGCCCCATGCAGAAGTCACAAGCTCGGACATCCTCCGCTCATCGCTCCGGCTGAATCACTCATTTACATTCTAGGTGGCTCAGCCGGAACCCCTGCCCCATGTAGAAGTCACAAGCTAGGACATCCTCCGCCAAACTCCGCCACTGGAATTTGATACCACCGTGGTATCATTTCGCCATGGCTATGACATTACGGCTCTCCGAAAAGCAAAGCGCTGGGCTCAAAAAAGTTGCTGAGGCGCAAGGTGCATCGATGCATGAAATTGCCCTAACCGCCATCGATGAATATATCTCTAAGCGTCAACTTCGATTGAAAGACGCAATCTCCCGAATCGCAGTTGAGGATAAGGAATTACTGGATCGCTTGGCTAAGTAATGGCAGCCATCGACTTCCTCGACATTCACGACCTTTTAGAAATTGGCGCCGCCCTCATCCATGATTTTCGGGTCAGGGATATCGGTTTGCTTGAGGCTGCGGCTGCAAGACCTCAAACATCGGTATACGGCAATGATGCTTATGAAGGCTTCGAGTTAAAAGCGGCATCCTTGATGCATTCGCTAGCAAGAAATCATCCGCTGATTGATGGCAATAAGCGGTTAGCGTGGGCTGCAACCAGAACTTTTTGCTTACTCAATAACTACGACATCTTTAATGATGTGGATTCTGCAGAAAAATTGGTACTCGCAGTTGCAACTGGGGATTTAGATGTTCCTGGTATCGCCGCTGGTCTAGAAATACGAAAAACCACTAAAAAGAACTAGCGCTAATATTCTCTCGGAGGATTCGCATAGCGGCCGAGTGCGCGCGTCTCGAACACGCGTAGACGAAAGTCTCGAGGGTTCAAATCCCTCATCCTCCGCTCACTTCGTTCGCTCCGGCTGAATCACTCATTTTCTTATTCAGTGGCTCAGCTGGAACCAGTGCCTGATGCGGATGTCACGACTTCGGACATCCTCCGCCATCATTTGCTCATTAATTTAAATCTCCACGCCGATGTACTTAGTCTCCAAGAACTCATGGATTCCAGCGAAGCCACCTTCGCGGCCGAGGCCGGATTGCTTGACGCCACCAAATGGTGCAGCAGGATCAGAGATAACGCCACGATTGACGGCGACCATTCCTGATTCCAGAGCTTCGGCGGAGCGCAGTGCGCGTTTTAAATCGGATGAATAGATATAGCTAATCAGGCCGTATTCGGTGTCATTGGCGAGTGCAATTGCTTCTTCATCAGTATCAAAAGTGACGATAGGAGCGACGGGCCCAAACACTTCATTAGCAAGAATCGGATTCTTCTTATCAACAGTGATAACTGTTGCAGGATAGAAAGCTCCTTCACCTGCCGGAACAGATCCACCAGCGTGCAATATTCCGCCGGCTGCAACTGATGCGTCAACGAGCTCGGCAATCTTGTTGCGCTCTTTAATAGAGACACTTGCTCCTAGTTGAGCACCTTCGGTTAAGCCATCTGCGACCTTGAGAGCTGACATTGCCGCGGCTAGTTTGGTGGTGAACTCTTCTGCAATCTTCTTAGCAACGATAAAGCGATTGGCCGCAGTACATGCGGCGCCACCGTTGCGCATCTTGGCAATCATCGCACCTTTCACTGCTTCGTCGATATCTGCGTCATCAAGAACGACGAATGGTGCATTACCACCGAGTTCCATGGATGTGCGCAGTACAAGATCAGCCGACTCTTTGATGAGTGTGCGACCCACTTCAGTCGAACCGGTAAATGAAATATTACGAAGACGCGGATCGTGCATGATCATAGAAATCATTGCACCAGTCTTTGATGGCATGATGAAGTTGACTACGCCCTTAGGAACTCCGGCGCGATGCAAAATATCAACGATATAGATTGCCGTAAGAGGTGTTTCGGATGCTGCCTTAAGAATGACGGTGCAACCGGCTGCGAGCGCAGGTCCTAATTTGCGAGTCGCCATAGCTGCCGGGAAATTCCACGGTGTAATAAGTAATGAGACGCCAATAGGTTGGTGCGTAACAAGAATGCGCTTGTCACCAGAAGGGGAATGGCGGAAATCTCCAGGTGTACGTACCGCTTCTTCGGCAAACCAACGGAAGAATTCAGCGGCATAAAGAACTTCACCCTTTGCATCGCTAAGAACTTTTCCGTTCTCCATCGATACTAACTTGGCAATCTCGTCCGCCTCGGCAGTCATAATCTCGAAAGCTTTACGCAAGATCTCGGATCGAACACGAGGTGCGGTCTTCGCCCATGAAGGGAAGGCGTTATGTGCAGCAGTAAGTGCTGCATCGCACTGCGCTTCTCCAGCTGTCTGAAACTCTGCAATCACTTCACCTGTGCTGGGGTTATAGACAGGAAGAGCACCATCGCCCTTAACCCATGCGCCATCGATATAAAGGTCGGTTTTGATTTGCATAAGACAAGCATACGCTCCGATACCCGCGTAAAATCCCTACCTAGTTGTAATCTTGGCAACTACGAGCGAATTCGAAGAGAGAAGTGACAGTGCCTAAAGCCTGGACTGATGATGCCCCAGAACCGATGGTTCTTCAGGATCATGCGCACCTGAAAGATCCGCTCTCCTACAAAATCAAGAAGGCCTTTTTAGGTAATCCGCTCAACCGCCACTCGCTTTCGCACCAACGCCTGAGCAAGAAGTTTGCTTTAGGAATTCTCTCCTCTGACTGTATTTCATCATCTGCTTATGGCAGTGAACAGATTCTGCTTGCGCTGCTTCCAGCATTTGGTTTAGCGGCATTTTCGATTTTGATGCCGATGACTGTGGTTGTTCTTGCAGTCTTAATTATCGTTACTTTTTCTTATCGCGAAGTTGTGCAGCTCTATACAAAATCAGGTGGAGCGTACGTAGTTTCGCGAGATAACTTTGGTCCTGTTGTTGCCCAAGTTGCAGCAGTTGCACTCATGCTGGATTACATCGTGACGGTAGCGATTCAATCATCGGCTGGTGTCGATGCGCTCGTCTCTACTTTTAACAGTCTGCATCCATACAAAATTTGGATAGTGCTCGGCGTTATTGCGCTTCTGACTTTTGGAAATCTTCGTGGTGTGAAAGAGGCTGGCGCAGCATTTGCACTGCCTACTTATCTCTTTGCGGGAACGCTTGCCGTTGTCTTTGTGACTGGAATCGTTCGCACCATCAATGGAACTCTTCCTAAGTTTGACCCTTCCGTTCCTGGCGCAGTTCCACTGGGACATTCGCAAGGCTTGCTAACATTTGCTGCAATATTTATCTTGCTCCGCGCCTTCGCTAATGGCGGATCATCGCTAACCGGTTTGGAAGCAATTTCAGATGGCGTGCAACTATTTAAAGCCCCTGAAGGCGTGAATGCTCGTCGCACACTCGTTGTTATGAGCGCAATTCTCGGCACTCTCGTCTTTGGCGTCTCTTACTTTGCCCATGCGATGCATGCCTTCCCTTACGAAAAGGGAACGCCGACCGTTATTTCTCAAATTGCTAAGGGTGTACTGGGTACGGGTACTGCCGGTTCGATTTTCTTCTTCGTCGTGCAAGCAGCAACGATGCTCATTCTCTTTACCGGTGCAAATACTGCCTATAGCGGTTTCCCATACCTGGTGAATTTTGTAGCTACCGATGGCTTCTTGCCACGTCAGCTCAGCAAGCGTGGACACCGCCTCGCCTTCTCTAACGGAATTATTTTGCTCGCGGGATCAGCCGTTCTTTTAGTTATTTTCACTCGTGCATCAGTCGAACACTTGGTCGCGTTCTATGCCCTCGGCGTTTTCACTGGCTTCTCGCTGGTTGGATTTGGAATGGCAAAGCGCGCAAAGACCCGCAAAGAAAAGGGTTGGCAACGTAGCTACGTCATCAACACAATCTCTGGTGTTGTTTCCTTCGCCATCATTATTATCTTTGCAGTCGTTAAATTTGCTGAAGGTGCATGGATTATTTTGCTGATCACACCAATTCTGGTTGTAGCATTGCTTCGACTTAACCGCCAATACCGTGCAGAGCAAGCAGCGCTCAATGTCACGCAAGAGAAATCACGCGCTACTTCGATAGCTCGCCACGATGTCACTGTTCTCATCGATAGCGTTGATATCGCGACAGTCGGTGCAATTCGATATGCCCGTAGTTTGAATCCACGTAAACTCAGCGCGGTTCACTTTGTGATTGATGATCGTCGCGCTGAAGATATTTCTGCGGCTTGGGCGACAAATGCAGCGCTATCGGATGTTCAGCTTGAACTTATTGATTGCCCAGATCGCCGAATTCCAAATGCTGCGGTGGAATATTCCATTCGCGCGACAACATCGCCCGACGTTGAACTCACGCTCTTGCTGCCACGTCGTTCTTACTCCGCCTTCCTTGGTCGTCTCTTGCACGATCAAACTGCTGAAGAAATTGCTCGTCCGATTTCGCAATTAGATCGAGTCGTTGCAACAATTGTTCCGTTCGATGTCGAAAAGATTCTCTCTGGCGAAGAACTTCTTGTTCATGAAAAGAAAGAAGTTCTGGCTGTTAAAGCGGCAGAACCAAAGCCACTTGCAAAGCCAGTAGAGCCATTAAATTACGAGACTGGATCAATCAGTCATTACGATGAAAATATTCAGCCGATTGCTAAGGCGCTGTGGCGAAAGCGCGCTCATGTACGCGGCAATGTCACCTCTATTCGTACTGCTCCTTCTGGCGGCGCACCTCGAATCGAAGTTGAAATCTGGGACTCCACTGGTGGAATTACCCTTCAATTCTTAGGTCGTCGCGAAATTAAGGGCCTAGAAGTCGGTTCAACTATCTGCGCTGAAGGCATGGTCGGTGAAGCAGATGGAGCGCTGATTATTTTGAATCCTTCGTACGAACTCGTTATCTAAGTTCAGTAAAGAATTCATTTAATAAGAGGGCGCATTCCTCTTCTAGAACCCCGGACACAACATCAACTCGATGCGGTGAACGTGGGTCACGGAGCACATCCCAGACTGAGCCAACCGCTCCCGCTTTTTCATCCCATGCGCCAAATACCACCGTCTTAATGCGGGCTTGTGCAATGGCACCTGCACACATTGCACACGGTTCGAGGGTGACCACAAGTGTGTGATTATCTAATCGCCAGTTACCTGCCAGATCCGATGCTTCGCGAAGCGCCACAATTTCTGCATGTGCGGTCGGATCGTTATCTGCTTCTCGGCGATTAAATCCAGAGGAAACAATATTTCCATCGCTATCCATAATGATGGCACCGATGGGAACATCTCCGGTATCAAGCGCTTTTTGTGCAACTTCTAAGGCGCGCTTCATCGCCGCTTCATACTTATCGCTCAAGGTTATGGCATCTCATAAAGTTCATTGAATTCATTTCCAAATCCAAGCTTTGCGGCAATTGCATCGATTTGTTCGTCAGGATAGAGATCAGTGTCGAAGGAGATGATTTCGAGTTCCATCGCGCTCATTCCTAAATCAGCAAGCAGATCTACATCGCCGCCTGGCTCTGATTCGTCACCTTCTTCAGGAAAGGGAAGATCGAGAATTTCAACGAGTTCTGCTGCAATGTCATATTCGAGTGCGTATGTTGCATCGCTAATCATCATCTGCATTTTTGTTCCGAGCGAACGTACAACAATAAAAAATTCTTCATCAATAGATATCAGTGCGATCGCGCCACCATTGGTGCGTTGAGCTTTGAGTTGATCCATGACATGACCTAAATCACGGGTATCGCTTAACTCGGAAAGAGTCCACCGGCCATCTTCGTGCCACGCAATGACTCCGAAATCGTCAGCCATTTCTGTACTCATAAATACATGGTGGCACCAATATCGCTGTGAAACAAGCCTTCTATTGAGTAAGGTATGGGTGTGAAGATTCATGTAGCCAATCACCCGCTCATTGCGCACAAACTCACAGTTTTACGCGATAAGAACACAAATTCGCCAACTTTTCGTGGGTTAACCGAAGAGCTTGTGATGTTGCTAGCTTACGAAGCGACGCGTGAAGTCATAACAGTTTCTAAAAGCATTGAGACTCCGGTTGCTCCATTTACTGGTGATGTCCTTGCCAAGCCTCGCCCAGTTGTCGTTCCGATTCTTCGCGCTGGTCTAGGAATGCTCGAAGGCATGACACGTTTGATTCCAACGGCTGAAGTTGGTTTCTTAGGAATGGTACGTAACGAAGAGACACTGCAAGCATCGACTTATGCCAATCGCCTGCCAGAAGATCTCACTGGTCGCCAGGTGTATATCTTGGATCCCATGCTTGCCACTGGTGGAACTTTGATTATGGCAATCGAATATTTGCTCGAACGCGGCGCAAAGGACATCACAGCAATCACCATCTTGGCTGCACCAGAAGGTATTGCGGCATTAGAAAAAGCTTTTGAAGGACGCAATGTTCCGATCACTATTGTGACTGGCGCACTTGATGTGAAGTTAAATGAAAAGGGTTACATCGTTCCGGGCCTCGGCGACGCAGGCGATCGACTATACGGAGTAGTGTAAAAATGGCATCAACTAGTCCTGGCTACGGAATTACTATTCGAGTCGATGGTCCGCCATCTGCTCAACCAGTTGCTGAAGTAACCAATGCAATCATCGCTGCTGGTGCAACCATTACCGCACTTGACGTTGTGGAATCTCAACTCGAAACTATTGTTATCGACGTTACCTGCGACGCTATTGATGCCGATCATGCTGAACAAATTACTGCGGCGATTGCTGCACATCCTGGCCTTAATGTTCGAAAGGTCAGCGATCGCACCTTCTTGCTTCACCTGGGTGGCAAAATTGAGATTCAATCCAAAGTTCCACTAAAAACTCGTGATGATTTGTCTCGTGCTTACACACCTGGCGTAGCCCGTATTTCGCAGGCGATAGCTAAAGATAAATCTGATGCACGCCGCCTTACGATCAAGAGAAATACTGTTGCAGTAGTTACCGATGGTTCTGCGGTCTTAGGCCTTGGAAATATTGGCCCTGAAGCGGCTCTTCCGGTGATGGAGGGAAAAGCAGCGTTATTTAAGCGCTTTGCCGATGTTGATGCTTGGCCCGTCTGCCTCGACACCCAAGATGTCGATGAGATCGTTCGTACTGTTCAAATCATTGCGCCGGTCTATGGCGGCATTAACCTCGAAGATATTTCAGCGCCACGTTGCTTTGAAGTTGAACGTCGTTTACGTGAACTCCTGGATATTCCGGTCTTTCATGATGATCAACACGGAACTGCGATTGTCGTGCTCGCGGCACTCACCAATGCACTTAAGTTCGTAAAGAAGGATCTTTCAGCCGTCAAAATCGTGATGTCCGGTGCTGGTGCTGCTGGTACTGCTATTGCACAGCTTCTCGTTGAAGCCGGCGCGACCAATGTCATTGGTTTTGATAAAGATGGTCTGGTCTGCGAACACAAAGAGGGCGACGATATTTTGCGTAAATGGTTCGTCGATAATTGCAACCCAGGTGAATTCCGTGGCGATATCTCTGCCGCAATGCAGGGCGCAGATGTATTTATCGGCGTCAGCGCACCGAATGTTCTCACCGAAGCCGATGTTGCATCCATGGCCGCTGGTTCAGTTGTCTTCGCTCTTGCCAATCCAGATCCTGAAATTGATCCATTGATTGCTCGCAAATATGCAGCAGTTGTGGCGACTGGCCGCAGCGACCAACCTAACCAAATCAATAACGTTCTCGCATTCCCTGGCATCTTCCGCGGTCTACTTGATGCCGGAATTACCAAGATCAGAAAGCGGATGTTGATTGCAGCAGCTAAAGCAATTGCTGATTGCGTTTCCGCAGATCAGCTCAACGCTAACTTCATTGTGCCCAGCGTCTTTGATGCTCGCGTGGTGACTGCTGTTGCTAACGCTGTGAAGAGCTCGGCTTAAATAACCGCGATTCTCCGCCCACCAGCACTCCGACGTAAGTCATCACAATTCCTGCAATCAGGTAGCTAGTGACGTGCGCTCCATGTGTTGGCGTAATAATGTCAAAGAGCAATGAACCCAACAGTTGTCCGCCGACGCTAAAGAGTGTGAAAGTTAGGACTCCGAGGTGCTGCACAATCAATGATGACATCGCAATATAAATAACGCCTACGACTCCACCGGTATAAATCCACCACGGACCAGATGGCAGCGGGTTGATGTGGTCGCCCCGAAAGATAAGCAGAGCAAGGGTAAAGAGGGCTAGAAAGCTCGATCCCATAATGAAATTGAGAAGTGAAGTGGCATAGCTAGCTTTGGAATAGACATTGATAGAGCCATTGAGCGAGCGTTGGATACCAATTATTACACCAGCCAAGATTCCTAAAGCGACGGCGAGGATTTGAAAGTGTGAAACCGAGAGTCGGTCCAGCACTGAAATCAGAACTGCAAGAACTGTTATTACCGCAGCAATTACCCGGCGAAGTGAGATTGGCTTG
>CANBVO010000006.1 GCA_947372915.1 Actinomycetota bacterium | reverse complement strand
ACCATTATTCAAATAAGGGCTCAGAAGTGAATGATGCAGCGCCCAGTTATCGGCAGCCATCGCATCTTCATAAGGCCCGAATTCTGCAAAGTGATTTTCAATGAAATTCGATAGTTGCTTGAGAGCACCGTCTCGAGTTGTTGCCCACGTCGTCGTCGTTTGAATGCCAAGTTCTTGCGCAACTTCTTGATCAATCGAATCAGGTTGATGTTCTAAATAAGGAGGCCAGGTGTAATTCTTTGGCGGTGGCAGACGATTTTCCTTATCGAAATTCCACGCTCCGCCGACCGGATCCCCGCCCTCGACCAATATTCCCAAGCGAATACGTTGCGCCCGGTAGAAATTCTCCATGAGATATTTCTTCTGCTTTCCTACCCAGAGCGCAAAATCAATACGGGAGGTGAGAAAGAAATCATTGGGTACAAAGCTAACGCCGAATTCTTTGAGGTCTTGGAACTGGCGATGCGATGAAGGTTCTGCGCAATAAATAGTCGCGCCGGGGAATTGAGGAAGAAGACTTTTTAGGCCATCAATCGTGGTTGCAGCCTTCACATATTCAACCCGAAAGCCATCCGCGCGAAGAGTCTGCGCGAAATGTCGGGCAGAAGAGATGAGAAAGTAGAGGCGCTGGGGATGCCATGGCCTGCCCGAAGTCATTCGCTTGCTCTCGACCAGAACCACAACATCGGTGGCGGGATTAGCGTTTTTTAATACTCCGTAGTCACGGTGAAGATGGTCAAAGGGGATGTAGAGGATTCGATCCATCGTTCCCCGCCGATCTATGCCGCTAGAAATTCAGCAAAATTATTCGTCAGAACTCTTATCAGTTGAAGATCCAAACATAATCTCATCCCAGGAAGGAAGCTTGGGGCGAGAAGTGACGCCATCTTGAGCGGCTTCTTCGAGGTCCTGACTAAATTCACTTTCATCAATCGACATATCTTCATCTGAAATTTCTTCTTCAACTTCTTCAATTTCAGCAACAACTTCTAACCGCTCATAGCGCTCTGTGATTACTTCTTCCTTAACGGCAACTAGGCGCGGAGCAACTGGCGCATTTTCGTGACTGTAGACAAGTCCATGCGAAGGAGTCGCTGCACGCATTGAACGAGGGTCGCGTTCTTCGCCGCCAATCCACTTTGCAGAATCATCATTGCTAGTCAGGACACCACGGGCGGAATCAAAGATCCACTCTGCTTGGTTCTGGCCATCGTTGCTGGGGTAATACAAGACAACAACCCATTGGCCGTCATTGCGACGGTGGGTATTCCATTCAACCTCTTCGAGGTCAACACCGTGAGAACCGAGTTGAGCAATCATCGCTTCTTCGAGAGTCGCAGACCCGGAGTCGCGACGAAGTGGAGATTTGATGGCTTGCGCGATGATGTACGCGCGCTCCTGCAAGATGGGTCCAGCAAATTTTTCAATCTTTTCTAGCGGCCAATCAGTGGTTCGAGAAATCGCATCCATAGTTTCGCCAGAGCGAAGTCGGGACTGAATGTCCTTTACCGAATACGTTGGTCGATCATCGACTGGTGCAACTGAAGTCAGGCGCGGTTGATTGACTGTTGCGCGCAGGGTGTCGCCGATGCGGACCGAGAACTTATTGCCGACGGTATCGGCGAGCTCGAGATGTTGACCATCGTCAGAACGGCCGACAAGGCGCAGGTCGGTGGTGTCTGATGAATCGCTCATGTGCAAAGAGTGCCACAGGAGGGGTGATTTTTCGGGTAGCGCCCAGCGGGTAGATTGCTCATATGGAAAATCTCTCAGAACTTTTGGCGATGGCCGAAGGGCTAGCCCGCGCAGCAGGAGATTTGCTGGCCACCCGCCCCGATGTCTTTGATCTCAGCGAGAAGAGTTCGGCAGTCGACTTTGCCACTCAGATGGATATCGCGGCCGAGAAGTTAATTGTGGATTCCATTATTGCTAGTCGTCCAGATGATGCCATTATCGGCGAAGAAGGCAGCGACCGACCTGGTACATCAGGTATCACGTGGGTCATTGATCCGTTGGATGGCACTGTTAATTATTTTTATGGCATTCCGGGTTGGAATGTCAGCGTTGCCGCAAAGGATTCATCAGGCGTTTTAGTTGGCGCCGTATATAGCCCCACAACGGATTCCTTTTGGAGCGCTGCCAAGGGAATAGGCGCTACATTTAACGGCAAGAAAATCGCTTGTAACAATCCGGTTGAGTTAGAGATGGCGCTGCTTGCCACAGGATTTGCCTACGATCGTGGCGCTCGCAGTTACCAAGCTTCCCTAGTGACATCACTCTTACCTCGAATTCGCGATTTTCGTCGCAATGGCGCAGCTGCGGTCGACCTTTGTTATGTCGCGATGGGCGCACTCGATGGGTACTTTGAAATGGGATTAAAAGAATGGGATTTAGCTGCTGGCGGCCTGATTGCCCGCGAGGCTGGGGCAATCGTCTCGGGCGACCCAATTGCGGGAGAGATTGTCATCGCCGCAGGGCCAGCGCTGCACCCAATCCTTGAGCGGGAAATCCGCGCGATTTAGTCTGATTTCTGAGCCCAAACCCCGATTGGCTACCCGGCAGTCCCGTGTGGCAAGATACGGGTCTTGCTTCACCGTATGACCCCGATGACCGTATTAGAAATATCGAAAAGGACCCTCACATGAACGTGTTAGACGCAGTAGATGCTGCCTCACTTCGCTCCGACGTTATTAACTTCCGTTCCGGAGACGAAATCAAGATCCACGTTCGTGTTATCGAAGGTAACAAGAGCCGTATCCAGGTCTTCCAAGGAATTGTTATCCGTCGCCAAGGTTCCGGCGTCCGCGAGACATTCACCATCCGCAAGCTTTCCTACGGTGTCGGAGTAGAACGTACTTTCCCAGTACACACTCCAGTTATCGAAAAGTTTGAAATGGTTCGCCGTGGCGATGTCCGCCGCGCAAAGCTTTACTACCTCCGCGATCTTCGCGGTAAGGCTTCCAAGATTAAGGAACGCCGTGGAGCGAACAACGAATTCATCGTTGAAGAAACTCCTGTTGCTAAGGCAGCACCGGTTGCAGCTCCAGTCGTCGAAGAGACCGTTGCTCCAGTTGTAGAAACTCCAGTTGAAGTTGTAGCAGAGACCCCAGTTGACGCTGTTGTCGAAGCTCCAGCAGAAGCTGTTGCTGAAACTCCAGAAGCTTAAGTAACTCTCTTAGCCGCCTTTTCAATGCGCGCGCCTAAGAAGGGTTCCCTCCTTCGCGAAGTACCCATCATCATCGTTTCGGCGTTGGTGTTGTCGGTTATCGTAAAAACTTTCTTTATTCACTTCTTCTTTATTCCATCTGGCTCTATGGAGAACACCCTCCAAGTCGGAGATCGCATCGCGGTCAATAAATTCGCAAACTTCTACAGTGATATCAAGCGCGGGGAAGTCGTCGTCTTTCGCGATCCAGCCAATTGGCTCGGCGCAGCTCCCACCGATACCTCCAAGGGGATTGTCGAAGCAGTAAAGGGCACATTTGTGACACTGGGAGTTCTCCCAGATCCAGCAAAGCAATATTTGATTAAGCGCACTATCGGAGTCGGTGGCGATACGGTCAAATGCTGTGACACTAAAGGCCAGCTCTCAGTTAACGGTGTTGCGGTGAATGAGCCTTACATTTACGCCGGCAATAAGCCAAGTGATTCCAATTTCACCGTCACTGTGCCACAAGGATTTATCTGGGTCATGGGGGATCATCGTGGCGCTAGTGCTGATTCACGTTTCCATACCGATGATGTTCATAAGGGAATGGTTCCGCTCAAGAATGTAGTCGGGCGTGCAGCCTTTGTGGTCTGGCCTTTTAATCACTTTAAATTCTTATCAGTTGGCCATGATCTTTCGAAGGTAATTGTTAACTCAAAGCCGTAACTATGGCATTTATTGAAGAGACGCTTTCCGCAGCAGGATTAACCAAGATTGCTGGAGTCGATGAAGCAGGACGCGGCCCATGCGCAGGTCCTTTAGTAGTAGCCGCTGTCATTCTTAAAGATTATTTATCTCCTGCCTTAGCTAAGGTGCGCGACTCGAAGGAACTCTCTGAAAAACTCAGAGAATCACTCTTCGATGTCATCATTGATCAAGCCCTGGCATATTCCATTATTGAAATATCAGTAGAAGAGATTGATTCATTTGGGCTCCATAAATCAAATATCGAAGGCATGCGCCGCGCAGTATCCGCATTGTTGGTTGAGCCTCAATATGTATTGACCGATGGCTATGCAATTCCAGGCCTCGCTCAACCAAATCTTGCAGTATGGAAGGGCGACAAGGTCGCACTCTGTATTAGTGCTGCATCGATCTTGGCCAAGGTTTACCGCGATCGAAAGATGATTGAACTCGACGCGCAGTATCCCGAATACGGATTAGCTAAGCACAAGGGTTACATCAGCGCTGGTCATACAGCGGCGATTGCAGAGCACGGTGTTAAAGATTTCCACAGGCGCTCCTTTTCCAACATTGCGGAGTTCATTAAACAAGGCAAGTGATCATGGGGCGTACCTTCGCGCTCTATGTTAAATAAGCGAAATAATCGAGAATTCGGCGCGCTCGGTGAAGCGCGAGTAGCTAGATATTTAGAAAATTTGGGATATGTGCTGATTGAGAAAAATTGGCGAATTACTGATGGCGAGATTGATTTAATTCTCCGAGCTCCAGATGGGCGAATAATCTTCACGGAAGTAAAGGCGCGGAGTTCTGAGGCATTTGGGCACCCACTCGAAGCAATTACTTCGGTTAAAGCACAGCGAATGCGCAAACTCGCTCTCGCATGGCTCATTCTCCATAATCAGTGGAGCCATCCATTTCGTATCGATGCCGCAGCAGTAATTGGCGATGAAAAGTTCACTATTGATTATCGTGAAGCGGTGGCTTGATGACTCTGGCCCGAACTCACACAATGGCTCTGCTTGGCCTGGCCGGACATCCAGTTGAGGTGGAAGTCGATATTGCAGATGGGTTACCGAGTTATACCTTGCTGGGACTTCCCGATGCCGCTCTATCTGAGTCTCGAGAACGAGTGCGCTCTGCCCTGGTAAATACTGGCGCACCTTGGCCAAATCGAAAAGTAACTGTCTCGCTCTCACCTGCTTGGTTGCCGAAGAGCGGATCAAGTTATGACTTGCCTATTGCAGCCGCACTTTTAATGGCACAAGGAATTATTCCCAATGAGGAGAATTCGCAACGAATTCTGTTGGGTGAACTTGGCCTTGATGGACAAGTTCGAGGAGTACAAGGAGTACTGCCTGCTCTCCTCGCCGCCAAGAAATCAGGTGCACGGGAGGCAATCGTCTCTCACATCAATTATCACGAAGCTTTAGCGGTGGAAGGAATGAGAATTGTTCCGCTCATGACGTTGCGCGATCTCATTTCCTTTCTCACCACTGGTGAAATTATTGATTTACCTAAACCGGATGAGCGAAGTGTTCTGACACAACTAGATCTCTGCGACGTTGCTGGTCAAAGCGGGGCAAAGCGTTCGCTAGAGATTGCTGCTATCGGCGGACATCACCTCTTCTTTATTGGACCACCTGGCACCGGTAAGACCATGTTGGCCGAACGCATTCCATCCATCCTTCCTGCCCTAAGCGAAGCAGATTCATTGGAAGTCGCAGCGATTTCGTCGATTGCAGGGCAATGGTCGACGCAAGGAGCAATATCTCGAACTCCACCGTTTATCTCACCGCACCACTCCACTACTGCGGTGGCAATGATTGGTGGTGGCGCACATCAGGTCAGACCGGGTGCTTGTTCCCTTGCAAATTGCGGAGTGCTCTTTATCGACGAGGCTCCTGAATGTGGAAAAGGGGTTTTGGATTCACTTCGACAGCCATTGGAATCTGGCTCTGTCACCATTTCACGCTCCATTGCCACCATGAGTTTTCCGGCTCGCTTCATGTTAGTTCTTGCCGCAAACCCTTGCCCCTGTGGAAAATTCAGTGGAAGAGGTCGCTCGTGCACATGCACCTCGCTTCAAATTCGTCGCTACTTACAAAAAATCTCTGGTCCACTTCTTGATCGAATGGATATTCGAGTATTTGTTGAAGCGCCAACACGAGCAGAAATGGCCTCCACGCAAGCGCACGAATCGAGTAGTGATATTCGTGCTCGCGTTGTTAAAGCTAGGGCTATCGCAGCAGAGAGATTCGCTGGCGAGGAGTGGACACTCAATTCAGAGATTCCGCCCAGCGCACTTCGCAAGCGCTATCTCGCAGAAAGGAGCGCGATGGCGATTTTGCACCAAGAGTTAGATTTAGAACGGCTCAGTGCCCGGGGATTTCATAAAGTATTGCGAGTTGCTTGGAGTGTTGCCGATTCAAACGGACATGCGAATCCAACTAAGGATGACGTTGAAATCGCTCTTGAGATGCGTACCGGAATGGAGAATTTTTTGTGAGTACTTTGACAGCGCGGGCGGCGCTCTTCTCCTGCATCGAAGGTGGATCACAATTTTGGAGTGACGAGGTAAACGTCTTCGGCGCTGAAGCAGTCCTCGATAAATTGTTAAATCGTGGCTATGAACCTTCAGCACATTCATCGGCCAAGATTGCAGAGCGACTATTGCGACATTCTGGCGATGAGGTGCTTGAAGAAATTTCAAAAGCGAATAGCTATTTTCTGACACCTGAGGATTCGGATTGGCCCGTGCAGCTCAACGATTTGAAGGCAACCCCGATAGGTTTGATTATTAAGGGAGAGCGGAGCTTATTAACCGAGATTGAAATTTCGCTCTCCATTGTAGGAACTCGAAATCCCACTCCCTACGGTTCCCGGATTGCTTCAGAATTTGCAGCAGGTGCGGCCGATCGAAGTTTCACCGTCATTAGTGGTGGTGCCTACGGTATAGATGCAGCCGCTCATCGTGGCGCACTTGCAGCAGAAGGAACAACAGTTGCAGTTCTTGCTGGTGGAATAAGCCGCAACTACCCAGCTGGCCACGAGGCGCTCTTTGCAGAGATAGCTGAGACAGGTTTATTGATTTCAGAGGTAATGCCCCAAGTGCCAGCACTTCCTGCTCGATTCTTGATTAGAAATCGAATCATCGCCGCACTTTCCCGAGGAACGATTGTTGTTGAGGCCGCTTATCGAAGTGGCTCGCTGCGGACTGCGCGAGAGGCGGCTGAAATTCTTCGCCCCGTGATGGCAGTCCCGGGACCAATCAATTCACCAACAAGCGAGGGTTCGCACAAGCTGATCACGGAAAGATGCGCAGAACTCGTTTCATCTATCAGCGATGTAATGGAATTGGTGATGCCGCTACCTAATCGGTGAGAGAATTGAGCCATGACATCGACAGAGCACCGCGCAGGGTTTGTTGCCATTGTGGGCAGACCTAATACCGGTAAATCAACTCTGGTTAATGCACTTGTCGGACGTAAGATTGTTATTACTTCGCATCATCCCAACACCACTCGAAATCCAATTCGCGGAATTATCACCCGTCCAGATTTTCAGATGATTGTGGTTGATACACCAGGACTCCATAAGCCAAAGACGTTACTCGGAACCCGGCTCAATGCGATGGTCAGTGAAAATCTAGAATCTGTAGATGCCGCGCTTCTCTGCTTACCTGCAGATGAGGCCGTAGGCGCGGGGGATGAATACATCGCACGCGAACTCAAGAATAAGCGTCAGGTATTTATTGCTGTTACTAAGACTGACCGAGTAAAGCCAGAAGAGCTAATGGCTCACCTTCACGCAGTCAACGAATTTGCACAGAAGCTAGAGCTGCGCGTCTCTGAAATTGTTCCCATCTCCGCCAAGCTCGAAGAGCAGACCGAGCTCCTGCTCGAACTACTTAGCAAAGCGCTACCGCCCTCACCTTCTCTGTACCCAGAAGATATAACAACGGATCAGGCAAGAGAATTAACAATTACTGAACTCATTCGCGAGGTCGCCATTGAGAATTTGTATGAAGAACTTCCTCACTCGGTGACCATCACGATTGACGAAATGTCACAGCGCGAGGGTAAGAATTTCTGGGATATCCATGCAACTCTGCATGTAGAACGCGATAGCCAAAAGTCGATCATTATTGGACCTCAGGGGTCACGCCTGAAAGCAATTGGAATGGGTGCCCGCGTATCTATCGAAACTTTCTTAGGCGGAAAGATTTACCTTGGTCTGCACGTCAAAGTTTCTAAGGAATGGCAGCGCGATCCCAAGGCGTTAGCGAAACTCGGCTTTACTGACAGATAGTTTTAAAGTTCGGCCGCAGAGTTCTTGCGGCTCGCAAAGTACGAACCAATCAGAACCAAAGGCAAACCAATTTCAATTCCTAAGGTGAGTGGTTCACCCAAAAGCACAACGCCTAAGACGACCGCAAAAGCGGTATTGAGATAAGTCACGAGCGATGCGCGGGCCGGACCAATTTCTGGCATAAGTTGGAAGAAAAGAATAAATGCCAAAGCGGTAGGGAAGAGACCGAGAAGGACAACCGACCATAAGACGCTTGCTTGCGGCATTTGAGAGGGCAGATTAGTCAACATCAACGGAAGATAAATAATTGAGGTAATACCCATAGCAATACCGTTGATTGCAATTCCATCGACATGTGGGATGTTGCGATTTACCATAATTGTGGCCCATGAGTAGCCGATGGCGGCAATAATCATCATGGCGATTGCGACCGGATTTTGCTTACCGGAGATACTTTCGATTCCAACGACCAGAACAATTCCCACAAAGCCAAGCACCAAGCCAAAGAGACGTTTGTGATGCCAAACGGTCTTATCGCCATGATATGAAGATTGAATCGTGGACCAGATAGGAACTGTGGCAACAAGTAAGCCTGCCAAACCCGAAGAAATATGCTTCTCAGCAGTGGTGATAAGAATCCACGGTCCAACCATTTCCGCAATTGCGTAAGGGAAAATATATTTAATATTGGCAAAGCCAGCTCTAATAGTTTTATGGCGAATTGCAAGTGGAATAAGGATGAGCGAACCGATAAAAACTCGGCTAAAAACAATAACTACCGGTGAGAGATCTTTGACTGCGACCTTCATCAACAAATATGGAATTCCCCAAAGAAAGCCAGTGAGCAGGAATAATCCCCAATTTTTACGAGTCATAAGAGGTTACGTTACTTTCTCTTGGCGATGATTTGTTGATACAGGGCTTGCGTTTGATCAGCAATTGATTGCCAAGCAAAATCTTCGACAGCGTGCTTGCGGCCGGCTAGTGCGTATCTTTCTAGTCTGGCCGGATCTGCCATTAGGGAAGTAATTTTTGAACTGAGGTTTGATTCGAATGACGCCGCATCGCCGGTGTAGTCGACGAGCTCTCCGGTAATTCCATCCTGCACAACCTCAGGAATTCCACCTACGCGAGAGGCGAGAACTGCGGTTTGGCAGGCCATCGCTTCTAAATTCACGATTCCTAGTGGCTCGTAGATAGATGGGCAGATAAATAGTGAAGCGCTTGAGAGAAGCGCGCGCACCTGAGGTTGTGGGAGCATAGATTCAAACCAGTGCACATTGCTGCGTTCTGATTGGAGCTCTTTAATAAGTGCGCTTATTTCAGCGCCAATGGCGGGTTCATCAGGGCTACCAGCTGCAAGTACCAAACCAATATCTGGTGAAACACTTTTCCAAGCGCGAAGTAAATGCACTAATCCTTTTTGGCGAGTAATTCTTCCCACAAAGATTGCAAACGGGCCCGTGATTCCATGTTCAGCAAGGAGGGCGGGATCAGGTGTATGTGAATACTTCTCGGTATCTACGCCATTAAGAATGGTATGCACCTTGGCGGGATCCAAATCTGGATATGCGCGTAGGACATCCGCCCGCATTCCATTGCTGACGGCGATGATGGCATCGGCTGCTTCATAGGCCGTCTTCTCTGCCCACGAACTTAATTTATATCCGCCACCGAGTTGTTCAGCTTTCCAGGGGCGATCTGGTTCCAATGAATGCGCGGTAATCACATGGGGAATCCCATGAAGTAGTGAGGCAAAGTGTCCCGCCATATTTGCGTACCACGTATGAGAATGCACCAAGTCGACACCGTCGATATTTTGAGCAATCTCAATGTCGGAGACAAGCGCTTGAAGTGCAGGATTAAATTCTGCAAATTCTGAAGGGAGTGGGTAGGCAGTTGCATCTGCACGCTCTTCGCCGAAGCAGTGAACATCTACCTCAATCTTCTTCTTCAAGGCTTTTGTTAATTCAAATGCGTGGACGCCAGCGCCGCCATAGATATGTGGTGGCCATTCCTTGGTCACTATTCCCACGCGCATGAGAGAAGGGTATCGTTAAGGCATGAAGCGTAGAGAGCAGCTATTAGGCATAGTCCTCGCTGGTGGCGAGGGTAAACGCCTCATGCCGTTGACTGCAGATCGCGCTAAACCTGCTGTTCCCTTCGGTGGGGCTTACCGCTTGGTGGATTTTGTCCTCTCCAATCTGGTCAATGCATCCATGACCAAAGTTGCAGTTCTGACTCAGTACAAGTCGCATTCGCTCGACCGTCACATCACTACCACCTGGCGCATGTCGACGCTCCTTGGAAATTACATCACTCCGGTTCCGGCGCAACAGCGCCTTGGACCTCGTTGGTACACAGGTAGCGCAGATGCAATCTTGCAGAATTTCAATCTTATTCAAGATGAAGATCCGCGACATGTTTTAGTTTTCGGTGCAGATCACGTCTATCGCATGGATCCGCAACAGATGTTTGATTTCCATTTAGATACCAAGGCCGGAATTACTGTTGCTGCGATCCGGGTCAAGCGAGAAGAGGCCACTGAATTTGGCGTTATCGAACTAGCGGATGATGGTTTTACCATTAAGGCTTTTCACGAGAAACCTTCGAACCCACCGGGCATGCCTGGCAACCCTGATTACGCACTTGTGTCGATGGGCAACTACATCTTCCGCCGCGAAGATATGGAAGAAGCGTTAATCATTGATTCCGAAGATTTAGATAGCCGCCACGATATCGGCGGAAACATAATTCCTATGATGGTTGCGCAAGGCAAGGCAGTTGCTTACGACTTCGCCAACAATATTGTCCCCGGTGAGACCGAACGCGATAAGGGATATTGGCGAGATGTAGGAAGCATCGATGCCTACTACGAAGCGCATATGGATTTAGTCTCCATTCATCCTATTTTCAATCTCTATAACCGTGAATGGCCGCTGCTGACCAATCCGCCATCACTCCCACCTGCCAAGTTCTCTGAAAATGGATCAGCAGTGGATTCCATCGTTGGTGCAGGTTCGATTATTGCTGGTGGCCGCATGGAGCGCACAGTTGCATCTTTTGATGTCAATGTTGCGACTAATGCGTTGGTGCAAGGTTCAGTCTTGATGCCATCAGTGCGTATCGGAGACGGTGCAATTATTCGCAATGCGATTCTTGATAAGAACGTAATCGTCGAACCCGGAGCCCAAGTCGGTGTCGATCACGAACGCGACCGTCAACGATTTACCATCTCTGAAGGTGGCATCGTCGTTGTAGGTAAAGGCGTCACCATTACCGCTCATTAATTAAGGGTTAAGAAGGGTATTTATCTCATCCGCTAAGTACTGTTGAATCTTCTCCGAATCTGGCGTTACGGCTGAAAATACAAAACAGCCATGTATCTGTCCTTCATATTCTCGATAAAAAACTTTCACGCCATCCTTACGAAGCTTCTCGGCATAGCCATAGCCATCATCGAGCAGTACGTCGTATTCGGCGGTGATGACAATTGCCGGAGCGACCCCAGTCAATGATTGAGCGAGCACTGGTACCGCGTAAGGATTCTTACGATCGGAACCCTTCTGCAAATATTGGTCCCAGAACCATTGCATGCTCTTTCGGGTCAACCCGTAGCCGTCCGCAAAAGATTTATATGAGTCGCTGGAGCAGGTGACATCAATCGCTGGATAAATCAGTGCTTGAAATTTAAGGTCGATATCGCCGGTATCTCGAGCTTTGATAGCAACGCCGGCTGCGATATTGGCTCCTGCACTTTCGCCGCCGACTCCAATTGCATCGGGGTCAATTCCGAGTTCAGCGGCATTCTGCTTGGCCCACATCAAAGTTTCATAGCAATCGTCAAAGGGAATAGGGAAGGGGTGTTCTGGTGCCTTCTGATATGCAACTGCAATCACAATAAATTGACCCTTGTTAGCGAGGGAGCGCAGTGCTTGTTCGTACATATCTAAGGTGTTAAGAACCCACCCGCCACCCTGATAGAAAATCAGCGCCGGCAGCGGCGTATTTTTCATCGGACGATAAATGCGCACCGGAAGATCGGCGGTAACTCCAGGAATAAATTTATGTTCTACTGAATAAATTTTTTCAGGTGTGCTGGTGAGGAGCGGACGATCCTTGACATTAAATCGAGCTTCGCGCGGAGTGCTCTGCCAAGGCGCCGGAACTCCCTTTGCTGCTCCTTCTGCTAAGAACTGAACAATTTCTGGCTTTAGGGTCATTCTTATTTCCACCCTTCAGTGGCATCGCGAAGTGCGCGATACTTAACGAGTACTTCTGGAGTTGGGTTGCTGGAATAACTTTCTACTTCACCTAAATTCCATTGTGGGGGAAGGCCGCCACCTAACAACGCCCACGCAGCTTGTTTCGCTGCACCGTCGGCCACATATTCACCAGCAGGCGGTAGGAGGACTTCTCGACCAAAGAGCGCGGAAGCAATTGGTGCAACTGCGGGATTCTTAGCCGCGCCACCCACTAATAAAATTCGCTTTACTTCGACGCCGAGTTTTTCAAGTGAATGAACAGCATCGGCAAGACCGGCGAGCATTCCTTCAACCATGGCACGAGCAATATTTTCGCGAGTGGAATTTTCAATCGTCATTCCTGACAGAACTCCGGTTGCATCAGGGCGGTTAGGCGTGCGTTCGCCTTCGAAGTAAGGAAGTAGCGAGAGTCCGCCAGCGCCAGCTTCGGCGGCAAGTGCGAGACGTCCCAATTCTTGATGATCAACGCCAAGAATTTTTGCTGCACTATCGAGAATGCGAGCGGCATTGAGCGTGCAGACTAAAGGAAGGAATGCACCGGTTGCATCAGCAAAGCCAGCCACCTCTCCACTTCCATCTTGCGTCGGGGTAGCAGATGCCGCAAATGCAGTGCCACTTGTTCCGAGCGAGACGACAACGTCACCAGATTCTGCACCTACTCCCAGTGCAGCAGCTGCGTTATCTCCGGTTCCAGGAGCAATCGGAATTCCGGTAGCAGTCTTTCCGGCAAAAGTATGAGGTTCAATTATTTTCGGAAGAATTATTTCGCGATCGGATTTGAGTGCCATCGCCAAGATATCTCGCCGGTAGGAAGATGTTGATGGATCGAAGTATCCAGTGCCAGATGCATCACCGCGATCGGTAAAGAGATCAGCAAGATTTCCGGTACCGATTAATTTCCAGGAGAGCCAATCGTGGGGGAGCGCGATTGCAGCAATTTTATTCGCATTCTCAGGTTCGTTATCTGCAACCCAGCGAACTTTGCTAGCAGTAAAAGATGCGACGAGCGATGAACCCACTGCCTTCGCCATTGCTGTCATGCCACCGATTTCGTTATTGAGATCATCGGCTTGCTTGGCGGAGCGAGTGTCATTCCATAACAGAGCTGGACGAATTACTTCGCCATCAGAATCGAGCAGAACCATTCCATGTTGCTGACCACCAATTGCGATAGCGTGAACATCGGCTAATCCTCCTGCATCCGCGATGGCCTCTTGCAGCGCAGACCACCAGAGCGCGGGATCGACTTCAGTTCCATCGGGATGTTTGGCGCGACCTTGCCGAACGAGGGCGCCAGTCTGCGCATCGCGAATAACTACCTTTACTGATTGGGTGGATGAGTCCACGCCAGCAACTAACTGAGTCATGGCTAGAGCCTACTGAGGGTAGACTTCGGGAGTCATCGTGGACGGTCCTTTGAATTTATTTTCATCAATCAGGAGTTTGAAGATGCGTATTGGAGTTCTCACAGGCGGCGGAGATTGCCCCGGCCTCAATGGAGTTATTCGCGCGGTAGTGCGCAAGGGTGTTAAAGAGTACGGCTATGAATTTGTCGGCTTCCGGGATGGCTGGAAAGGCCCACTCGAAGGTTTGACCATGGAATTAGGCTTGGCAAATACCCGCGGAATCTTGCCTAAGGGCGGAACGATTCTCGGCTCATCTCGCACTAATCCATTCAAGATTGAAAATGGCGTTGAACGCATCAAGGAAAATCTAGCCAAGATGAATATCGATGCCTTGATTGCTATTGGCGGCGAGGACACCCTCGGCGTTGCTACCAAGCTGGATTCGCTCGGCGTCAAAGTTGTCGGCGTTCCCAAGACCATCGATAACGATCTCAATAACACTGATTACACCTTTGGTTTTGATACCTCAGTCAACATTGCCATGGAAGCTATTGATCGTCTGCACACCACCGCTGAATCTCATCACCGACCATTGGTTGTTGAAGTCATGGGTCGCCACGCAGGTTGGATTGCACTTCATGCAGGTATTGCCGGTGGTGCTGCTGCCATCTTGATTCCAGAAGTTAAATTTTCATTAGAGAAAGTCTGCAAGTGGGTTGAATCTCGTTTTGCCGATGGCTTTGCTCCCATCATCGTTATTGCTGAAGGTGCTATTCCACAAGATGGCGATATGAAGGTAAAAGATCAAACCCTCGACGCTTTCGGACACGTCAAGCTCTCCGGAATCGGCGATTGGCTCGCATCTGAAATTGAAGAGAAGACTGGTCGCGAAACTCGTTGCACCGTACTTGGACATATCCAACGCGGCGGTTCACCATCAGCATTTGATCGCGTTCTCTCTACCCGCTTTGGACTCTCGGCAATTAGCGCCGTTGCTGAAGGCGATTTCGGCAAGATGGTTGCCTTGCACGGTACAAAAATTGAGCGAGTACCTTTGGCTTCTGCCACAGATAAGCTCAAAGTTGTCGATCCTTCCTACTACGCTGAATCGGAGATCTTCTTCGGATAATTGCCCGGCGCCCGTGCCCGCAACTTCCCTAAAATAAACCTATGACTACTTCATCGAACTCAAGTGATATCAATTCACTCTTCACTCCTGGCCTTGTAGCTGCACAACAACCACAATGGCCGGGGGGAGTCGATGGCGCACAAGTTCGCTCCGCAATCGATACCTTAAAGAAGCTTCCGCCACTCGTCTTTGCCGGCGAATGCGATGCACTTAAGGCCAAGATTGCAATTGCGCAAGAAGGTAAGGCATTTTGGTTGCAGGGCGGAGATTGTGCCGAAACTTTTGCGGCAGCTACCGCTGACTCAATCCGCAATCGCATCAAGACCATTCTTCAAATGGCGGTAGTACTTCAATACTTCGCCAGCCTTCCCGTCATCAAAGTGGGGCGCATGGCAGGACAATTCGCCAAGCCGCGCAGTAATGACAATGAAACTCGCGGAGATGTGACGCTTCCGGCTTACCGTGGCGATGCCGTTAACGATCTTGAATTCACGCTTGAATCTCGTACCCCTAATCCAGATCGCTTAGTTCAGGTCTATAACACCTCTTCATCAACCCTCAATCTGGTGCGGGCCTTTACCCAAGGCGGTTTCGCTGATGTCCGCGAAGTTCACAACTGGAACAAGGGCTTTGTCAGCGATCCACGTTTTGGAACTCGCTACGAACAAATGGCAACCGAACTCGGTCGCGCACTCGACTTCATGGCATCAGCTGGTGTCGATCCAGAAGCTTTCAAAACTGTTGATTTTTATTCCAGCCACGAAGCGCTGATTCTTGAATACGAGAAAGCATTAACCCGAATCGATTCACGTACCAATTTGCCCTACGACGTCTCTGCACACTTCTTGTGGATTGGCGAGCGCACTCGCCAACTTGATGGTGCGCATATGGACTTTGCTGCGAAGATTCAAAATCCAATCGGTATCAAACTTGGACCGAAGTCGACTCCTGAAGATGCACTTGCAATGATTAAGGCGCTTAACCCTGACAACGAGCCAGGACGTCTGACCTTTATCACTCGCATGGGCGCTGGCCTCATTCGCGAAAAACTGCCGGCACTTGTAAAGGCAGTCACTGACTCAGGCGCAAAAGTCCTATGGGTCTGCGATCCGATGCACGGCAATACCTACGAAGCCCCAAGTGGATACAAGACTCGCAAATTCGAAGATGTAACCGATGAAGTTCGCGGATTCTTCGAAGTGCATAAGGCGCTTGGCACCCATCCAGGTGGCATTCATATTGAACTGACGGGTGACGATGTCACCGAGTGCGTCGGTGGTGGCGAGCAGATTTCCCACGAAGATTTGGCGACCCGCTATGAATCAGCCTGCGACCCTCGTCTCAATCACTCGCAATCCTTGGAGCTTGCCTTCTTGGTAGCCGAGATGCTGCGCGATCGATAAGCCCCTATTTAAATAATTAGCTTTTCCCCATAGGGTTTAACCGTGCTTCTGACCACTCAACTGAAGGTTCCCTTCGGCACCCTGTATATGGTCAGCGATCAACACATTTTATTGGCAGCTGGATTTCGAAACTTCGCTGATCTCTTTGAGCGCATGGATCCTGATGATTCCGCTCGCAAACATTCGGCAGTCAAGCGCATTCCCATTATTAGTGATCTAGTGGAAGATTATTTCGATGGCGATCTCACTGCCTTTAACGGAATTCAAGTTCGCCAACCTGGGGCAGATTTCTCACAGGCAGCTTGGAAAGCGATGCGAAAGATTCCAGCTGGCAAGACCTGGTCGTATGCAGATCTAGCAAAGCGAGCCGGATCACCAGATGCGGTTCGCGCAGCAGGTAGTGCATGTGCACGAAATCTGATTGCACCAATAATTCCATGCCACCGAGTTGTGAAAACAGGTGGGGCGTTAGGAAATTATGGCTACGGTCTTGATGTAAAAGAGTGGTTCTTACGCCACGAAGGAGCGTTGAAGTAGATCTGGTAGAACTGCAACGACCTTTTCAATATCGGCATCAGTAATATCTAAGTGCGTCACTAATCTTAAGAACTTCGGTCCAAGGGCGCTGGAAGCAATTCCTGCATCCTTGAGTTGGGCACTGAGTTCTGCAGCTGTGATGGATAAAGAGTTGAGATCGAGCGCCACGATATTGGTCTCGACCGTAGCTGCATCAATGATCTTTGAGGAGACACCTTGGCACGCGAGGGCAATCTTCTTCGCCCGTTGGTGATCTGCCTGGAGAAGTTGAATGTTGTTATCGAGAGCGTAATGACAGGCTGCAGCAAGGATTCCTACTTGGCGCATTCCTCCGCCATATCGCTTGCGCCAGATGCGAGCTTCTGCAATTCGTTCTTTAGTAGAGGCAAGAACTGAACCAACTGGAGCTCCCATGCCTTTGGATAGACAGACGCTGACAGTGTCAAAATGTTGGCCATACTCCTTGAGCGAAACACCGGTCGCGACATGGGCGTTCCACAATCGCGCGCCGTCAAGATGCATAAACATTCCAGAAGGGTTACTCAATGCACGTAGCTTTGCAATCTCTTCAATTGATTGCACGCTGCCGCCGCCAAAGTTGTGGGTGTTCTCCACTGCGATAGCTGCTGTCGAAACCAGATATGGTCCAGAGTTTGGTCGCGCAATCTCCATGGCATCTTCGGCGCGCAAGATACCGCGGTTACCCAACCAGGTACGACTAGTAATTCCGCTAAAGACCGCGGCGGCGCCAAGTTCGGCGCGAACAATGTGAGAATTTGTCTCGGTGATTATTTCTTCACCAGGCTTAACGAGAAGACGAAGGCCGAGCTGATTGGCCATCGAACCGGTGGGCGCGAAGAGCGCTGCCTCTTGACCTAATAACTCGGCAATACGTTCTTCTAGTGAATTAACGGTGGGGTCATCGCTATAGACATCATCGCCGACAGCGGCGCTCATCATTGCCTCACGCATTCCAGCTGATGGAACAGTGACAGTGTCGGAGCGGAGATCAATCATGTGGCTATTTTGCCACAGTATTTACTTTTAACTCTTTGCTCTCGCTGTAAATAATGGAGTACATAGCCACAATCACCATTAATCCGCCTACCGCGGTTTTTGTGGTCAGGGATTCATGAGAGACGGCGATACCAAAAGCCGCGGCAAAGACGACTTCCATCGTCAAGATGACGGCCACGGTCGTTGCTGCCATAAAAGATTGCGCCCAGGTTTGGAAGATGAAAGCGATTGCTGTTGCAAAGACGGAACAGAAAATAATTGCCCACCAGACTCCTGAATCTGGCGGAGTGTGTAATCCGCTCTTGAGGCCAGCGATTGTGGTGATGACGGCGCAGGTGCCGAGTTGAACAACGGTGAGGGCGTAGGTATCCATTCCCGAGCTCCACTCGCCGAGCGCGATGATGTGAGCTGCAAAGACGATGGCACTGAGGAATACGAGAAATTCTCCCAACCCAACGTGTAAACCCTTAAAGGAGAGGAGAAGTAATCCAGCAGTAGCTAAGGCAACTGAGAACCATTGAAGCGTTGCTATGCGTTTCTTGAGAACTAGTGCGCCAAGAACTGGCGTCAACACCACATAGAGGCCGGTGATAAATCCAGTCTTTGCGACGCTGGTTAAAGTCAATCCAAACGATTGAAAGATATATCCAGAACCGAGGAAAGTTCCGACCAGTGCACCCTTGAGTAAGAACTTGCGATTAATTTGGGTCAGAACTTTTGGTTTAAGCAGGACCAGAAGAACAGTGGCAATAGTGAAACGCCACGAAAGAAATGAATTTACATCGATACGATCTAACGCATCTTTCATAATCACAAAGGCGCCGCCCCAGATGGCAGAGACTGCAAGAAGAATTAAGGCGAAGAGGCCTTTCTTGTTGCCATCCTTCATTTAATTTTGGCGCGCATCTTTTTGAGCAGGGCGACTTCTTTGCCGTGCTCCGGCTCCATGCCTGGGGTTTCTAGAATGAGTGGTGCATTCTGTACCGCCGGATGTTCAAGCAATTCTTGAAATGGTTTGATGCCAATTTCGCCATCGCCCAAGTTCTGGTGGCGATCTTTCAATGCGCCGCAGACATCCATAGAGTCATTTGCGTGAATAAGTTGAATTCGTTCGATTCCGACCAGACTAACGAGGAGATCTAACGTTTCGGTCATGCCACCCTTTTTAGCGATGTCATGTCCTGCGGCAAAAACGTGACAGGTATCGAGGCAGACGCCCACCTTGGGATGCCATTCCATCGCTTCGAAATAATGGAGTAGATCATCGAGTTTCTTAACTAATGATTGGCCTTGCCCAGCGGTGGGTTCAAGCAATAGCCAGGGATCTTCATCTTTAAGTTTATTGAGAACTGGCATCATGCCTTTTTTAATCTGCTTCCAGGCATTGGGCACATGATCTGCGTCAACGGCCGATCCAGTATGGATAACTACGCCCTTGGAACCAATCTCGCGCCCGCGCTTGAGCGAGTAAGCGGTGGAGGCAACCGAATTTTCGTAAGTGGCAACAGTGGGGGAGCCCAAGTTGATGAGAAATGGCGCGTGAACATAGGTTTCAATATCGAGTTCGAGTGCGCGATCGCGAAAGGCAGTATCTGCTTCTACATTCGCATCAGGCATTGCCCAACCGCGAGGGTTAGATGCAAAGACTTGAATAGCTTCGGCGCCGATTTCTAGTGCATAACCAATGGAACGCTTTGCCATTCCTCCGGATGTCGGAGTGTGTGCACCGAGACGTGGAAGAGTTCGCTGAGTCATTGTGCGAGCCTATCCGAGTGTTACGGTGACAGTGGAATTTGGCTTTACCTTTGATTTCTCCTTAGGGGAGACATTGATAACGACCTTATTCTTGCGAGTTCCAATTGATTTCTGCTTTATGACTAAGCCCAATGATTCTAGAACCTTCGTGGCATCGGCAAGAGTGCGACCGCGCAGTGTAGGAACAATGACTGAGGACGGTCCTTGCGAGACGACAATCGTGACTACCGGCTTGCTGCCATTCTTGATAGTGGATGGCAAGCTCTGCGAAATAATCATGCCTACGGTGATGGTGTCGCTATATGCGTAGACGGTATTTACCGTAAATCCGGCATCTGTAATTTCATTGAGAGCCTGGTCGGAGAAAAGGCCTACATAAGACTTTCCACCTAAAGCCTGTCCATTGCTGACAACGAGATTAACCAAGGTATTTCTGCGAAGTGGCGAACCAATTTCAGGGGAGGTGTTGACGATTGAATCTTTGGCAATACTTTCGCTGTAAGCAAGGGAAGTACTTCCGATGGTCAGTCCAGCATCTTTAATGGTCTTCGTTGCCTGATCTAGCGTCATTCCTTGGACATCCGGAACGGTGATTCGCTCTGGACCTTTAGAGAGAGTGAGATGAACGGTTCCATGTATAGAGACCTTGCCACCACCACCGGGCTCGGTAGAAAGAACCAAGCCAGGCTTAGTCTCTTCACTAAATATTTGATTCGTGACATCTGCTGAGAGTCCAAGTTTCGCTACTGCGGCAGTTGCTTGCTTTTGGGTCATTCCAACGAGAGATGGAATTGCAATTTTCGCACCGCCGCCCAACGTCTTCCATCCTCCAAAGATCAGACCAAGAACGATGAGAAGTGCGATGAATCGATTTCGCTTTACTCGACGTGAGAGCTTCTTCTTTCGCTTCAGCTCTTTCGTGCTACTTGTCTTCTCTTTCATGGCGCTCTCGCTCTCGATGGGGGTGGTCTTGATCATCTGCGTGATCAGCTTGCTGCCGACGCGAACTTCACCGCGACTGCGCTTCTTCTTCTCTAGATTCATAATTGGCGGGATATCAAGTTCGAGGCTGAGTTGGCGTTTAGCTGGCTCTAATTGCCGCTGAATTTTTTGAATTTCTCGTTCCAGTTCCACCGCATCTCGGAATCTCTGATCGGGATTTGGTGCAGTTGCTTTAAGAACGATGGCATCGAGCGATTCGGGAATCTCTTTCTTAATAGTCGAAGGCGCAGGAACGCGTTCATTGACATGCTTGTAGGCAATCTGAATTGGCGAATCTCCTTCAAAGGGACGGGCGCCTGTCAGCATTTCAAAGAGGACTATTCCGAGGGCGTAGACATCACTCCGCGCATCACTGACACCGCGGGATACTTGCTCGGGCGAAAGGTAGGAGACGCTTCCTAAAATAATGCTGGATTCCACAGTCATGGTTGCGCCAGAAGTTGTCGCTCGCGCGAGTCCAAAATCCGCGACTTTAATTCGGCCATCTTTTGCAATCAAAATATTTTCGGGTTTTATATCTCGGTGAACAATGCCGAGTTTGTGGGCGGCAACAAGTGCGCTAATGACTGGTGTGATGTAGCGAAGCGCATCTTTGACCGATAACGATCCTTGTTCATGAATTAATTCGCGAAGCGTGAAGCCTTCAATAAGCTCCATGACCAAAAAAACTGCGGGCACTCCACCTTCATTCCAGCCTTGGTCTTGAATCGCGACGACATTAGGGTGTGAGAGAGATGCCGCTGCCTTTGCTTCACGAATGAAACGCGCGACATATTCTTCATCGTTAGCCAGATGTGGGTGCATTATTTTGACTGCAACCTGGCGATCCAAGCGAATATCGAGCGCTTCGTAAATGCTGGCCATGCCTCCGGCCGCGATCAGTTTCTGTAACTGATAACGCCCATCAATAATTTCGCCGGAGAGGTCTGACACGGCAAAATCTTAGGCAACCAAGCTTAAGGACGACTGCTATGACGCGCGATTAACCGACCTAAGCGCTGTAAAAGGTGTGATGTGCAGCGGCTTTCGTTCCCTCTTCGGCAAAGTGCACTAGTTCTGCCTTCTTGAATCCCTTGAGTGGCCCCTCGATGTCATAACCATCGCGGTCAAGGACGCGCTCGAGTGCAATCTCTAATGGCGCTTCGATCCATACTGCCACTGATGTAAATGGGCGCGTTGCTCTCTGACCTGAACCCACGCCTTCCAAAATAGTAATGGGAGCGCTGGTATAACTTTCTTCTGGACCAAATTGATCTATCAGCCAATCAAAATAAGGCAAGACGAAATCGCCACCTTCCTGCAATGCAGGAATTACCTTCTTTCTCAACATCGTGGTGAGTGAACCAGTCAGCGCTTTCTCCCAACCTTCATACAAGCTATCCATATGAATGGTTGTACTTAAAGTTCCGGTGGTCGCGAGCGCTTTAGCAATATCAGCAGCAAGTGTGGTCTTGCCAGAACCTGCTGGACCATCGATAGTGATCAGAGTGGTAGCGCCACACTTTCGGGTGGCGCTTTCAAGGTTCTGGATAATCGGGGTTATATCAACGAGCACTTGACTCCTTCAACCAACGTTTCCAACCCGCAACGGCAATCAGCACGAAGATGAAGTAGAGAATTGCAGTGAGATAGGAACCGCCATGCCAGAACTGATAGGTGTAGACAGCATCAACAACAAACCACAGTGGCCAGGATTCGTACTTCTCGACCACCATCAAGAGTTGTGCAATACAACTCCCGACAAAGCCAAAGGCATCCGTCAGCGATGCAGCCGCGCCAATCTTTCTTAGGATGGGATAGAGCGCGCCCCACGCGATAACGCCACCAACAGCCCAGAGAGTTTTCTCCTTGCGAGTTAGTCGAGCTGGTTGTGCGCCTTGCTTGCCCCAACCGAACCATCCCCAAAATCCACCGGCGATAAAAATTAATTGCAACCAGGCACTTGCGTAGTACTTCTCTTGCCAGAAGAGAAGAAAATAAAGAAGTGAACTGATGTTCCACCACGGCCAAGTGGAGCGAGGACCAAAGACACCAAGACCAACACCAATTACTGAGGCGATAAAGCCTGCGAATTCCAGGTAGGTAAGTGTATAGCCCCACGCGGTAAAGAAGACTGCCATGAGATTGATATGCATATGTAACCCCTTTCCAGATCGCATTACCGAACTGGTTCGACGGTCGATCCGAATTTCGGATCCTCTCAGCCAATGAATCGGCTCCCGTTGAAGCGAACTGTAGCGTTATTACTTGCGACGTGCGGCTAAGGCGCGAAGAAATGCAGGCAGAGCTACCGTAATTCTTCGCCAGGTAGATGTCTTTGCCCGACGAGTAAAGATTTGATAATCAATTTTTTCTACTTCATCGACAATGCCGCAGTACAACTCAGAAGCTGCTTCGATACAGGCGCGACTTTCTGGCGCGAGAAGTGCGATGCCGGGCTCTGCCTCAGCTTGAAGCCTGCGCACACGTGCAATTTGTTCCTGCAAAGCTACTCGAATCTGCGGAGTGAGAATTCGTTCTTCCAGCATCTCGGAAGTAACGCCGTGAGCTTGCAATTCTGTGATGGGCAGGTAGATCCGACCTCGTTCTAAATCTTCACCGACATCGCGAATGAAATTTGCCAATTGAAAAGCTGTGCCTAATTTTTCAGCAGCAATCGCGCTCTCGGGGGAGAGCGAACCCAAAATCGGCAGCATCTCTAACCCGATGACTGAAGCTGAACCGTAGACATATTCCATCAGGTCATCAAAGGTCTGATATTCAGTGACTGTTAAATCCATCTCCATCGAATGGAGAAAGGCTTCAAAATATTCAATCGGAATGGAAAAGCGTTGAACGGTATCGACGAGCGCGCGACCAATGTGATCATGACTGCGGCCGGCGCGAATATCGGCCAGAACGCCTTGTCCCCAGGTGCGTAAGTGCTCAGCCTTTTGCGCATCGCTCAATTCAGAGGCGAGGTCATCGACAATTTCGTCGGCATAGCGGGCAAAACCGTAGAGCGCGTGGACGTGCGGGCGCTTAGCAGGTGGCAGAAGGAGGGTGGCGAGGTAGTAGGTCTTGCCGTGGAGGGAGTTGAGGCGTTTGCACTCAGCATAGGAAGCCCGCAGCTCTGGGTCGAGAATTTCCGCCTGCGTGAGCTCATCCATGAGGGTGATTCTATGGCGCAGCCCGCTCGCGCGTGGCGAACTCCCGAGTAAGTACTGGGGGAAGGTACTTTGCTCGGTATTCCCACGGTCTTGTGAGCCGATCAATCACACGGGGTCGCAAACACCCCCGATAACAAAATTAGGAAGGTCCACCATGCTCGATTCGTTCTTCAAAATCACAGAACGCGGATCAACAGTAGGCCGTGAAATCCGTGGCGGTTTCGTCACATTCTTCACCATGGCATACATCGTTGCTCTCAATCCGCTCATCATCGGTCTTGCAAAAGACGGCACCGGTAAGTACCTCGGTGGCGATGGTTCACATCCAAACCTTGCAATGGTTGCTGCAATGACAGCACTCATGGCTGGTCTCTTGACCATCCTCATGGGCGCCGTTGCTAACTTCCCATTGGCGCTCGCAACTGGTCTTGGACTCAACACCTTTGTTGCCGTTGGCATCGCATCGCACATGACATGGGCGGATGCAATGGGCCTCATTGTTCTCGAGGGAATCATAATTACTGTCTTGGTTCTCACCGGATTCCGTACTGCAGTTTTCCGCGCAGTTCCTCAGCAACTCAAGATTGCAATCTCAGTTGGTATCGGTCTTTTCATTACCTTGATTGGTCTCGTTGATTCAGGTTTCGTTCGTCGTACCGGCGCGGGCCCAGTCCCAGTAACACTTGGCGATAACGGAAATCTTGTCGGCTGGCCAATCGTGGTCTTCGGCTTTGGTCTCATCTTGATGATTGCTCTCTTGGTCAAGAAGGTTAAGGGCGCAATTCTTATCAGCATCATTGCTACTACCGTCCTTGCAATCATCGTCGAAAAGGCATTTAAGATCGGCCCTAACTTTGATGGCGCAACCGGAAAAGTAAATCCAAAGGGTTGGGGACTTAACGTTCCAGCGCTTCCACACGACGTGGTTGCAAAGCCTGATTTCAGCCTCTTCGGACACTTCAGCCTCTTCGGTGGCTTCCATGTCCAAGGCGTCACCATCATCGCGGCAATCCTGCTTGTCTTCACCCTCCTGCTCTCTGACTTCTTCGACACTGTCGGAACAGTTACTGCAATTGCAACTGAAGGTGGATTAATCGATGGTCAGGGCAATATTCCAAATAACGAGCGCATCCTCTTGGTTGACTCAGTTGCAGCACTTGCTGGCGGCGCTGGAAGCATCTCTTCCAACACTTCCTACATCGAATCTGCTTCTGGTGTCGGCGAAGGCGCACGTACTGGTCTTGCTTCTGTAGTAACAGGAATCTTGTTCCTCCTCACTACATTCTTGGCACCATTGGTCGCAGTTATTCCTTACGAGGCTGCAACTCCTGCTCTCGTCATCGTCGGCTTCTTGATGATGTCGCAGATCAAAGAAGTGGAATGGTCTGATTATGGAATTGGTATTCCAGCATTCTTGACCATGATTCTGATGCCATTTACCTACAACATCTCAGTAGGTATCGGCGCAGGATTCATCTCCCACGTCATCATTCGTCTAGTGCAAGGTCGCGGCAAGGAAGTTCACGGACTTCTTTACTTCGTCTCTGGTCTATTCGTCATCTACTTCTTGCAATCACCCATCAGCATCTGGGTTGCTAAGTAATAGATAAATAGTCGAATCAGGCTCCGGGGGATATCCTTCGGAGCCTGATTCATTTTAAGGAGCTCTATGAAATCCGCTGATGCGCAAGTAATTACTTCGCTCATTCGCGACGTCCCAGATTTTCCATCCCCAGGTATTCTCTTTAAAGATATAACTCCCATGCTTCGAGATGCTGAAGCGTTTGGGATAGCAGTTAAAGCTTTTGCCGATTCCAGCGATTCGTATGATTTAGTTGCCGGTGTGGAAGCTCGCGGTTTTATCTTTGCCGCGGCAGTAGCTCAATTAACAGGTAAAGGATTTGTACCTATTCGCAAAAGCGGCAAATTGCCGGCCAAGGCGTTCTCCGAAAGTTATGCTCTTGAATACGGCGAGAACACCATTCAAATTCATGAAGATGCCATTCGGCCGGGGGAGCGAGTGCTTCTCATTGATGATGTGCTTGCCACCGGTGGAACATTAGGTGCTGCAGCTAAGTTGGTCGAGCGTTGTTCAGGCATCGTTGACACCGTTGCCGTACTAATGGAGATTGCAGGTTTAGCTGGCCGCGCAAATTTTGCAAAGGAATTTTCTGCCATTGATATTCAAGTCTTGCTGAAGTAACCATGATGCGAAAACCGCTAATACTTCTCTCAGTACTTGCCCTTTCTGCCGTCTCATTCTCAGCTAACAGCGCTGATGAAATCACTTCTGATCAAACTCGAATGGTCTTAGTAAAGAACATTACGGGCGCCATTAGCCCCAAGTCAGTTCTCTCTTCGCGCAATGGTTTAGTAAGTGCCCACAACATGATGTACAACCACACCGTCACTATTTATGATGCAAATACCTTTGAACTTCTGCAGACGGTTCCGGATACGGTACGCCTCGGCGAATTCGGATATACCCAATATTCAGGTAATTACCGTGGCGCACCCGTCGAAGGTGCATTTTCGCCAGATGGTAAATATCTCTACTTCACCAATTACGCCATGTATGGCAAAGGATTTACCAAGGAAGGGCACGACACTTGTTCACCTGCCTCCGGGTTCGACACTAGCTTTCTCTCACGCATAGACCTATCTACGTATGCGATTGATGCCGTCTACCCAGTAGGGGCCGTTCCTAAGGTGGTTCAAGTAACGCCAGATAACAAATACATTTTGGTGACCAATTGGTGTGGTTACACCATGACGGTCATATCAGTCTCGAGTCAAAAAGTCGTGAAGACTATAAAGATTGGTGCATATCCACGAGGAATTGTCGTTAAGGCAGATAGTTCGATTGCTTACGTCGCCGAAATGGGTGGCCGAAATATCCATGCCATTAATCTCAAAGATTTCTCGCAAACCCTTATTCCAGTCGGCAGCAATCCACGTGCCCTCGTTCTCTCACCGGACGAGAGCAAGCTCTATGTCACGTTGAATGCCGCGGGAAAAGTTATCGCTTGGGATCTAATTAATAAGAAAGCTATCAAGAGCGTAACGACCGGAAAGGCAGCCCGATCTCTCACTATCTCAGAGGACGGCACAGCGCTCTTTGTCGTTAATTTCTTTAGCAGCACGATTTCTAAAGTGCGCGCTTCTGATATGAAAGTTATTCAAACCATTAAGACCTGTAAAGAACCCATCGGAATAACCTACGATCCACCAACTACTCGCACCTGGGTTGCTTGTTACGATGGATCAATCAAGGTCTTTGACAACAAATAATTAGGCGACTGGCCCAACGATACGTTCAGCTGCGAGTCGTCCGGAGATAAGCACCATAGGTACTCCAACTCCAGGTTGAGTTCCAGATCCAGCAAAGACGACATTTTCAAATCCTTGCGCCATGTTGCGCGATCTAAATGGACCAGTCTGGAAGAAGGTATGCGCAGCTGCGAATGGTGCGCCCGCCTCCATGCCTTGTGCTTGCCAATCGAGTGGGGTAGTCATGTGCTCAACTTCGATGGAATCACCAAAGCCGGTATATCCGCGAGCTTCCATAGTCTTAATCATTTGATCGCGATAACGAGGGCCTTCAACTTTCCAATCAATATCAGCGGTGAGATTGGGAGTAGGAAAGAGGACGTAATAACTAGATTTTCCTTTTGGAGCTAAGTCTTTGTCATCATAAGTAGGAACTGTCACCAACAAGCTTGGATCGGACATCAACTTCTTCTGGGTAATGAGTTCATCGAAAACACCATCCCATGATTCGCCGAAGTGAATATTGTGATGAGCTAAATGGTCATAACTCTTGCTCGAGCCAATCAAGAGCGTTGCGCAGGATGGTGAGTAATTAAGGCGCTTGACTTGGCGAGGAGTTTTGCCAAGAAGTTCTCGGTATGCCACGGGCAGATCTGGATTAAGGATGACAGCATCACATTCGATACGTTGGCCATCTTCAGTGATCACAGCGCGAGCGCGACCATTGGAATGTTCCACAGTAGAGACAGTGGTGTTGTATTTGAATTCAACGCCATGTTTTGCAGCTGCACCAGCAAGCGCGCGAGGAACCGCATGCATTCCGCCCTTCGGGAAGAAGACACCGTTGACTGAATCCATATAGGCAATAACGGCATAGATGGCGAGAGCTTGTTGGGGGCTCACGCCGGCATACATAGCTTGGAAGGAGTAGACCTTTTGGGTACGTGGATCTTTAAGAAATTCACTGACCTTAGGTGCTAAACGCTTGAATCCACCGAGTGCTACCAAACGAGCCAAATTGGGAGTCAGGAGATTGAGCGGTGAATCAATATTGCGATCAATAAAATCTTTCATCTCATACTTGTAAAGCTTGGTCACAAAATCAACGTAACGACCATAACCAGCAGCCTCGTCCGCGCCGATAACATTGCGAATTTCTTCTTGCATGCGTCCGGTTTCTGCGTGAACATCAAGCGAAGAGCCATCGTGATAGAAAGCGCGATAGAGCGGCTTAAGCGGAAGCAGCTCGAGCCAATCGTTCATATCTTCACCGACACACGAGAAACAATCTTGAATGAGGTCAGGCATCGTTAAAACGGTAGGACCCGTATCAAAGGCGTAACCCTCTTTATTGAGTAAGCCATTACGTCCGCCCGGCACACTTTCGCGTTCAATGACGGTCACTTTACGTCCGGCTCCGGCAAGGCGAAGTGCTGCACTGAGACCGCCGAGACCTGCACCGACGACTACAACGTGATCTGTTGGTCCTTTAACTTTTTTCATGTATTCCTTCGAGTAGCAATGGCGAGAAGCTCGCCGAGGGCCTTGCGTGCGACAGGTGCAATTTCCTCACTTTCTAGTGCCGCTTCGGCATCAGAGGTGAGTCGAGTGATGAGATCTTCTAATTCTGCGAGTGAATCAGTGGTGACCATAATATTGCGAACTTCTTCGACGCCGTCGGCGGAGAGCTGGGGATTGCCTAGGTGTTCGTTAATTATTTCGCGCTGCGCCGGCGATACTCGGTCGAGAGTTGTGGCAAGTAGAACGGTACGTTTTCCTTCGCGTAAATCATCGCCCGCTGGCTTACCCGTTTCGGATGGATTTCCAAAGACTCCGAGAACATCGTCACGGAGCTGAAATGCTTCCCCGAGTGGAAGACCATAAGCGGAGTACACCTTCATCAATTTTTCTGGCTGCGCAGATCCAATAGCCGCACCAAAGTGCAAAGGGCGTTCAATCGTGTACTTACCTGATTTATAACGCGCAACTTTGAGTGAACGCTCAACGCTTTGAGATTTCAGAGTTGACTCATAGACGTCGAGGTACTGACCGGCCATTAATTCAACGCGCATCTCGTCATACATGGGGAGAGATCGAAGTAGCGATTCTGATGGCAAACCAGATTGGTGCAACATCTTTGCCGACCATACAAGTGCAAGGTCGCCCAAAAGAATCGCTGTAGAAATTCCAAATTGTTCGGCCGAGCCCAAGGAACCTGCAGATTTGTGCTGCGCTTCAAATGCGCGATGGATTGAGGGAGCGCCGCGACGTGAATCAGATCCATCCATTACATCGTCATGCATCAACGCGCAGACGTGCACGAGTTCGAGAGATGCAGCTGCCTTGAGGGCGGCCTCATCCGGGTGCGCGCCAGTACCGAGATAACCGACATAGGCAAAGAGCGGACGCAGCCGCTTGCCGGAATCGCAGATATAACTATGCATCGCTGTTGCGACCGCATCGAGTTCGCTACCAATTCCGCGCAGGTAATTGCATTCTTGGGTAGAAAATTGCGCGAGAGCGGAATTCACTAAATCTTTCTGCTCTTTAAGGCTAAAGGTTTCGGCGAAAGTCACGAAGCAAGGGTAGCCTGCGTCATCTATGAGTACGACGACTTTCTCTGTGGAGTTCTTCCCACCCAAGGACAGTGGGGGAGAAGAGCGCCTCTGGAGTGCTACAGAACACTTGCGCGAGCTTCATCCGGATTTCATCTCTGTGACCTACGGCGCTGGCGGAAGTACCCGAGATCGCACCATTCGCATCACTAAAGAAATAACCGAACGCACTGGCATCGATACCGTTGCCCACCTCACCTGCGTTGGCTCCACCCGCAGCGAACTTGAAGAGATTTTGCATCAGTATCACGGTGCTGGCATTAAGAGCATCCTGGCACTTCGTGGAGATCCATCCAGCGGACCTTCAGCGCCATGGGTGAGTACTCCTGGCGGCTTAGATCATGCCGACCAACTTGTAGAGCTCGCTGCAGCGACCGGAAAATTTACGATTGGTGTTGCCGCTTTCCCTGATGGGCATCCCGCAAGTGGAGGGAACTTAGATGGCGACGTCGATGTCTTGTTGCGTAAAGAGTCGCTGGGTGCAACTTTTGCTACTACTCAATTTTTCTTTGAATCAGCAAAGTGGATTGATTTGGTTAATCGGTTAGCGGCTAAGGGTTCATCACTTCCCATCATCGCCGGAATTCTTCCCATCACTAATCTCAAGCAAATGAAGCGGATGGCCGAACTCAGTGGTACACCGGTACCTGCAAAAATTGAGAGCGCTTTCCTTGCTTTGGGTGATAACCCTGAAGATGTCACTAAATTAGGAGTAGAACTTGCAACACATCTCTGCCAAGAGCTTTTAGATGCAGGAGTGCCCGGACTTCATTTTTACACCATGAATACAGCAAGTGCGACCCTGGAAATTGCTCGAAATTTGGGACTTGATAATCGTGCAGCGCGATAAATTCTTCTCCATCTGGAGTTCACTGCACGGCGACGTACCAGTTACCGGAATTGTTAAAGGTTGGCTCTCAATTTCCTATGCGGTAGTGCGTCCCTTGCATCGTCTACGCGTCACCCCAAATGTATTAACAACACTCGGTCTCATTGCAGCCATTGCGACTTGGCCTACTGCAACTACCTGGCTCGCCCCCGCGCTGCTCGTTCTCTCGCTTCTCTGTGATGGTCTGGATGGATCACTGGCGATGATTTCCGAGAAGACATCTAAACGTGGCGCCATGATTGATTCAGTGGTGGATCGTTTGAGTGAAGTTTTTTGGGTGTTGGCTTTCTATCGGATTGGCGCTGATGTGCGAATACTCTTCTTCGCTGCCATTTTCGCTTTTACGCAAGAGTATCTCCGTGCTCGCGCCGCCGGATTGGGATACTCAGATATCACCGCAGTTACCATTGCAGAACGGCCGGTAAGAGCAAGCTTGATCTTTATTGCACTGATTGCCTTCGAACTCAAGATTCAGTTAGTGAGTAACTTTTCAGTTATTTGGTTAGGCATACAAGCAGTTTCGCTTGTTTACCTTTCCTCGGTTTATTTCAAGCGCCTGCAATCGCATTAGCCACAATCTCTGCGCTTAATCCCACCAATGGCAATCCGCCGCCGGGATGAGCCGAGCCGCCTACGCAGTAAAGATTCTTAAGCGGGGAACGATTGCGTGCACGTTGAAATGCAGCACGAGCAGAGTTGCTGGACGTGCCATAGATAGAGCCACCCGGTGCTTTAACGCTGTTCTGCAGATCAAGAGGAGTGCGAAATTCCATCACATCTAAGCGTTCTGAAACTTTCAGACCTAGTGCATCAAGCTTGGCAATAATTTTCAGGGCATAACTTTCAGGATTATTGCTCCAGTCATATCCGAGACCTGGCTCGTGGCGAGGCGCGTTAATGAGAACAAACCAGGCTTCTTTATTATCGCCACGTACCATCAGCGGATCGTTCGGAGAACAGATGTAAATGGTGGGGTCATCAACCGGTACTTTTTCCGTAAAAATTTGATCAAATTCTCTTTCGTAATTTTCAGGGAAATAAATAGTGTGATGTTTGAGTTCAGGTGGAGCGCCCTGGAGTTTGGAGTTATCTAGGCCGAGTAGTAGTGAAAAACCAGCTAATGATTTATCGGCTCGTTTGAGCTTCTTGCGCTCTGGCGAAGTAACGCGTAAATCTCTCGGAAGTAATTCGTTATATACATAATGGGCGTCCGCATTTGCAACAACAGCATCGGCAAGAATAATTTCTCCGTTATGGAGTTCAATCCCAGTGGCGCTATCACCTGAATAAGTAATGCTGGCAACTTCTGTATTGAGATGAATTTCTACTCCTAGGGATTGCGCGCGTTCCTCCAAGGCCACGGATAGTTGACCGAGGCCACCTTCGATATGCCAGGCCCCAAAGGAACTTTCAATAAAGGCAATGGTCAACAACACCGCTGGTACTTTGCGGGGATCAGAGCCGGTGTATGTGGCGTACCGATCAATGATGGCAGTCAAATAAGGACTATCGGTATAGCTCTTGGTTAGCTTACGCAGTGAGGTGAAAGGTGAAATCGCACGAAGGTCTCTAAGAATATCTTTGCGTTTGAGAAGTCCGAGAATTGAAGTTAATTCAGATTCGACAAATGGTTCGCGCGAGACATCCCACATATGTTCGGCCCGCTGCATCAAGTTATGCCATTGATTGCCGCTCTCTTTGCCAATCGCTGCATCTATAGCCAGGCAGGTCTCTTTAATCGATAAGTTCGGGAAGGTGATTTGAGTGCCATCGGCAAAGTGATAATCAAAGGCTGGGTCGACGGCATTAATTTTAAGTATATGTTCAATTCTTTTACCAGTCTTTAAAAATAAATCTCGATAGACGGCAGGCAAAGTCATCAGCGATGGCCCGGTATCGAAGGCGTAATCGCCAATCCATTCAGTTCGGCACTTACCACCTGTGCGATCGGATGCATCGTAGATAGAAACTTGATGTCCGGCCTTAGCGAGTCGAATAGCGGCTGACATGCCGCCAACACCCGCTCCAATGACAACAATTTTCATCAGATGCTGCGTCCGCGCCATTGCAACGAACCGTTGCGTTTTTTCATCCAGGAAAGTGCGATGAGCGAAAAGAGAAAGAGGATAGCAAGGGGATGAAGAAGTGAGAGAACCGGATTTGATCGAGTGCGCAAAGCAACGACCACTCGAGAGAGAATTGTGAGTGTGAGGCCGCCAAGTGCGAGTGCTGATCCCGTGATTGCGCCATAGAACGGAGTCAGACTGGTCCACGTGAGTATCAGCAACGCAAGAATTGTTCCTGCGACTCCGCCAAATGCTCGCCAGAGCGACTTGGTATAGCCCTCGATAAGTTCTTTGCGACTTTCATACATTCGACAAGTCACTACATCGCTGGCATCGGCGACGCCACCGCGAAATCCATGACGAACCAGCTCGCGCGCAAGTTCGAGATCGTCGAGGACCTCGTTCTTAATGTTCTCGTGGCCGCCGATCTCAATATATGCCGCGCGCTTGACGATAAAGAGTTGACCATTGGCAATCGTGGTTGATGGCCGCTGAGATTTTTCAGCGATTCGAAGTACGACGCTAGACATCCATGACCATTGCAAGAGTGGCTGAATGAGAAGCTCAGCAAAAGTTCGAGCGATTTGGCGTGGATAAGGGGAGATGTAATCCCAGTTCAACCGCTTCATGAGCGCGAGACTTGCAGATATTGCCTCGGGCGTGAGGCGGACATCCGCATCAGAAAAAACTAGGTATTCGGCGCTACTAGCACTCGCTAATTGAGAGAGCGCAAAGTTCTTGCCCATCCACCCATCAGGTAAGGCCGTGCCGTTCATCACTGTGATTTTTGAACCGAATGAAGTTAGTAATTCCGGGGTCTTGTCCGAGGAATTGTCATCGAGAACTGTAATTGAAAAATTAGCGAGCTTAGATGTGCTGAGCGCCGCTTCAATACATTCGGAGACATTTCGCTCTTCATTACGCATCGGGATAAGTAAGTCCACGCTCTCTGAAATGAGGAGACTTTCAGACTTACGAACGACTCTCATCGTTAATGCATTGATAGTGGCAGTTATAAGAGCTGCACAGCAGAGAATGAAAGGAAAGAGAGTCATCTAGATGTAGTCAGGTCTGCCAAGTGTGATGCTAAAGAAATAAGGCGCAGTCAGCGCACCAAAAACCAAACCACCAATCAGTGCGACCCCGGGACGATCAAAGAAGAAGAGGTTCCCAATAATTCCAGAGAAGAGAGTCCATGCTAAGAAAACATCTGGGATGGTTGAACTTGCCCCAATTTTTCGACGTTCCTTGGGTAGCGCTAGATGCAAAATTGCAATCAAGCCCATACCTGCAAAGAGCCAACCGGCTGCATTCGATAGTGGAATCTCTGGTTGAAAGGGCACGTGAGGTCCGGTAACGGTCCATGTCCAACGCCCAGCGCTCACCATTTGCGGATCTAAGAAAAGATCCCATGCCATTAATCCAGCGCCACCGTAAAGAAAGACCCAATGCGGAGCCATTCGGCGGGCCGCAATCAAGATGGGATGTGTCAACATGATCCAAGCGAATGGAACAACGACCGGTACGCCTGCGATTTGAATGCCCAAAGTTGAGTCGTATACATAATCCCCAAAAGGCCAACCAGTGCGACTTCCTAATTGTTCAATGAAGAGAGCAAAGAAAAAAGTAATCGCAAAGTAGGAGGCAAAATATCTAAAGCCGTAGGAAAGAAAAGAATGTACGAGCATGAGCAGCGCACCGCTATAAACAGTCAGAATGGTGATGTAACGAAGTGCGTCCCCGTGAACGAGGGGATAGGAAATCTGAAAGAGAATGGCAAGCGCTAAAACGGCGAGAAGTACTGCGTTCTGCGTGGATGAGATACCGCGACGGGCATTACCTCGCGGACGATATTGACGCAGTGACATGGTGCAATTCTGCCTTATTTAAGGGGTTAGAGAGAACCACTCTCTTCAATAATCGCAAAGCGCGCAAAGAGTTCTTCGGCATACCAGCCTATTTTCTTTGTCTGATCGATTGCAGCCAGATGCGCCGCGCTCTTGTAGGCGAAGGCACGAATATCTGCCGCTGAATCCCAGGTGGAAAATGTTCCTTGAAGTCCAATGGGGGCCTCACCAATTCCGATGGCAATGCGTAAACCCGGAGCTTGGTGAAGTGCCTGTGTTATAGGTGGGACCGCTTTCCAAAAGGTGAAATTGTGACTCCACTTAATCCGCGCACGAGTAATTGCCGCGACCGGCCCATCCCACGAAAATTCTTCCACAATAAACGGCTCTCGCATTGACCATTGGCCATGCGAACTTAACGGTCGAAGAATTACGCGATACTCAGATGTAGCAATCTTTCGCCAATGATTGGCCACTGAGCCGTGATCAAAACGATCGAGATCCTCTGCCTTTAATGTGATTAAGAGTCCCCAGCGCTGCGAGTTTGCATCCTTCGGAGTAAAGGTTTCGCCCTTACCGGTGCCGAGCAATTTAAAGAAAGAAATATCTTGATTCTTCTTTAATGAGCTGCGGTCGAGCGCCATCCGAAGAATTGCTTTCTGAATATTAGCGCGTTCAATTTTCCAGAAATATAGGACTGTAACCATCGGTTAGCGACACGTTTCAAGAATTAACTTAAGAACCTCTGACGAGTGATCCCACATCGGTGCATGCCCACAATTTTCAATAACTATCCATTTGGCATGTTTGGGCGCTAGCGAACGTTCTTGAGAAGTATGTGCAGGGAGAGTGTTATCCGTATCTCCAAAAATTATCGTCACTGGAATCGCAGGAGAAATATCCTCGTCGAATCTCTTGCCTAAGAAGGCATCCCAAGTAGGGAAATAACCGCGTGAGGTACCCATTGCAATAGTGGCATCAATACAAGTTTCAATATCTAACTCTTGCCAACGCGGACTCACCGTACTAAAACCCAACTGACGCGCAAATTTATATTTCAAGAGTTTCGGGGCGGACTTATGTAAAGATTTTGCCATCAACCGCGCACGGGCTTCTCCGCGTACCCGGGTAATGTCTGGCTTGAGCCAGAGACCAGCTGGCGCTAATCCGACTACCGATTTCACTCTGCTCGGTGCAAGTGCTGCTAATTCAAGCGCGACCCATCCACCAAGTGAATTGCCAACAACATGGAGTTGAGAAATCTTCATCTGATCGAGATAAGTAATAATGAGACGAGCCAAAGATTCAGGATCAAGGGGAGTTGTATGGTCCAGCGGAGATTGGCCATGTCCGGGTAGGTCAACAG
>CANBVO010000005.1 GCA_947372915.1 Actinomycetota bacterium | reverse complement strand
AGGCCAAAATTGCTGATAGGTTTCCACCTGCATTCAAGCGTTTCCGGCGCCTGGATGCTTCGGGTGGTTAGCTCAGTTGGTAGAGCAGGTGACTCTTAATCACCGGGTCGGGGGTTCGAGTCCCTCACCACCCACTTACGTAAGTGAATCCGAGTTCTATGTCCAAACCTTTAGATGTTTTCAAATAACAAAGTACGGCTAATCACCAATTTTTTTAATCAATTTAGTAATAGCCTGACTTTGGTCAAAACCTTCCGTTGAATATTCAAGCCCTGACTTCCAGTTAGAAGTATTCACAAGAGCCATCAAACTAAAACCAGGACCTCCACCACCATGCCCAACGAAGCGGGGGACAGAATTTGACCAACCTCCATCAGACATGAATCCAAGTCCATAACCAGGCTCTTCAAATCCAGTATCAATGTATGAAAGTTGAGTTATACCAACGCCAAGTCCCATGGAATCATGACGATGCCGTGCAAGTTTCATAAGTGATGGAGCAATAGTTTTTGGATCACTAAGAAAAGTTCCTGAATAGACCCAATTTGGATCATAATAGGGAATGGCAGGATGTGCAGTTTTCCATTCTACAAAACTATTAATGTGCAATGGTTTAAAAACTAATTCCGACAATGCTTCAAAGTAATGTTTCTTACTCTTCGCCTCTAGGAGCATTATCAATAGTAGATATCCGATATTTGAATAACGAAAACCCTCATTATTGTGAGTCCGTATTGATGCTTTGGCGAGCAGTAATTCTCTTCCCCATGCAGGCTTGCCTTCTTTCACGGCTTCTTGATACTCGGGCATGTCACCGTAATCGTCTAACCCTGAAGTGTGATTCAAGAGGTCAGAAATAATTCTGCCTTTGTAACATTCATGCAGGCCTGGGACATATTGGCCAATTTGGGAATCCAGCGGGATTTTGAGTGCGATGACTGCTTCAGCAAGGAATGGCTTAGAGATGGAGTAGACAGGAATCAAAGCAGACACTAAAAAAGGGTAACAGGCTGGTGTTCTCCAATAAATGGAAGCCACATGTTCTCTGCTCTTGATTTGTCACTGGCTATCCCTAATATTGGAGATGAGTCAAGAACGGATATATCCGCATAGTGGGTCAAAGGGAATGGTTTGAAGGTTTGATAACGAGTCCCTCACAACCCACTTCATGAAATCAAGCAGATTTCTACATGCAAATAAAGTCCCCAGTCGCATCCAATTGGAAAACTTTGTTTTCCTACCGCTCTCGATAACAGATTGCCTTGGCTTAAGATGGCTGAAATTTTAGAAGGCTAACGACTTGCAGTTCGATTGTTAATCGAAACCGTAATTGGCGAAGCGACCCCGACTGAAATTCCTCCTGTTGTGGGAACAGCAACAGCCGTGAGCGCGTACGTACCGCGACGTGAAGGCTTCCATTTGCATACCGCGGTATATGGAGCTGAGGCAGCCGTTGGAATGCTCACGCAGCCAGGGATGCGTAGATTTCCAAATTTAAAAGTTATTCGCGAAGAGTAAGCGACGGTGGCAGTGATATTTATGGGCGTGCGGTAAGGCGTGATGGTTACAGACCCGGCTAGCGAGAACGCGCTAAAAGATGCGGTTTGCACGACGTAAGTAAAAGCCCCAGACAGGGTGATGGTTCCGTTGACATTGGTGATTACGAGATCTTTCGCACCGGCTGTTCCAACCGGAGTGGTCAGAGTGATTGAAGTAGATGTATTGCTCGCACGCGTGGCATTTGCGCCACCAATTGTTGCGACGGTAATGCTCGCAAGATTTGTGCCAGTCACAATGGTGGAAGTTCCGCCCGCAACCGGACCAGAGGTCACCGATAGCGACGTAATGCTGGGCAAAGGTAGGTATGTATAGGCGCCAGTAGAGGTAAGAGTGGGGCCATAGGTTGTTAACACAATGTTCTTTGCTCCCACAGTTCCTACAGGGGTGTTAAAAGTAAGAGCGGTTGCAGTGCGACTTGTGATTGAGGCCTCTAGGCCATCAATAGTTACCGAGTTCACCGTGGAAAGATTTGTACCGGTAATAGTCGTGGATATGCCACCTTGAGTAGTGCCAGATGTGGGCGATACTGAAGTGAATGTGGGAGCTGGGCAACTATTTATATCCGTCACCACTGTTGGGCTATTTGGATAGGTAAGACCATTGAGATAAGCGGTATCTCCACGGTTAACAACGCAGGTAAGTGGAAGAAGACCGAATGTAGTCGCTGTAGTCGAGGTGAGAGAGCTTGGCAGTGAAACCCACTTGAGATTTGCCGTATTACTTAAATCGCTTGGATCTCTTCCCACGGAAATTGAAGCGAGTGATGTGATGCCGTCCGGGAGGATCAATGATGTGAGATTTGGAGATGCGCGGAATGTACTTGCGCCAATAGCTCTTAGGCTTGTAGGGGTCGAAAAAGTAATTTCGGTTAGGTTCGAACGATAGAACGCGTTATCGATGTTAGTAACTGTTGTCGGGATATTTAAGGCATGTTTACCAGCCATATAAAACGCAGAGTTTCCGATAGTCGTGACACCCTCGGGAATGTTCACGGAAGTCATAGTTGAGGCACCCAAGAATCCCGCGCCAGTAATAGTTCGCAGGCTGCTCGGAAGAGTCACTGCGGTAATTGCATTACCCGATAAAGTTCCGCAGTTTCCACCAATTGCATTTCCAAATGAGCATCCACCAATATTTGTCACGCCAGATGGAACATTGACTGTTCCTACACAATTGACGGCAGCAATGACTGAGTTGCTTTGAATATAGAAAGCACCGCTGGTGCCACAATTAACTGCGGTGTCGTAATAAACGAATGCGTTTGCAGCTGTTACTGACCCATCGGCATTGGTAACGACAAGAGTTTTATTTCCATTTGAACCCAGGGCCGGAGTTACAACAACTAGTTCAGTATCCGTGACCGAGGAAATCGTTGCTGCGCTTCCTCCAATCGTCACACCGGTAGTTCCTGTGAACCCGGTTCCAACGATTGTGGATGTGACCCCGCCAGTAAGTGGGCTATACACGGGCGAGACTGAAGTTACGGTTGGGACTGCCGCGTGCGCAGGAGCGGGCACCGAGACCAGGGGAAAAATGGCGAGAAGTGAGAAAAGAAATACGCGAGAAGTTCTTTGCATGCTTACTTTCCTAAGTAAGCCTTCTCCATTGCCGCCAAATCAATCTTCTTCATTTCAAGCATTGCCTTAGTCGCACGCTGCGCGCCTTCAGAATCTGAGCCACCCAAATACTTACCCATCTCTGGTGAAGTGACCTGCCACGAAATTCCAAACTTATCTTTGAGCCAACCGCACTGGCTTTCGGCTCCACCATCGGCAGTGAGAATCGACCAATACTTATCAATCTCATTTTGATCAGCGCACGGAATCTGGAATGAAATTGCTTCGCTATGAGGAAACTGTGGGCCGCCATTAAGGCCGATGAAATCTTGACTAAATATCTTGAAATTAACAACGATCTCTTCGCCCTGCTTGTTTCCGGGAGTATCAGTGGGGGCAATCCAATTATCGGCAACCGAGCTGTCGGGAAAAATGCTGGTGTAGAAATTAGCCGCTTCGCGAGCCTGGCCGTTAAACCATAGGCAGGTGGTGAGTTTCATGGAGGAAGGGTAACTCGTAACCCACTTAATTGCCTGCAGCGAGAAAAGAGAGAGTCCCTTTGATTTCTCAAAGGGACTTTTCCTCTATGACGAAGAGTTTCAAAAGATTAGCACTTTCCACAGGTTTGGGCCTTTTCATTCCCCCTTAGAATTCCCCTATGCGCGCTCGGCTCCGGATTCTCCTCGCCCTAGTGCTGCTGCCTATTTATTGGATTGCTTCGCCAATATCTCCCGCACACGCAATCAATTACACCATTACTTATAACGCAAATGAGTCTCAGCACCAGACCGGCGTAACTTCAGGCAGCGTTCCCTCTCCCACAAGCTACGCCGCGGGAACGCTCGTCACTGTTGCAAGTAATAGCGGAAATTTAGCGCGACAAGGCTTTGTTTTTGAAGGTTGGAATACTTTAAGTAGTGGCTTGGGAAATAATTACACAGCTGGCTCTGGAACTATTACCCTTAATTCCGATATCACTCTGTACGCAAAATGGAGCATTCCGCTCTCTGCCCGATTGATCGCATCTGGTGGCTCGATCGTCACCATTACCGATCCGACGGGATCTGTTCCTAATGCAGCAAGTTGCACAGGTGGCGACGTTCGCGGAATTACATCCGATGGCACATTCGTATATTTCCGACCATCTAACGCCACCACTTATCTTTGCAAAGTAGATATGAGCGGATACGTAAAGCAAGCCATCAATATTGGATCAACGCTCTCGGCCATTGGCATTGATTCCATTGATCTGACTTATAGCAGCGGTTGTATTTTCCTCCGCCCCAATGGATCAGCAAATAACAATATCTATTGCATCGATACGAGTGACTGGACCGTTAACTCACTCACCCTTCCGCAGAACTGGTACGCCGGTAGCGGATGGTTAACCGGAAATATTATCGACTTCCCTGACGGTCGAATTGGTGCAGTAAGTGCTCCTAATACCGCTGCCCCTAATGGGGTTGGAACAGGTGCGGGACAATGTCCATCAGGAATGTACTGCAAGATTTTAAAACTCTTCAATGTCGTTGGCACTGGAAAAACTGCAACTTTTACTTTCTCTGAAAACATCGTGCTTGCCGACACCCAATCTGGTTGGCCAGATGATGAACACGGTATTGCAACTGACGGAACTTACTTATATGAAATTAGATACAGCAGCGGATATAAAGTTTATGCACTCCAGTCTGGTGCTCCCTCATACATTGTCTTTAACGGTTCTGGATCTGGTACGTGCACGGCGACAACGGGAGTATCCGGTTCGCTCTGTCCGATTAACTCGCCCACCGCAGACTCATCAACAACTAGCAATGCCACATTCTTAGGTCGCAACCACATTCTGGGCTCATATCTCATGGGTGATTACAGCGCTCCTAAATTCTATAAATCAGATTACGTTTTCCCTCCGACTGGTCCTGGAACCCTCAACACAATCTCCACATTTACTTCATTCTCTCTAGCTGGTTCCGTAAAGACCACTCCATACAGAACCCCCGTTCTCGTCACCGCAAACGTTTCAACCCCATCAAAGGTAACTTTTAAATTAAATGGTCGAGTTATTGTTGGCTGTAAAAGCCGTCCAACGTCAGGAACATCGCCAAATATTGTTGCTACCTGTTCGTGGAAGCCCACACAACACGGTGAAATTATGCTCTCTGCAACTGCAGTCCCGACGAATCCGCTGATCTCGAATTCATCTATCTCGCTTAAGATTGTTGTTGGATTGAGAACGGGCTCGCGCGGTTAATCGTTCAACCAGGGCCTAGCTACTTCTTTCGAAGTTGCTGTAATTCTTTTTTGAGAGCCTTTCGAATTGCTTTTTCATTCGGGTCCCTCTTGGAAGGAAACGCCCATCTTAAAAAGATAATGATGATCGGGAAAACCAAGAAACCTGCAAAAGCTTGCAAAAAAAGCCCGTTATCAATCCCGCCAAGCATCTCTAATTACAAGCTACTTAGGCTCAATAACAGAAGTGATCTTCTCATGGGGCAATTTAGTGAGCTTGTGCTTTGGCATTGCCTTTGCAAACGCATCAGCAAGCTTCGCTTCTGATTCACGAATGGAATCATCCAGCACCACCACTGCGCGAGCTGATAATTTAGATGAGAACTCCGCGAGTGCTGGGAATCGTGCAGCTGGGTCAGAAGTTGCTGGCGGGCCATCCACAAGCAGGAGATCGACTCGCTTAATTGTCTTTAACTTGGAGAGGTCGTACCACTCGCTACCGCCAGGATATTTCTTCAGCGGAGCAACAATTATTTGGACATTGCGAATTCCATGATCGGCTAGCATCTCGCGGGTATAGCCGGCATACTCTTCAGAGTTATCAATACTAATTACTTTGCCACCGCGACCAACGCTCTTTGCTAAAACCAAAGTCGAGACACCAGAACCTAATTCCACAATTGTCTTTGGCTTGTATTTACGAACTAGCGAAACCAGGGTGAGTAATAAATCTGGTGAACCAGCCCAACCGCGTGTAGCAGGAATCGGCGCCTTGAGGTCCAAGATCTTTACCAACTGAGCAAATGCTTCGCTTTGACGGTAATGATTTCCCGCCTCTTTTGCCATCGAAAGCTGTTGAACACGTAACTCATTTTGCGCAGCTAAGACCTTGGCCAGCTTGGGATGGATAGCGCGGATCGTGCGGATTGCATATGCAAGAGCAAGGATTACAAGCGCGAATCCAGCAATAATAAGTACGTTTGTCATAGCCCAAGCCTAATGCCTGGTAGAGAATTCATTGAGTACTCGGCGGTCGATGCGGGCAGTAACTAGCATGTGAGGGACGGTTAGAGCCCAGACAATCACAAGTAAGTTCCAGAAGAAGTCAGATGAAAAGTTTTCGCCGCGAAAAATTATGAACCCTGCTGCGAGTACAAGGGCACCGGCCAGGGCAGGTAGACCAGGAACGCTCGCCGAGATAAGCGCTCGACCGGCATTGCCGGCCTCCGAATATTCATGGGCGCGAGGAAGCAATTGAGTCAGTCGCGCGGTATGGCGCAGTGCATGCCAGAGCCCAAAATAGATTGCGAAGGCAACGAGTGGTGGCGCAAAGAGGCCAAGTGCGAAGAGCGCTGCTAAGTCGAAGAGATCGCGCCACCCGCGAGTAAAAATGAGAAGGAGCGCGGTGATGGCGGCACAGATGAGGACTGCAGCTCTAATCCTGCTCGCCCCGGCTCCCGCCCAATCAATAAGTGCGGGATGGATTTTATTCAGCGCTTTTTGAGTTTCGTGAGATGTGAGCGGTAGAAAGACTGGCAGCGCGCCTGATGAGAGAGCATAGAAAAACTTGATAAAGATTTGTTTTCTCGGTTGCTCCTTCGCGTCCCCAAGTTCAACCAAAAACGTTGCATCTCCAAAGCCGAAGTGGAGAAAACTCATCAAGAGAACGAGTTGGAAGCCGATGAGATTCCATTGAAATATTGCAGCTCCTGCTGCAACTGCAATCGCAACATAAATCAGAATGAAGAGAAGAAGCTTGCGTGGTGAATTCTTTGGCAACGAGATCAGGTGGTCAACCGCGCCGTGGGGAATTCCTAAGGCAAGAGCACTTGTAGCCAAAGCGATTTGCCATGAAATGGCATCCACATGAAAAAGGTGCACGATTACGAGCGAGAGTAACGCGGCTGCTACGGCCGACGTTGTTGAAATCTTTCGCGCGAGCAGGTAGACCGAAGCTGCTCCTGAATTCATTTAATAAGTATACGAAGAATTGGCCGAGGAATGGATTACACTCAAGGAAAGGTTTTCACTCCAGAGCCACTTGTGAGGTGCGTATGCTGAAATTTAGCTATCTCGCGATGTTGCTCTTCACGATTTTTGGATCCTTCTGGCTCGAGCTTGTTTTAAAAACTAGAGTCCTTCGTAGAATTAAACGCGCCGCACTTTCGATTCTCCCGATCTCGATCTTTTACATTATCTGGGATGCCTATGCAGTAAAGCAGGGTCACTGGAGCTTTGATCCAGAACAAATTTTGGGAATTTATGGTCCATTCCACATACCGCTCGAGGAATTCCTCTTCTTTCTCATCGTTCCATTAGCCTCCATTCTGACGTTAGAGGGCGTGCGTTCAGTAAAGAAGCATTGGCCGGTTGGCGATGAAGAGGCATCTGCAAAATGATTTATACCGATATTGCTTTAGCTTCAGTCCTTGTAGCAGTGCTGGTTGATCTCTTCTTGCTCAAGACTTCACTACTGACTAAGTCCGTCTTTTGGACTTCGTACGCCATCATTCTTCCCTTTCAATTGATCACAAACTGGTGGTTAACCTCGCGCGATATCGTGATGTATTCACCGGCCGCAATCATTGGCCGACGTTTAGCAGGCGCACCCATTGAAGATTTACTCTTTGGCTTCTCGCTCATCCTCTTGATTCAAGGAATGTGGGTCTACTGGGGTCGCAGAGGAATTCAGCGCGAAAAGTAAAAGTCAGTTGAGCAAGGAATAAGCAACGAGCGCAAGCCCAATGATTATTGCCGAAATCTTGACCGACTTCTTTGCCAGTGTGCTGGCTAATGGTTTAGTCCAGGTTGCAGCGAGTAGCAGCGCTCCAGGGACAATGATGATCAAGCTATGCGCAAGAACGTGTGACTGACCGGTCTGGTAACGGAGATTGATAAGTCCTAATGCGACGAGCAGATATCCGCCCCAGCGATAATTTGTCATAGCCAAAGAATATATCTATTTAGACATAAAAATAGGGAGTACCGAATCGGCACTCCCTATTTTTAATTCAGTCGATCAGATTAGTGATCTTCCTTCATGCCTTCTGCAGCGGACTTCAACTTAGCAATCTTGTAGATTGTTAGGCCGAATACGCACTTTGCAAGTACGTCTGCAATTGTGTAACCAATCTGGCGACCCACGAAGGAACCAGCTGCGTTTTCAGCAGTGGTCTTGTGCAAGATTGGAAGAAGGTATGAAATTGGGTAAACGCCCCATGTTGCGATAAGTAGCAAACGTAGGCGACCTACTGTTGCTGCAACGCCTTCTGGTTGACGCTCAAGTGACTTACCAAGCTCTACGAACAATACGTAAAGGATGTAGAGGAATGGAATTGTTGAAAGAATGCCCCATACGATCTTTGTACCGTTAGCAGTTGCGATTTCACCTGGGTAACCAAGTGCGATCATTGCTGCAGATGCAGGTACAAGGCGACCGATAAGAGATGAAGCAGCAGCCTTTGCAAGAGCAAGTACTGCAATAACTTCTACGAGCAATAGTGGAACAGTAAGGATCCAGTCAACGTAGCGGTATGCCTCGTTGAATGCACCTTGTGAAGTTCCAATTGTTACTCCGCCATCGTGTGATGACTCGTTGAATGAGTTGAAAATGCGGAAGTAGTGATATGCAGCAATGAATGTAACCATTGAAGATAGAACTAGCGCATTGCGGTACTTAGGAAGCACTCGAGCTTGTGACACCAATGTGTACACGGTGCATGCGAGCATCGAGATAAGGCCGAATGAAAATACGTTGTACAACGTTCCCCATTGACCGCTTGTTAGATTAACCATTAAAGATCCTCCGTGGGTCTCATTCTGACTTCCTCGTTTAAGGAGTTCAGCTGCGCCACGGCTGAGGGCAACAAAGCACCTCGTCGTGGTCAGTGGCTCTAGTGTGCGCTCATTTCGCGAGGAAATCACTACTTTCCTTAAAACTCGCCGAGAAGAAATTGTGATAAATGTCCGATTTTTCGCAAATTTGCAGGCTCACCCGTCCCCTTTAAACTACTTTCTATGGATTTACAGAAGGTTCTCCTCTACTACTGCTTTACCCCGCTCGGCGACCCCGAAGCGGTGCGGTTGTGGCAGTTAGAGCTCTGTCAAAACTTGGGAATTAAAGGGCGCATCATCGTTTCGCCACATGGAATTAATGGAACTGTCGGTGGTCCGATGGAGGCGCTCAAGAAATATGTGAAGGCAACCAAGATGCATTCGGGCTTTCGCAAGATTGATTTCAAATGGTCAGAAGGAACCGGCAACGAATTTCCACGTCTCTCCGTTAAGAACAAGAAAGAACTTGTTGCTTTCGGTCACCCCAACGAGATTACCGTTGATCACAATGGTGTCGTCGGTGGCGGGGTCCATCTCAAGCCGTATCAAGTCAATAAATTGGTGGAAGAGCGCGGCGATGAGGTTACATTCTTTGACGGACGAAATGCTTTCGAAGCCAAGATCGGTAAATTCGAAGGTGCAGTCGTTCCTGATGTAGAGACATCACATGACTTTGTTTCAGAAATCGAAAGTGGAAAGTACGACCATCTTAAAGAGAAGCCAATCGTTACCTACTGCACCGGTGGAATTCGTTGCGAAATCTTGTCAGCAGTGATGATCAAGCGTGGCTTTAAAGAGGTCTATCAGATTGATGGCGGCATTGTTCGCTACGGGAATAAATATGGCAAAGATGGTCACTGGAAGGGCTCGCTTTATACCTTTGACTCTCGCATGGTCGTAGATTTTGCGGAAGACACTCCTGTTATTGGGGAATGCGAAAAGTGCAACGCGCCTACCAAGCACTTCCGCAATTGTTCAACCGCCACCTGTCACGATTTGATTCTGCTTTGCGATGACTGTGCCGCTCTGCCGGCAAACTTGCGCTGCACTCATGACCCATCCAAGAAGCGCGACAAAGAACTTATTGGTTAAAGCTTTCCTAATTTTTTAAGTATTGCGTGCACAACTAAGCCAATTGCAAGTCCCCAGATTAAATCAATTGCGAGAACTGCTACTGCTGTAACAATAAAGGTGAGCGAAGTCCCCCAGGTTGAACGTAACTGTTCACGGATATTGGTGGGGTTAGCAATCCGATATGAAGTTGCCAGCAATACTCCCGCGAGAGCTGCGGTGGGGACGTGGGAGACAAGTGGCGAGAGCGCAAGCACCACAAGAAGTAAGAACAATGCATGAACCATGGATGCAAAACGGGTTCGGGCGCCAGAGCGGACATTGACGCTGGTGCGAGCGATTGCGCCGGTTGCGGGAATGCCACCAAAGATTGAGGCGACTATTGTTCCCAAGCCTTGCCCCAGTAACTCGCGATTGGGATGATGCTTAGGACGTTGATGATCAATGGCAACATGCGCCATTCCATCGGCGACTCGGGCCGAGAGCAACGATTCGATTGCACCTAGCAGGGCAATGACGATGACCAGATATGCCAAGTGGATAAATGGAATACGAGAAATTGCTCCAAATAAATTATTGGGGATATGAAATCCTTGAGGTATCGAGCCAATAGTTGCAACTTTAATTCCTGCAAGAGTGGTGAGAAGAGTTGCGACAACAATGGCCACGATGCTGGCCGGTAGGTGAAATGGCAACTTCACATGATGGTTAAATCGATTCCACAAATATTTGACGAGAAGTACGCCAAAAACAATGACTAGTGAATTCCAATTAATACTTGTTGATATTGCCTTATACGCGGTATCCCATGCGACGAGAACAGTGTGAGTTCCGGGCTCTTTCTTTACTCCGAGAGCGAGAGGAATTTGTTGCAGACCAATCACCATTGCAATTCCTAAGGTGAAGCCCTCCATCACAGAGATTGGCACCCGATCGATGAGTCCACCGAGTCTCAGTAGCCCCATCACTACGATTACTGCGCCTGCAAGGATGCCTAATGGCGCGAGAGCAGCTACGCCGTAAGTTGCAACCACAGGGACCAACACAACTGTCATCGCTCCTGTTGGGCCGCTAACTTGATAATTGGATCCGCCAAAAAGTGCTGCAACAAAGCCAGCCAAAATAGCGGTTGTTATACCGGCAGAAGCGCCAGCGCCGGTCGTGATTGCAAAGCCGAGAGCAAGCGGTAGAGCAACGATGCCAACGGTAATACCAGCAATTAAATTAGATTGAAGCGTTGCTCGAAAAGGTAAGTAGTCGCTTCTGCGCGGGAGAAAATCTTTCAGGTAATTCATATTTTGTTAATTATTGACTAATTGAGATTTTACGTAGGTTGCGAATAAGTGCAACTGCGACAGCAAGCGGCAATATCCACCAACAATTCTTCCCTGAATGAAATGCAAGATTCGTTGCTTCAAGGGCAATAACCACTAGTGCGGTTCCAATTAAGTCATCACCGATGAGGAAGTCATACCAAAAATAGCCAAAGGCCTTGAGCGCCTTGAGTGCTCCGCGGTCGGCCAGTACTGCGACTTCATCAGCCTCGTCGAAATCCACCTCGAGCTTATGCGGCTGGCCAATCCCAGCATGAACTTTCTTAAGCCAGAAAATAAGCATGTAAGACAGAATGAGTAAGAAAGCGATAATTCCAAGAATGGAGAGATCTTTTCCAGGCCAGAGCGCACCCGCACCCTCCGCTCCCCAGAAAATTCCAAATGAGGTGAGCATGATGCCAACAATAAATTTCATGGTGTTTTCAGGAACGCGCGCTAATGGCTTTCTGAGCGCTGCTCCTGCGATAACGACAATCACGACTGCGGTAAGCGCTGCAATGCTTGCTAGGCCAACATCTTTTTGAATAGAGCCAAAGGTGAGAACTATAAATGCTACTTCAAGTCCTTCCAGCAACACTCCCTTAAATGAGAGAGTGAAGGCATACCAGTCACTCACTCCAAATTTCGAATTGTTTTCTGCCTTACCCGCCTGTGCCATTTCATCTTGAAAGATCTGATCTTCATCGTGCAGCGCTTTAAATCCACTGCTTCGTAAGATTGCCTTGCGAATCCATTGAAGGCCAAAGACCAGTAGAAGAGTCCCGACAAATACTCGCAATGAATTAATGGGTAGGCCGGAGATGGATGGCCCGAAGAGAGCGATGATCAATGCCAGCAATCCGAGCGCTGATGCCGTTCCAAGGAGCGCCGACTTCCAATTTCGTGCAGTGCCGGCGGCGAGAACGATGGTGGTGGCCTCAACAGCCTCAACTGCGCATGCAAGAAATACTGCTATAAAGAGTGCGAAGCCTGTCATTCTGCCAGTGTAATAACTAAATCTGCGCGAAGAACATCTTCTCGAACTCCTTGCGCATTCTTTTCATCACTTCCCAGTGTCCACGCTCGTGCTAGCGCTTCGCTCATCCCAAAACTCATGTGGCGTCGAATGAGTCGCTCTTGTCGAATCTCATCATCGAGCATGACAAACCATGATTGCGTGAGTAATGGTGCAACTCGCTCCCAACCCCCATGACCGTGAAGCAAGTAATTGCCTTCGGTGATAACGAGCGGGACGCTCTTTTTGATGGAAATTGCGCCGTCTCGCGGAGCATCGATAGTTCGATCAAAGTCTGGCGCGGAAATTAACTCTTCTGTTTGATGGCGAATCTGAGAAAGTAATTCAACAAAAGCATCTACCTCGAAGGTGTCGGGCGCGCCCTTTCGATTTCGCCTGCCTAATTCCTCAAGCTTTTCATTGACCATATGGAAACCATCCATCGGTGCAATCACTGCAAGATCTGGACCAAGTGCTTCGACAATTGCAGATGTGACGGTGGATTTGCCAGCACCTGGTGCCCCGCAGACACCTAAAATCTGGCGCTCACCAGCGGCGGCTAGCTCGCGCGCTAGTTCAACAAGAAGCGGCAGAGTTAATGATTGTGACGAACTCATACATTAAGGCTAAGCGCAGCGAGTGCGCCATTCACAATTGAACCTGAATCTAAATCATGGATCTTGTAGAGATCTTGAATGGTGCCAGATTGCCCAAAGGAGTCAACGCCCATCGCAACCTGCGGCATTCCGAGCGCTGAACCCAACCAAGCAAGTGCATGTGATGCACCATCATGGACGGAGACAATCGGTGCGCGTTCAGTAAAGATTGGTCGCATCGAACCTGGGAATGATGGCGTTGCCGCCGTACGAATTCCTTGCTTCAGAGTTCGCTGCCAAGCACCGTAGAGACGGCCTGGTGAAGTTATATCGACGACATGTGCGATGACGCCCTCGGAGGCTAATTCTTTAGCTGCCTCTAATATCTCTGGCATAACCGAACCAGTTCCGACTAGATGAACAACAGGAGCGTTTGGATCATCCACAAGTTCGGTTGCTGCTGCACGCCCATCGACAAGCCGGTATGCGCCAGCGAGCACTTGGCTCCGGAGGACCGCTTCACCCAAACGTTCGCGTGCCTCATTAAATGGTGTTTGATCAACTGGCCGAGTGGTTAGACGGAAATAGAAAGCTAGTTCGTTGGGCCGCAAATCTGGAGTTGTATCGCTCTTACTGCCAGCGACGTGAGCGATGGAATCACATAACAGCCAGTCAAGTGCTTGAACGTAAGCAGGTTCCATGAGAACCACACCAGGAATTTCCATTCCCACCGAAGGAGTAATGGTGGATTGATGCGCTCCGCCTTCAGGGGCGAGGGTTACGCCAGATGGTGTGCCGGTAATAATGAACTTAGAGCCAGAGTAAACGCCATAAATAAATGCATCTAGGCCGCGAAGTACAAATGGATCGTAAACAGTTCCGATCGGAATCAGTGGTTGATTGTGATGATCGCCAGAAAGTCCAAGCATCGCTAATAACATAAATAGGTTCATCTCAGAAATACCGAGTTCGATATGTTGACCCGTAGGTCCTTCAGCCCATTTAAGAACTGCATCTTCATTCCAGCGACGTAAATCTTGTGGATGGAAGACACCAGTTCTATTGATAAAACCGCCGAGGTTAGTCGATGTCGCCACATCGGGTGCAGTTGTCACTAAATAAGGGCGTATCTTTTCATCGCGGCTGATTTCAGAAAGGACTCGACCAAATGCTTCTTGGGTGGAGGTCATTCCCGTGCTCTTCACATTCGTGGTGATTGGAATAACCGCATCGATGATGCCGGTATTATCGGGACGGCGAAGGGCAGCAGAGCGAAGTGCACAGAATTTGCCAGCTGTACTCTCTAATGAAAAGGCATCCCATTCATTATCTTTAGATAAGTCATGCTTAGCTCGCAGCGCATCAATTTGTTCAGTAGAAATTTGAGCCGAGTGATTTCGTGGATCCCCCGCGATAGGTAGTCCCCAACCCTTTACAGTGTAAGCAAAGACAACACTAGGGCGATCGGTAATCGCATCTGCCGCTTCAAAAGTTTCGACGAGAGATTCGAGATTGTGGCCGCCGAGGTCACTGAGGATTTCAAAGAGTTCGGAGTCGGAATAACGCTTGAGAAATTCTGCGACACCGGCAGGTGCGCCATCGAGGAAGCGACCGCGGAGATCTTCACTCTTTTGTGCATAGAGCGATTGATATTGCTCGTTCGGAATGTCGTCGAACCATTGTTTAAAGGCTTCCGAACCGTTCTCGGCAAATGCCCGCTTAAGTTTTGAGCCGTATTTCACTTCATGAACGTGCCAACCTGCAGCTTCAAATTGGGAACGCCACTGTGCAATTCGGATTCCAGGAATGACGCGATCGAGGGATTGTCGGTTGAAATCCACGACCCACATTACATTTCCTAATGCATCGGTTGCGGGATCGGCAACCGCCTCCCAAATATTTCCTTCATCGAGTTCGGCATCGCCAATGAGCGCAATGAATCGTGAATCTGGACGTTTGCCAAAGTGCGCATCCACATATCGACGAGTAACGCCGGCAAAGAGCGGAGCGGCTGCGCCGAGTCCTACTGAACCGGTGGAGAAATCAACGGTATCTGGATCTTTAGTGCGCGATGGATAGGACTGCAATCCCCCAGCTTGGCGAAGAGTGGTGAGGTATTTCTTATCCAAATTTCCAAGCAAGTATTGGATGGAGTGAAAGATAGGCGAAGCATGTGGCTTAACGCTGACTCGATCATGAGCATCGAGATGATGCATATAGAGCGCAGTCATAATGCTGGTCATCGATGCGCTAGATGCCTGGTGCCCGCCGACTTTGAGACCGTCAATGTTGGGGCGATCATGATTTGCATGATCAATCATGCGCACCGCCAACCAGAGAATTCTGGCTTGAATCTCTTCTAACGTCTTTAGTTCTTGCGGATCAATCGCCACAGTTATTTCAATTCTTTGCGGATCATCGGAACGAGCGCTTCGTAATCCTTTGCATCGTTATAGAGCTGACCGGAAATTCGCATGAAATAGAGATTGCTATCGCTATAAGTTGTAATAGGAACTTCAATCTTGTACTCATTGGCAATCTTTGCTTGCAATGCAGCACATCCTTCTCGGCCACCACTGACGTTATACAGTGGCACGACGCCTAACGGGAGCTCTTCTTCGCGCAACTGGTCAACACCAATTCCGAGTTCTGCCATCGCCAAGTCGCGGCCGTAGCGCATGCGTGCAGTATTTGCCTTACGGGAACGCTCCCAACCAATCTTGGAATAGAAATCAATAGCTGTGGGCGCTGCTAGCCAAGCACTCAAATCAACCGTACCGAGCATGTCCCATTGCAATGGGTAGGGCTCAAAATCCTGCCAAGAAACAATCAGCGGACGCATAATCTCTTTCCAGCGATCAGCAATGCGATAAACGCCAGTGCCTAACGGTGCAGAACACCATTTATGCAAATTTCCAAACCAGAAATCTGGATCTAATTTATCTAGGTCAACATCGATATTTCCAGGAACGTGCGAAGCATCGATAACGATTGCAATTCCACGAGAGCGACAGAGATCGCTCAGCGCTTGAACTGGGAAGGTGCGGGCGGTTGCAGAAGTTACATGATCAACAACGAACATCCGGGTCTTGGGAGTAAAGGAGGCTTCCACAATCTTGACGACTTCTTCATCGGAAGCGAGTCGCGGAACCTTTATTTCAATAAGGCGTCCGCCGGCAGCAACGATGGCACGCTCTACGCCATAGGTGACTGCGCCATATTCATGATCTAACACGATTGCTTCATCGCCGGCCTTAAAGGGAAATCCGCGCATCGTGGTTGATGAACCTTCAGTTGTATTTCGAACCAAAGCTATTTGATCGGCACGCTGTCCCAAGAAAGCTGCAATCTTTGCCCGCGCATCTTGAACAGCAGGCATCGCTTCGCGAGCGTAGAACTTAACCGGATTGTTCTGCACATGATCAGACCAGCGAGCTTGTTCTGCGCGAACTACATTGGGGATTGCGCCGAAGGATCCGTGATTGATGTGGTGAACGGCAGGATCAAGCGTCCACTCGGATTTATACTCTTCGAGGTCAAAGTTCATTAGTGGCCACTAGCCCTTAACAATTCCGGCCGATAAACCAGAAATCATGAACTTAGACATGAGCGCAAACATCACCACGGTTGGGATGATGCCAATCATGACGGAAGCAGCAAGGCCGCCCCATTCGATGTAATACGCGCCGATAAAGGAGCGCTCTGCGACTGGGAATGTTTTGTTGCCATCAGAGTCAATTAAGACCATTGCTAGGAAGAGTTCGTTCCAGCATTGGACGAACGAGAAGATAAATGTTGCGGCAATACCAGGAAGGGCAACCGGGAAGACGACGCGGAAGAGCGCAGTAAAACGATTGCATCCATCGATTAAAGCCGCCTCATCAAGTTCTGGCGGAATGCGCTGCAGGAAGCCACGTAACATCACCGTCGCGAACGGAATCATTCCTCCGACGTAACAGAGAATTAGCGCATACAAAGTATTGAGTAGGTGAACTTTGGAGAGCAAGAGATAGAGCGGAGCCAACGCGATGAGCCCGGGAATCATCTGGGTCACGAGGAAGACCAACATAATCTGTGCTTTGCCCTTAAAGCGATATCGTGCAAGCGCGTATGCGCCCATCATTCCGATAAAGATCACGAATGCCGAGGCGGCGAAGGCAACAATAAAAGAGTTGCGCATATAGGTGCCAAAGGCATATTGGCTAAAGAGTTTGCGATAGTTCTCTAACGTCGAGTTAGCGTGTGGGTAGTAGAAATGCTTGGTGGTTTCTCGCACTGGACGAATAGAAGTCAGGAACATCCAATACAAAGGAAAAATCGTAAATACAAACCAGATAGTCAGTACAGATACTTTGGTGGCTTTACCGAGAGTCTTAAACATGGCTTAGAGCTCCGAATCTTTCTCTAGGCGGGTGGCCAGCAAGTAGAAGATGCTGAAAATAAAGAGGATGGCGAGCATTACCAGACCAAGTGCAGATGCACTTCCCCAGTCCTGATCGTAAGTAACTTTTTGAACCAGCCATGAAGACAAGATGTGGGTATTTTGATTTGGTCCACCTGATGTCATGCCAAAGATGATGTCCGGGAAATTGGTAATCCAGATAACGCGAAGCAGAACAATCAAGATGAGGGTTGGGCGGATGTAAGGAATGATGACACGAAATAGTGATTGCGCGCGGGAACAACCATCAAGTTCGGCTGCTTCAAGAATTTCATTAGGCACACCTTGCAACGCTGCCAAAATCATAATTACAAAGAAGGTTACGCCGTACCAAATGTTGGCAACGATAACGGCTGCCATGGCCCAGTTGGGATTAGAGAGCCACGGAATTGGCTTCTCGATAATTCCCCAGTTCTTTAAAATATCGTTAAGCACGCCGAGGTTATCGTCGAAGATCCACTTCCAGACCAAGCCCATTAAGAAACCGGAGAGTGCCCATGGAATAAAGATGATGCCTTGGTAAAGACCAGAGAATTTGAATTTGTTCTTTAGATAGAGCGCAATGATGAAGCCAATGGTTAATTGGAAGAAGAGTGAGACGACGACCCAAATAATGGTGTTCTGCATAATACGGTGGAAATGAACATCGTGGAAAATGCCACGGAAATTATCCCAGCCGTTATAAAAAATATGACCCTGATCAAAGAGGGCGAAGTGCTGGAAGGAGAGATTGGCAGTCTTAAAGACTGGGTAGTAAATAAAGATGGCGACCATGATGAGGCCGGGAGTTAAGAAGAGGAAGGGAGCTAAGAGGCTTCGGGTCTTGCGACCGTTTTTATGTGTAACTCTAAAAATTGAGCTTGCCATGATTCGGCTATTCCTATCAATAATTTTTCATGAACGTAGTAATAATGGTTCCCCTTACGAGGAACCATTATTACTCACTTGTACTTCTTATCTAGTTATTTAGATAGCTAGATAAGAATTATTGCTTGCTGTCATTGATACAAGCGCTGCTATCCCAGTATGTAGCCCACTTCTTCAACGCATCGGTTGTTGTAAGTGTTCCGGCATACATAGCCTGCATATCCTTGTCAGCGTCTGTGAAGAACTGACCGTAGCAAGCCTGGTTAACATCGATACCGTTGAGCTTCATTTCCTTTGGATCTTGTCCAATGGTGTTGTAGATAGCCCAGGCGCCAGTCTTAAAGAATGGATCCTTTGCAGCACCAACGGTGAAAGGTCCTACGCCGTATGCACGAGCAAAGATTGATGCTTGTGGATCGGTGGATAGGAAGTCAATGAATCCAGCTGCGACGTTCTTGCACTTTGATGCCTTAGTAACGGCCCAGCCGGTACCTGATACATCTTGTGCTGAATATCCGCCAGGACCCTTTGGCATTTGAGCCATGACCCACTTGCCGCTTGTGAATGGAGCGTACTTCTCATCAACCATCTGGATAACTTCGTTGTCTTGGATGAGGTAGTTAGCTGTTCCATCAATGAAGCCTTGAACCATTTCTGGGTAACCCCATGAAACAGATGCTGGTGGTGAAACTTCGTGCCAGATCTTCATGATCGTATCCAATGCAGTCTTTGACTTAGCATTGTTGAACATTGAAGTACCAGTGGACTTATTGAAGTATCCGCCTGAGTTTAGATCAGGAGCGTTATACGCACGGATTGCGAAGATTGCTTGTGTAAATGATGCACGAGCTCCACGCATTGAGTAAACGTATGAGTTGTCCTTTTGGATTGGCTTAGCAGCCAAGATGTCGGTCCAGGTCTTAGGAATTGCAATACCTGCATCCTTGAATGGTTGAACGCGAACGAATGCTGCCTTGGTGTAATAACCGTTAGGAATTACATAAGCCGTTCCCTTTCCAAATGACTGTGCTTGGAATTGTGAATAAGCAGTCAGACCCTTCCAAGACTTTGCCTTGGAGATGTATGGGTAGATATCAGCCAATTGCTTTGCTGACATTGCTTGACCAAGAATCGCTCCACCTGGCTCGACGATATCAACAGCGCCTGCTTGGAGAAGCTGTGTGATCTTCGCTGGTGAGTCAGCTTGTGATGGAGAAATAATTTCAACCTTCACGCCAGGGTGTGAACCCTCATATTGGCGAGCGAAAGCATTGAGAAGTGGAGTACGCGCAGGACCTGCGAAGTACTCAATCAAACGAACAGTTACTGGCTTTGACTTGCTTGGCGTACATGCCCAAGTTTTGTCTGTAGCTGCAGCACTGGTGGTAACTGTGACGATGCTTGCTGCGAGACCAAGCACTGAAGCCAGTGCGAGCGCCTTGCGTGAAGCGATGTGCTTAACCAAGTGATACCTCCAAGTTAGGGGTGTGAATACCTCGTCCAACTAAGAGAAGCACTAGGGGCGCTCCAACTAATTGCTCGAGATTGCTCCTTAGCGTATGGAAACAATCAATATCGGGCAAGCATCTTTACCAAAGAGTTATAAACTCTTCAAAATGTGAGAAATTCCCCCTTTTCGAGCGTGGCCACCTATTGAACGTTTTGAACGCTTCGGCGGCCCCCACTCTTTCGCGGATCTGCGCTTAATCTCTGTATATCTATGCAGCAGCTCTCCACGAGGCGGCAATTAACCCACAACTTTGTATCGTAAAAGTTGAACCCGATACTAGCTCTCTATCCAAAATTCACCTTCAGGTGAGTCCAGATGCCTGACTTAGACTGAGTGAATGAAGCCAGCCACACCCGATGAAACCGTGGAGCAGTTACGTAGTGCTCTCGGCGAAGGTGTAGCGCTCATCTCAGATCCTGATATCACCATCTCATATTCACGTGACCACGCGCTCTTCGCGCAATCCGCTCTCCCGTTGTGCGTTCTGCTCGCACGCACTACTCAAGATGTTGCACTCGCGGTTCGATTTGCGAACGAACATCGAATACCAGTTGTTGCGCGAGGTGCTGGAAGCGGATTATCTGGTGGCGCGAATTCGATGGATGGATGCATTGTTATTTCGCTCGAAAAAATGAATCAAATAATCGCCCTGGATGAAGTTAATCAAGTAGCACGAGTGCAAGCAGGTGTACTTAATTTAGATGTTGATAAAGCAGCTCAAGAATTAGGGCTGGCCTATCTGCCTGATCCGGCAAGTCGTTCCTGGTCAACTATCGGCGGTAACGTAGCAACGAATGCTGGTGGAATGTGTTGCGTCAAATACGGCGTCACATCACATCACGTTCGTGCCATCACGGTGGTTTTGGCAAGTGGTGAAATTGTTGAACTCGGCAAAGCAACCAAGAAATCGGTCTCGACGCTGGACCTTTTGCACCTCTTTGTTGGTTCTGAAGGAACGCTCGGAATAATTACCGAAGTAACCCTCGGATTAGTTGTCCGCCCTAAGCCCGCCGCAACAATGTTGGCTACTTTCCCTTCCAGTACTGAAGCCGCTGCCGCAGCAATCGCGATGATGAAATTTCGACCATCAATGCTTGAAATCATCGATCAGACCACGTTAAAAGCAGTTGAAGCGTGGCATCCACTTGGCTTTGAAGTCGCCGGCGCTGTTCTCTTGATGCAGATGGATGAGAACCATCACCAACTGGAGCGAGCACTCGAACTGTGTGCAGAATTTTCTATGATTGACGGTGTTAGTTCGGATGACCCGGCCGATGCCGCAGATTTATTGCGCGTTCGGCAATTAGCTTTTCCAGCGCTTGAGCGTATGGGCGCCACTATTTTGGATGATGTTGCGGTTCCGATTTCTCAGATTGCCGAGCTAGTACGTCGGGTAGAACAGTTGGGCATCAATCGCGGCCTCACCATTGGCATCTTTGGTCATGCTGGTGACGGCAATATGCATCCGACCATCGTCTACGAACATGGCGATATCACTGCTGCAGCTAATGCCGAAGCTGCCTTCCACGAAATCATCGCCATCGCTCAAGAATTGGGTGGCACGGCAAGTGGCGAACATGGAATTGGATCAATCAAGAGCGCTGCGGTCGCTAACGAGATTTCGCCAACAGTTGTTGAGATGCAACGCGGAATAAAGAAATTACTTGACCCCAACAACATTATGAATCCCGGTAAGAAACTTCCGTGAGACCTGAAATATTCGATCCGCGCGCTTGTCATACCGGCGAAGGCCCAATTTCCTTAGGTGCCAATAATGAAGAAGTGATGTGGGTCGACATCATCGGACATAAAGTTCTTTCACGCAATCTTCGTACAGATATCACCAATGAATTTTTGACTGAGGAAGATGTTGGTTTTGCCATTCCACGTACATCTGGCGGATTTATTCTCGGAACGGCCAATGGCCCGATTGCGATTGATTCCATGGGCGAACGTGAAGAATTTCCTACTCGCCGCGATGCCGATAAGAAAGTAGACCTACTACCGACTCGATGGAACGATGCCAAAGTTTCGCCCGATGGCTTTCTCTTTCTCAACACTTTGACCTACGCACTCGAACCTGGCGCTGCTGCGCTCTACCGCGTGCATCCCGATGATTTGAAATTAGAGCGCATACTTTCTGGCACCACCATCTCTAATGGAATGGGCTGGAACCAAGCAGGAGATACCTTCTATTTCATTGATACTCCAACCGGTGGCATCGATGCCTTTGATTATCGCGATGGCGCAATCAGCAAGAAGCGCACGATTTGGCGCACCGAAGATAAATCTCAAGGGCTTCCCGATGGCATGTGCGTTGATGCCGAGGATGGCATCTGGGCCGCTTTCTGGAATGGCGGGTGCTTGCGCCGGATCGATCCACATTCGGGTTATCGCGTTACCGAAGAGATTCGCTTTCCCGTTCCCCATGTCACCAGCTGCGCGTTTGCCGGCGATAAATTGCAATATCTAATTGCGACCACTGCGCATCAGGGTGAAACTGAGAACAAGCAAGCGGGTATGACTTTTATTCTTGAGCCCGGAGTGCTCGGAACTCCCACACTGCAATTTAATTTCTAAGAATTAGTGAGTTAAGAAAAGGCTCTAGTGTGACTAGTAGTAAAGCCCTTCCCTCTGATCTGCCCCTAACAGGATTCGAACCTGCAACCTCGCCGTAGTCAATGACGTGCTCTATCCGTTTAGCTATAGAGGCGCCTGCAGAAGGTAGAGCTCGATGCACTCTGTAAAGATTTAGCAACAGTTGAACTGTGGAAAAGTACTTTCTGTTGATAATTATTATTAAATGCAAATTTAGGTTCGAACTTCGATAGAATCTTTGCGCCGTAGTCAATGGCGTAAAAAAGACCCCAAGAAATTGGGGTCTTTTATTTAACAACTCTCTTTACATTAATGTGAATCGCGCGGAACTTCAGATCCGCTATTGCCCACTAAGAAATCTAAATCTGCTCCGAGGTGTGCTTGTTGCACATGTTCGGTATAGAGCTTGACCCAGCCACGCTTTGCGTGCGGTGGCAGTGGCTTCCATTCCTTGCGACGCTTTTCTAACTCTTCGTCAGAAACTAATAAATTGAGTGCGCGATTGGGGACATTGAGTTCGATCATGTCACCGGTTTTCACTAACGCGAGTGGCCCACCGACAGCAGCTTCAGGAGACGTATGCAATACGACTGTTCCGTAAGCAGTTCCGGACATGCGCGCATCAGAGATGCGGACCATATCGGTTACGCCTTCAGCCAATAGCTTCTTAGGAATTGCCATGTTGCCTACTTCAGGAAAACCGGGGAATCCTTTTGGCCCAGCATTCTTGAGTACCAAAATTGAATCTTTGGTCACCGCTAAGTTCATATCGTCTTTCTGCGCATGGAAGTCATCGATATTTTCAAAGACAAATGCGGGACCCGTGTGAACCATGAGTTCTGGAGTCGCGGCTGAGACCTTAAGGACTGCACCATCTGGAGCGAGTGATCCTTTAACAACGACGATGCCGGAGCCTGCTTTTTGGAAAGGTGTAGCAAAAGGTGTCACAACTTCGGGGCGATAATTTTCAGCACCCGCAATATTCTCGCCCACTGTTTTACCGGAAACGGTGATCGCGCCAGTGTGCAGAAGTGATTCGATTTCTTTCATCACAACCGGCAGACCACCAGCATCAAAGAACTCTTCCATCAAGAATTCGCCGGATGGTTGCAAGTTAACCAAGACTGGAACATCTCGTGCCAAGCGATCAAAATCTTCAAGCTTAAGATCTACGCCGATTCGACCAGCGATAGCCAGTAAGTGCACGACCGCGTTGGTCGAGCCCCCGATGGCAGCATTAACTTTGATGGCATTTTCAAAAGCCTCGCGCGTTAGAACTTGCGACAGTCTTTGATCGTCGTGAACCATCTGCACAATGCGACGGCCTGCTTCTTGGGATGTCGAATAACGTCGGGCATCGACTGCAGGAATTGCGGCGCTGCCGGGTAGTTGAACTCCAAGCGCTTCTGTTACACATGCCATGGTTGATGCAGTTCCCATGGTCATGCAACTGCCATTAGATCTAGCAGAGCACGATTCCATGGCAAAGAATTCTTCTTGCGTGATTTTTCCAGATCGCATTTCATCTGAATATTTCCAGATTGCGGTGCCTGATCCCAGAGTCTTTCCCTTATATCGACCATTGAGCATGGGGCCGCCGGTAATCATCAACGTTGGTAAATCCACACTCGCTGCACCCATCAATAATCCAGGTGGCGTTTTATCGCAGCCCGCAAGAAGCACAACTGCATCTAAAGGATTGGCGCGAATGAGTTCTTCAGCTTCCATTGCCAGCAGATTGCGATACAACATGGTTGTGGGGCGCATCAGAGTCTCGCCCAAGGACATGGCAGGAAATTCAAGTGGAAAACCACCGGCTTCCCAGACTCCGCGCTTCACTGCTTCCGCAACGCGATCGAGATGAGCATTGCAGGGATTGAGTTCTGACCAGGTTGTTGCGATACCAATAACGGGCTTGTCGACGAAGACATCGGAGGCGTAGCCCTGATTGCGCAGGCGTTCGCGATAGATGAAACCGTTCTTGCCCTTTTGGCCAAACCAGTTCTGACTTCTCCGGCTAAATTTTTCGTCGCTCACATTTCGAAGGCTACATGAATCGAGAGATTCGAGATAGGTATGAAAGACTTACTTATTATGCGCGCCTTTCATATCACCGGCCCTCAACAAGGTGCTGTCGTTGAATTGCCCAACCCTGTTCCTGGGTCAGGTGATGTCCTAGTCTCAGTGGAGCGCGTGGGAATTTGTGGCACGGATGTCGAATTCTTCAATGGCGATATGGCCTACTTGCATAGTGGTCATGCGAAATATCCCATGCAGATTGGCCACGAATGGTGCGGCACGATTGTCGAAGTTGGTGTCGGTGTTGATCAATCGTGGGTCGGAAAGCGCGTCACAGGTGACACGATGCTGGGATGCCAAGAATGCGAGCGTTGCGCAACCGGATATCAATACTTATGTGAAAATCGTAATGAAATTGGTATTCGCAATGGCTATGCCGGCGCTCTTGCAGAGCTGCTTGTTGTTCCCGAATTCGCACTCCACCAGATTCCCGATCACATGGATGCAACCCTGGGCGCGCTTGTCGAACCAGGTGGCAATGCACTTCGCTCTGTGCAATCGGCTCAGCTAAAAAAGGGTGAACGCTTGCTCATCTTTGGGCCGGGCACAATTGGCTTGCTCTGTGCACTCTTCGCCGTTGAAGCCGGTTACGAAGTTCACTTAGCAGGACGTCCTGGTCGCTCATTGGAATATGCCAAAGAATTCGCTTCTCGCAACAAGATTGCTGGTGTTTGGGCACTCGATGAGATTCCAGCCCTCGCCTTTCACGGAATTATTGATGCCACATTTTCAACCGAAATTCCCGGACGCGCACTCGAGTTATTAGAGCCAGGTCGCCGAGTTGTTTATATTGGTATTTCAGGCGAACCCAGCACAATCGATACTCGCACATTAGTTCTCAAAGACATTACCGCTGTCGGAATTCTCTCCGCATCCCCCGGTCTTGCCGGCACCATTGAAAAATACGGCAATAATTTAGTTAATCCTTCTGAAATTGTTGCTGCCGTAATCGGTTTAGATGAAGTTGCAGCCGCTCTAGCAGGATCGCGTCCAACTGGTGCAGGTGCTGGACCGAAGATTCACATCAATCCGCAGAAGTAGTTTTCTTGGGAAGTAATTTAACCCAATTAATTCTTGTTAATAAGTAAATCCCAAAGAGCATCGCAAGCTGGAAAGCAATTCCCCGCGGGGAAGTGAGCGACTCTTTAATGACATCACTTAAACCTTGGGCTTTAAGCGATGCGGTTCCGGCTACATAAATGGAATAACTCACGATTCGACCAGAGAAGAAGGCCAGCGTCAGCGGAACGATGCGCATTCCAATAAGCCCCGCTGCTTCAAAGAGTTGAGCCGATGGCAGCGGCGAAATTGCAAAGATCAATAGGCCAACGATGTGGTGGGAAGTTCGGCGATTGAGGACTTCGCCGGCGGCCTCCAGATTGCGGCGCTGCTTCTGACTTACTTGGTTTCGGAGCAAACCTGTTGCATACGCCAGTGACATTCGACCTGATGCTGCGGCTATTGCCCCTACGACGACAAGGGGAACCGCCGGAATATCGCTATTTAAACTAAAGAGAACTAAGACGCTCCAGGTGGGCGGCGCGAATGCGGGCATCAGATTGAATCCGAAGACCACGCCAATCAAAGCCAAATATGTCAGGAGCACACTCTCAACCTATCTGATTCCACCTCTTTATTAGGGGCTTATCTGGGCTAAACTCAGCCCTAGCCCACTATTGGAGATTAAGTGATCGAGTACAACGAAGATGATGAGTATGCAGAGGAGCTGACCGAGCATTCACGGTCGCGTTCTGCCAAACTCATTTTCGGTGGTGTACTTATTTTATTAGCCGGAATTACAACCACGGTCGCGGCAAATATCACGATTAATGCCAAGAAAAATACTGAATTCGGTCAAGGTCTATTTCGCATTACTGCTTGCGATCAATGGGTAGGAATTGTTCCTACTTACACCGCAGCAACTTATCCCGGTGGCACATCGCGCGTTAATGGCATGCGCATCATGGGATTGGATGCAGCTAACTGCAAGGGTGTTAACTTTAAAATTCAACTTTGGCAAACCGGCGCAACTAAAGCACTTGATCTCTTCGTTGATTCCAACGGTGCAAATGCAAACCGAGTCATGCTCAGCGTATGTAAAGTGTGCACAATTTCCACTAACCAACAACGCCTCGATGCAGTAAGCATCATCAACAGCGCTGGCCAGAACATTTTTTATGACGATGGCATTGAATATCTGGATTTTGATGCGACTAACGGCGACTACAAATGGATCCTGCAAACCAACCTCGGTGCCGTCCCATTGGCCACAAATTCTGCGGTAAATAGGACCACTATCGAGAGCGCTAGCTACTAAGAGCTTTTTCGGCAAAATTTCGAGCGTAAATTCACCTTCAGGCCCGCACGAGCGCCACATTAGACATCTCGGGATAACCCTCTTTTTCCCCTAAACTAACCGTCTAATGATTCGGCCGACCGCTCCTTTCTTGCGTTCAGGGTTGACCGCGACAGTTGTTCGCACGCTATTGGTCACCCTGTTACTTGGCTTTTTCCAAGTGGTTATCCCTGATCCAACTTTCTTCATTGATAAATCCGCAGCGTTAAAAAATACCAATCCCTCAGTCACCTACACCTACGACGGTGCACTCAAATACTTTGTTGTCCCAGATTCGGTCTACCGAATAACTGTAGATATGAGAGGCGGTACTGGCGGTAAAGGTGGTTCGGATACCTGGAACGGTGGCCACGTCGGAAAGATTGGGCGGATCCTTGCCACATTTTCGGTTCGGCCCGGTGACACCGTCACGATTGCAATTGGTTCCGGCGGAGTAAATGGTGATGGTTGCGTTGGTGGTGCCGGTGCTTCCTATTCCAGCCGCAAGGGACTCAATCCCATCGCAGATTTCAATGGTGGTGAAGGTGCAGTCACTAACACCTCTTGTTCTGGAAACGGTGGTGGTGGTGGCGCGGCCACGGTCGTCATCATCAACGGCAAAACGCAAATAATTGCACCTGGTGGCGGTGGCTCTGGTGGCGGAAACAATATTTCTTACTACGACACTATTACTAGCTCGCTTCCATATTCAGATTCCGTGACTACTCAAACCTCACCTCGCGCTCAAAGCAATCGCACTGACGTCAATGGATATAACGGTGCGGGCGGCGGCGCCTCTACGAATACAACCTCCGCGGGCACGACCGTCAGCGGCGATGGCGGTCAAGGTGGCGGTGGTGGCGGTGGATATCGCGGCGGTAAAGGTGGCGATACGGTCAAAGTAAGTAATAGCTCTGAATTATTTGGTTTTGGTGGAAGCGCCGGAACATTCGGTTTGCCAAGCGATTCAATAACGCTGACAACTTCGTGGATTGAAGGCACGCTGCTTTATGGTACGAATGCAACTACCACTAACTGCGGTACGGGATTCACAACTTCTGGTTGGACCACAAACGCAAACTACACCGATGGCACTCATGGCAACCCTAACCCTTCAGTTGCAACAAACAACTCAGGTTGTGGCGCCCCTGGTTCGGTAGTCATTACCTATCCACCAACTCCAAAGTTGGTACAGAAAGATTCCACAACCGCAACTGTTTTCAGCACAGCTGTTGGCAACCTTTACTTGGTCCGCGACACTGCAACTGTTAATTCGGTATCTGATCTCACCACTTTAGTTTCCGCAGGCAAAGGCATAAATGTTTCGATTGCCACAGCTAATACTGGACAGGATGTCTCTTTATCTGGCCTGCCACCCGGGCGATATGTGGGCTATGCAGTTGATTCAGATAATTTACTTTCGAGTGCTTCGGTCAATACCGTCTATGTTGCTGCCGGAAAATGTGGTGCGCAAACAGTAAGCGCGGGACTTAGTTTTTCAGTCAACATCATAGCTAACTATTGCATTCTCACTTTTACTGGCGGAAGTGGTACCTGGACTGTTCCTGAAAGCGTTACCTCACTTTCATTTCTAGCTGTCGGTGGTGGCGCTGGCGGAAGTGGCGATATATATGGCGGTGGTGGTGGTGGCGAAATTCGTTATGACACCTATTCCGTAGTAACCCCTAAAGCCTCGGTATCAATTGCAATCGGTACAGGTGGTTTGGGTGGCGTTTGGGGTGGAGGTAACGCAACAGCAGGTGCTAACTCAACACTTTCTGGTGCTGGCTTATCCGTCACAGCAAGCGGCGGCTCCGTATCAGCTAGCCAAACTGGCGGTTTGGGTGGAACCGGTGGAAGTGGCGGTGCTGGAATTGCGGGCGCTAACGGAGGATCTGCTGTTTCAAGTGGACCTACCGGCGGTGCATCATGTGCATTCGGTGGCGTAGGTGGCACAGGCACTTCGCTAGCTTTTTCTGGATCGAGCATGACTTACTCAGACGGCGGTGGTGGCAATATCTACACCGCTGGCGATGTAATGAATGCTGCCAACTGTGCTGGCGTTATTGGCGGAAGTGGAAATGGTGGTACAGGTGCTGCACATTTCAAAGGATTGGGAACAAGCACCGGTACAAACGGTGTAGCTAATACTGGCTCTGGTGGTGGTGCTGGTTCAGCCGGCGATGATGGCGGAATCAACCAATATAACCAACGTGTCTACGGTGGCGCGGGTGGTTCTGGCGTAGTCATCGTCCGTTACATCCCAGTGGAATATTCTCCAATTTATAACACGCTCACGATCATCCGCGGATATGTAGATACATATACCGCATATAGCAAACCTGCAACTGGTTATTTCCGTACAACTCAATGGCAGCTATCGACCAACTCCGGCAGCACATGGACCACGCTGGCCAATACATCTACTACTTCCGATACCAATACGTACGTCACTCCAGTGGAATCAACTACGGCAAATGGATATCTCTATCGATTACTAATTACCGACACGACAACACCATCTGGAAGTAATGCCGCTTCTTTCTCGGGGGCCTCTCAAACGTATGCCTCTCTCATTGTTTCAACTCCCCCAACATCCAGTGATACAGATACGGTGCTTTCGCTCAGCGGATCGAATTATGCGACTACCTATGCCGCGGTAAATGTCAGCGATACTTTTACGGTCGAGCTCTGGGTGAAGCCAACCCTCGGTTGCGCCGGCGCGACTAATCAACGGATTCTGCGTAAGACCACCTTTTTAAATATCGACTGTCACGACAATCGCTTTTATGCCACTGGATACGACTCCGGCGGCACCGCGCTTGCGCCAATAGATTTCAACGTGATTGTGGAAACCAGCACTTGGCAGCACTTGGGAATCACGCGCAACGGAACCACTGGCGCCGTGACTTTGTATTACAACGGCGGCGCCATGAATACCGGAACTATGGCTTCGATGAAGGACACCTCGAGCGCATGGACCGTCGGCGGATCTGCGACCATTGAATATTTCTCTGGGCAAGTCGATGAAATCAAAGTATGGAGCACTATTCGCACCGCAGCTGAAATCAAGACTGGTATGCATAACTACACGGCCGGAAACAGCGCTGGTTTACTCATCTACTGGGATTTCAATGAGCTTTCATCATCTACCCGCGCTTATGATCGTTCGGTAATTTCGAATGGTACGACCGATCTCATTTATAAGAATTCGGTTTCGGTTGTTGAACACCGAGTAGTTGATACCACCACTGCTACTGGTGTAACGATTATTAAATTCCTTCGTTCTTACATCACTATTAATAGTGGCTGGATAGTTCCACAAATTTCAGGATCAATTCGCGTGCTCAATGTTGCCGGTGGTGGCGCAGGTGGTGCAGACCGAGGTGGCGGTGGCGGTGCGGGTGGTCGTATCTACACAATTCTTAACTCCCTTCCTACGTATACAAAAATTCAAGTAGGTATGGGTGGTAACGGCGCGGCAGGTAGCGGTACTGCTGGAAGTGGCGAATCTTCAACAGTAGGAACTCTGGTTGCACACGGTGGCGGCGCAGGTGGCGCAAGTCCCAGCAGCGTTCAGAATCAAGGTAAAGGATTTTCTGGTGGTTCTGGTGGTGGTGGATCTTTCTCTGCTGCGTGGGCGCAAGATAGTGGAACTGGTAACACCGGTGGCTACACACCTCCTGAAGGTTATGCCGGCGCACCATCTATTCTCAATGGAAACTATCGCAACACTGGTGGCGGTGGCGGTGCAACAGGTCCAGGTATTTCTGGCACCTTAGGTGATAGCACCACAGTGGGATCAACCGGTACACGCCCTGATGGTGGACCCGGTGACACATTAAGTATTACTGGCGTTGCAGTTCAGTATTCAGCTGGTGGTGGTGGAGCTCGTGGTATTGGTGGTTATACATATCCGTCTTACGAAAATATGTACTTCAGCGCACCACCAGGATTAGGCGGTACTGGCACATGCGGAAAAGGTGCAAACGTTTTCCAACAGTACGGTGGAGATGGTTGCTATAACACCGGTGGTGGTGGCGGCGGTGGCGCGACCGCATTTACTAATGGTGCTGCGATTACTGCCTACTCCGGGCGTGGTGGCTCTGGAATTATCGTGCTGCGATACATCACCGATACCCCAACATCTACTTCTCCAGTCGATACATCAGTTGCAGAGGGCGATACCCCGACATTTAAAATTGTGAGCACTCCGGTAGGTTCGCTTGTTCGCACCTATCGCTGGCAGTATGAAACTTCAACTGGAACCACCTGGCTCAATGTCACTGATGGCACTGGCTATGACACTACGACTTACACCTTGCCGCAACAGAATAATCGTGCGCGCAATCAATATCACTACCGAGTTCAGATTATTGATTCCGATACCGTGACCGGCGAAACCGTGACCTCGTATACTGAGTCAGCGACGCTCACAGTTCGAGCGCCGGGCGATCTCGACGCGGATTATGCGGCGACCTTTAGCACTAATAAAGAGGCGAAATCTACTGCGCCGATCACCTTTTCCGCTTCTACTATCTCTGCTGAGATCTGGGTGAATCGAACGACATCTTGTTCAAGTGCCACCGATAGCTATGCCATGAATTTCAATAACGTTATTGGATTTACTTGTCGAAGTAATGAATGGCACGGAAAGCTTTATTCCGGTAGTACCAATAACGACATCAACTTCAATCAAGCCCCGCAACTCAATCAATGGCATCACTTGGCGATGACTTTTAATAATGGAATTTGGTATGCCTATTACGACGGCCAAGAAGTTGAATCGACGACCGGAACCTTTGTCCCAGCAGCAAATAACTATCTTTATGTGGGTAGCGGCGGAGGTACAGGTTACTTCGATGGTCAGATTGATGAAATTAAAATCTGGAACAGCAATCGAAGAACTTCTATCAGCACTGATCTGCACGATGCCGTAGATACATCCACCTCTGGCCTCTTTGCCTATTACAACTTCAATGAGACGGGCACGGTTCTTCACGATCGAGATGCAACTGCCATGGGTCTGAGTGATTTAATTCCAACTGGCACCCCTTGGACTACCCAGACCGTGGATTCTTCATCAGTTGTCGGCAGCAACCGCCTCTATCAATTCCCGCGCACCATCATTAACTCATATGGCGGATGGTCGCTCCCTAAAGCCAGCGCTTTCCCCACCGCAATGTTGGTCGGTGGCGGTGGCGGTGGTACCGGTAACGCTGGATATGGCGGCGCTGGTGGTGGAGTTCTCAAAGGAAAAGTCACAACAACTACAACTTCACGTTTGAAAATTAAAGTGGGCACCGGTGGAATTAATAGTTATTCCTATAACTCGGCTGTACCAACTGCTCCGATTTTTGTAGGTGGAACTGGCGGTACTACTTCAATAATTTCTGCCGATAACACCGTTAACGCAGTTGTTACTGGCGGAGTTGGCGGACCTAACCACTGGAAAGATAATCGTTGCCAGAATCCAACCGCTGGTACTGAAGCAGCTAACTACAATGCTTCTGCATCTGCTGGTGGTGCACCAACATCAACCACCGGCATCACAGTTATTAAGAGCTTTACTGGAACTGGTGGCGGATTAATCGATCCAGCCCAAGGCGCACCTAGTGATGCTGCTGCCGGAACTTCGGATTCAATAACAGGAACGACCCATATCTATGGCGGCGGCGGCGGTTCTGGTGGTTGGAATATTGCTGGTTCTAACGGTGGCGGCGATAATGGAAATGCGCAAGGCGGATCCGGAAACGCTGGTGGTGGTGCAGGAAACCCAGGAACCGATGCTTTCGCGTTTTACGGTGGTGGCGGCGGCGGTGGTGGAGATAGTTGCCAGATTAATGGTGGCCGAGGCGGCACCGGAGTTGTTTATTTGCTCTATCCAACTAGCTCAATGGAATTTATTAGCCCAGTAGATACCAAGACTTCTGTTGGACAGATTACTTCATTCTCCGTGAGCGGAGATCCCATCACTGGGTATACCCGTTCGTACCAATGGCAGAAACAGGATTCAGGAACTTCAACATGGACGACGATTGATGGCTCCAACTTCGATTTTATTTTCTTTGATTACTCCACGCCTACTCTCGCCATCGGAAACTCATTCAACTCAATTGCAGATAAATCTATGTCGGGGATGCGCTTTAGGGCGAAACTCATCGATACTAACAACACCACGTTTGAGACCTTTAGCGCCTACACAGACTCGGCAACGCTCACGATCTTTGATCAATTCACGTTAACAGGTGGTGGCAGTGCAATTAGAACCCCTTATGGCATCGCCGCCTCGTCGCTTGCTTTCACTTCAACCGGCGGAGTCACTCCAATTAAATGGTCTTTGGTATCTCCACCGACGGGCATCACTATTGATTCTGCTACCGCAATCATTACTGCTGGAATTACCACTCAGCCTGCGCAATATTTATTAACCGTTAAAGCAACGGATGCAGCAGGTGCATTCTTAACCGAGACGGCAAGTGTCTATGTGGGTAGCTTGCCAATCTTGATGGTCGGCGATGTCTTTTCTTGGGTAGATACCGGTACGAGCTTTTCTCTCAGTGGCAAGAAAGGTAAGAGTTCCTTCACTAACGTGACTATTGACGCACAGGGAAATGTCTATGGTTTCGGTGCTAGCGACTCAGGCTTTGCGATGACAGGTACTTCTCCTATGACATTCAATGGCTACCAATTCGTAAAGATTGATAAGAATGGTGTCGTTCAGTGGATTAAGTATGCCAAAGCGATGACCTACAACGTCATTTACGGGCGAATTTGGGGAAAGAAAATAGTTGTTGATTCCTCCGGCAACGTCTACTTTGCGGCATCTGGGTCAGGTGCGGTGATGTTTGATAATCATTGGCAACTATTCAACAGCATTGAATATCCTGTTATTGGAGATTTCATTGTCAAGATGGATAGTGCGGGCGCGACAACCTGGATTGCAAGAATAGATAACAGCAGTGGAACCAATCAGGACGCGGTGAACGGAACCAGTCCACGAGGTTTATATGGAGATGTCCGCGGATTGGCAGTCGATTCATCTGGAAATGTGTATATCGCAGGAATTCAAACACGAAAGATTGCCTATGCTTCACCTGCAAATATTGCGACCAACATTGCATGTAACGATACAACGACCGTAGGGTTCTGGCTCTCGGGTTCATGTGGTTCTGCTCGCGCCTACGAAATTAATGGTCGTAATGGATACGAGAGCGCTTACCTCATTAAAGTTGATGCACAAGGCAATCTCATCTGGGTATACAACACAGCGAATTCAAGTGCCAATGTGGCCTTCGCCTCTGTTGATGTCGATCCATATGGCAATCTCTTACTTACCGGAACGGTAGATGACTCGGTTAGTTTCCGATCACTCAGCCTAAGCGCGCGATATAGAGGTTATGGAAACTTCTTTGCCATGAAGTTAGATAGCGATGGAAACGGCATTTGGGTTAGCCAAGATGGCGGCGGGATTTCCGGAATGAACAGTAGCTTTCCTCGACAGGGAGATCAGGCTTTTACTGGGTTCACTGATCCTTCTGGTGCTGTCTATGTGGCGGGTGGAACATTCGGAGGAACAACTCTAAATAGCATTGAATATCCATTCTCTGATGGAATCACCGCTAAATTGGCTGCTGTCGCAATAAAGTTTGATAACTCCGGATATCGACTCTGGAGTAAGCAATTAACAAGCGATTCGTACAATGATTCATATTGGTATTCAGGAGGCGCTGATCAAAACGGGAATGCGTACTTGGTTGGACGCATCAAAGATGCAGTTACTTTGAATGGCGTCACTTACAACTACACCGGCAAGATTAATCCACTCATTGAATATTCAGCGAATGGTTCACCTGTCTATCTAGCCGCATATGGTGGCGCTGCAAATACTGCAGACACAATCAAAGCGATTGCCGTAGACCCACTAGGCAATATGGCAGCGGCCGGTGTCATTAATGACACCACTACTTTAGATAGCTTCACCTTTCTCCCCAAAGCTGATGATGATGCATTTATAGGAATGCTGCGCAATAACTCTTCTGGACTCTCTGCAAGCATGACCGCCAAATATGGCACTGTTTCGTATTCCCCCACCGTTGTTGTCTTCGGCGGAACCGCGCCATATACCTTAACTCTTCGGAATACCTATAACGGAAAAATCATCGCCGATACGTCATCTGGCGTATCAGTTATTTACTCCAACGCCACTTCACTTATTCCAGGCATTTATGCAGACAGCATCACTGTTGTGGATGCGCTTGCCCAGACCTATACCTTGCTCGAAACCCTGACTGTCACTAAAGCCGATACCGTCACCGTCACGCCAACAACACCGGTAGGTCTGGTCTATAACAATGGCGACACCATTACTTGGAATGAGACCGTCTCGGTTACTCCCCTGGTCAATAACGACACCGTAACTACTGCCATTTACTACAGCGGCACCGCATTCTCCGGCGAAACTTATTCTGCAACAAACACAGTCTTTCCGAAGAAGGCTGGCAATTACGTAATAACACCGCTGATTACGGCGGTCAGCTATGGAACGGTGAGCGGTGGCCAGTTGGCGTATTACCAATACACCAATTACGAGACTGCGACTCTTTCAATTGGAAGAGCGACCCGTGCTTTACGGATCGATAACGCTGCCTATTCCAACCTTTATGTGGGTGCAGCAAACGAGACTATTACCTTGTACGCCACTGGCGTCGGAGTTGATACCGTCACTGTCACATGGACGTTGGTGACTGGCAGCTGCACTATGTCTGCCACTGGCGTTCTTTATTCCAGTGTTGCGACCGCTTGTGTCGTTAATATCTCTGTACCGCAAACCAGTAACTACCTAGCGGCCAGTGACACTCGCACCATCAACTTCTACATTTTCACCAGCGGATTTAATGGTTCTAATCAAAGCGCTGGCGGATCTCACACCATCATTCTTGATTTCAATAACTATTTAGAAACAACCACAATTACTACGGCAGCAGATAGTTCTACGACGACGATTGCGCCGGTGATAACCTCGATTACTCAGACGGCTGGCGGTATCGGCTCGTTTTCAAACGTCGTCATCGAAATAGTAGGAGCGAACTTCTGGACTACCGCTGGATCGGTGACGGTGAACTTTGGTCGCAACGTGGATAATAGAAACGCGACCGCTTATATAACCAGCAGAACTCCTACAAAGATAACGTTAAGCATTCCCGATAGTTATATGAGCGCTAATGGCTTTACCACTGGGGTCTCCATGGGCCGAGCCGCAGTGATTACTCCGGCTGGCGAAGCAGTGTCAAATACGCCAGCGCTGCGAGTGATCTTCAATAACGTCTAAAGCATTACTTGTGAAGTCAACCTACATAATGAATTCGGGGTATTCCAAACCGATCTGATTGGCAATATCTTCCATCGTCTTCATGATCGACAAGATTTCAGAGTGCGGAAGCATTGGGCTCTCTTTTTCGCCAGCGCGGAAAGCGCGTGCAAGCTCGACCGCTTCTTCGCGAAGGCCGTGGCCCGAATATGCCTTATCCCAGCCATCAATAACTTCATCTTTATTGTTGATGACGCGGAACTTAGATGGCGTATAGAAAGTGCGATCGATTTCGATGCGCGCATTAGTGCCAACAATCAAACCAGTATTAGGGGTTGCGGCCAAGTTGGTGGTGTTCAAGATGGCATGTGCACCGGATGCGTATTGCAAGATAATGGAAGTCTGGCCATCGACGCCAGTAAATGCCTTAGTCGAGCGAGCAGTGATTTGAGTAGGTGTTCCCAGAACCATCGACGCGAAAGAAACTGGATAAATACCTAGATCAAAGAGCGCACCGCCACCAAGTTCTGGCTTAAATAAGCGGAATTCCGGATCTGCCGGGAACCATTGTCCGTGATCTGCGCGAACACTGATGATCTCACCGAGAACACCGGAGTTAATGATTTCGCGAATGCGGATCATATGTGGCAAGTAGCGCGCCCACATTGCTTCCATGAAGAGCACATTGTTCTTCTTGGCAGTTGCGACCATGGACTCGGCTTCGGCATAAGACATTGCCAGCGGCTTCTCGCAGAGAACAGCCTTGCCGGCATTCATTGCAAGTTCGGCATCGCGGCGGTGCATCGGGTGGTGAGTCGCTACATAAATAGCATCGACAGCGGGGTCATTAACCAAATCCTGATACGAGGCATGGCGGTTAGGAATTGCGAATTTATCCGCAAACGCATTTGCCTTTTCGATAGTGCGAGAGCCGACGGCAACTACGCGGTGATCTTCTAGGCGAAGAACGTCACGCGTAAATTGTTCGGCAATCGAACCAGCACTCAAGATTCCCCAACGAAGGGGCGCTGTCTGGGCCATTAATTAATCCTTATATTTCTTGTCGGCTTTTTCAGCCTTAGCAAGGCGCTTCTCCTTGAGGGAGAGCTTTGGTTCCTTCTTAGTATTTGCGTTGCTCTTCTGTTCTTTGTTAGCCATTGTTATCTCCTGTTAGTGAGGTGGTGCTGGTAAGGGGTACTGATGTAGTAAGAACCGGGGCTAACCCCGTGCATAAGCCCTAGGTTACTCGGTAAGGTTGCTCCATCAAGGGAGTTACCGCTACTTTCTTGCGTAGCGGGCTAGAAATTTAAATTATTTAAGGAAAGTGAGCCAATCATGAGCCAAACACCAGCAGAACTTCTCGCACAATATAAGAAAAATGGTAAAGATTTCGTCGAGGTTGCCTCTTCAATTTCCGCGGCAGAGCTCAATAAGCCAATGCCTGGTGGCGAATGGCCGCCCGCATTTGTTATTCACCATATGGTCGATGCCGAAGTTCACTTTGCTACGCGCTACATGCATATTCTGACCAGCGATAAGCCCACCATTATTAACTTTGCCGAAGAGGCCTATCCAGATCGCACCAACTATGCCAAGCGTTCTGCCGCAGATTCACTCGCGCTCTATCAGGCGATTCATAAGGTGATTGAAAATATTCTCGATAACGCATCCGATGCCGACTGGGAGCGAGTTGGGGTTCACTTTGAACTCGGTGAAATTCCGATGAAGCAATTCTTCGCTAAAGCTGTTGGGCACAATGCCGAGCATGCCCAACAACTTCGCGACTTAACTAAGTAATTCTTTCTTTTATATCTGAAAGTATTTGCTCTAGAAAGAAAGCGTGAACGGTGGGTACTCATCGCTCACCATGATGAGCGCATAACCCACCACGCGGTTCCAGTATTCGAGTGTGCCCAGAACAAACTTTGCTGCTGATTCTGGGTAGGTGCCGGTTGCTGATGTAACAATCCAGGCGTATGCGGTGAGCACTAGCGCAATAATTGAATAGAACATTCCAACGATATAAAGCGGGATGGCGAAGAGCCATTTGATGAGCGGAAGTCCGCGACTGAGCTTGGCTCCACCCTCAACATCAGGCAAGAGAACGGCAACATTGGGATTAGCTTCAATCGATGGATAGTCATCGTTGAGGAGGAGTGCGTAAACGGTTAAGCGGGTGTTGAACTCGAGGAGTGCGTGATTAAAGGTAAGAACATAGCTGGGGTAAACGCCGCGGAAGAGAAGTGTGAGTACGACTGGCACGACTATTAGGCCAGTTGCATATGTCCCTGTGTGGACGAGGGATGAGAAGGCGTAGAGCAAAATTCCGACTGGTGCAATTAAGATCCAGCGAAAGAAGGCGGTTGCCTTATTGCGGCCAGTCAACTGCACATTGACGATGGTTTGAACTTGGTTCTCTTGTGTTGCCATGGATTCCTCCAGATATGTAAAGCGATGTGATGCGAGTATTCGTATCACTGATACCTGAAGGGTACGCGAGCACAGCGATAAAGAGGCTTATACAACCTGACTAATTGCAAACTTTTCGTCAACGCTTACTGAAGTACGGCAAGAGAAAAGAACTAAAAGCACTCTGAAAATATTCTTGGCGAGCCCGTCGACCACTACAACTTTTCAGGCAGGTGTCTATTCGGCTTCAATCTCTTTAATCAGCTGGAATTGTCCATCGCCGAGTTGACCTTGGCTGGCATACATTTCTAGCTTGGCGCGAGTATCTGCGATATCGAGGTTGCGCATGGTCAATTGGCCAATGCGATCTCCCGGACCAAATGCAGCATCTTCAGTGCGCTCCATCGATAACTTATCTGGATGGTAAGAAAGGTGTGGGCCAGTGGTGTTGATAATTGAATAATCATCACCGCGGCGCAAACGTATGGTGACTTCGCCGGTGATGGCAGAGGCAACCCAGCGTTGCAATGATTCGCGAAGCATTAATGATTGTGGATCCAACCAGCGACCTTCGTAGAGCAAACGTCCTAGACGACGACCTTCTGCGTGATAGTTCGCAATGGTGTCTTCGTTGTGGATGGCAGAAACTAAACGCTCGTAAGCGATAAAGAGCAGCGCCATTCCTGGTGCTTCATAGATGCCGCGTGACTTTGCTTCAATGATGCGATTTTCAATTTGATCAGCCATACCAAGTCCGTGGCGGCCGCCAACTTTGTTCGCTTCATCCATCAGCGCAACTGCTTCAAGTGCCTTGCCGTTAATAGAGACCGGGCGACCTTGAACAAATTCAACCTTTACATCTTCAGATGCAATCTTGACGGATTCATCCCAGAAGCGAACGCCCATGATGGGTTCGACGAGTTCCACGGATGTATCTAAGTGTTCTAAGCGCTTTGCTTCGTGGGTTGCGCCGAGAATATTTGCATCGGTGGAATATGCCTTCTCGGTGCTATCGCGATATGGCAAATTGTGTGCCACTAACCATTCTGACATTTCCTTGCGGCCACCGAGTTCGGTGACGAAATCTTGATCGAGCCAAGGCTTGTAGATGCGGAGCTTGGGATTAGCAAGAAGTCCGTAACGATAGAAACGTTCGATGTCATTGCCCTTATACGTAGAGCCATCGCCCCAAATCGAAACGCCATCTTGCAACATCGCGCGCACAAGCATCGTGCCAGTGACTGCGCGACCCAATGGAGTTGTATTGAAATATTGTTTGCCGCCAGAGCGGATATGGAATGCACCGCAGGCGATTGCTGCAAAACCTTCTTCAACGAGTGCGTGCTTGCAATCGACTAAGCGAGAATTTTCAGCGCCGTATTCTTTAGCGCGGCCCGGAACCGAATCGATATCAGGTTCGTCGTATTGGCCGAGATCTGCGGTGTATGTGTATGGGACCGCACCCTTCGCGCGCATCCATGCAACTGCGACGGAGGTATCGAGACCACCGGAGAATGCGATTCCTACTTTTTCTCCAACCGGCAGGGACGCTAATACTTTGCTCATAGGAGAATTCTACGGGCATAGAGAAGGTGCTTGTTCCCTGATTGATAAGCGGAAGAAGGTTTTATCAGGGCTGATGGGCGCTGACGCATAAATATGCAGCGTCCTAAATTAAAGAAGAGTGGCGAGCAAGTATTTCTGAAGTGCAAGAAGTTGAGGTTGGAGCTCGGGAATATTCAAGGTCGATGGGAGCGGGGTCAGAAATGAAGATTTCTCGATCAACGTCGAATCAGGGACGATTTCATTTAGCGCATGAAGAGTGCGAGCAAGTTCTTGAAAGGTAAATCGGAGTGAGTTCTCGAAAATAGGTAGCTTGGATTTATTTTCTTGGTGGTGAATTTCTTCGATAATTTGAAAGCAGAGCTTCAGGTCGGCAAGGGCCCTGTCTTGAAGGAGCTCTTTCGATGTCGCCATGTCGGCAGTTTATTGGAAGTTGGCTTGCTTGAGGAAGTTGGCTTGCTTGAGGAAGTTGGCTTGCTTGAGGAAGTTGGCTTGCTTGAGGAAGTTGGCTTGCTTGAGGAAGTTGGCTTGCTTGAGGAAGTTGGCTTGCTTGAGGAAGTTGGCTTGCTTTAGG
>CANBVO010000004.1 GCA_947372915.1 Actinomycetota bacterium | reverse complement strand
TAAAAGAAGGGGGAGAAGATGCAATTACATATACCTGTAGCACTCAATCGTTGCGTTGCGCTTCTCGCTCCGGCAATTGAAAAAAGTAATTCACCCATTGTTATTGATGCAACTCTTGGCATGGGCGGACATACAAAAGCACTCCTAGCGGCCTTCCCTTCGTTACGAGTGATTGGCTTCGATCGCGATAAACAAGCGATCGCAATTGCAAGCGAAAATCTAAAGGAATTTGGAGATCGCATCACTATCGTGCATGCAGTCTACGATGAGATTTCTTTGACGCTAGAAAACCTAGGAATTCAAGCAGTCGATGGAATTCTATTCGACCTCGGCGTCTCCTCGCTCCAGCTCGATGAGGCTGATCGTGGATTCGCATATTCGCAAGATGCTCCGCTGGATATGAGAATGGATCAAAGCAGCGGACTGAGCGCTCACGAAATATTGATGTCTTACAGCCGCTCAGATCTCATTCATATTATTCGTATGTATGGCGAAGAGAAATTTGCTCCTCGCATTGCAGATAACATCATTAAGGCTCGCGAAGCAGGAGCGTTGAATACCACTAAAGATTTAGCAGAAATTGTGAAGGAGAGCATTCCGGCTCCCGCCAGACGCACTGGCGGCAACCCCGCAAAGCGCACTTTTCAGGCGCTGCGCATTGAAGTAAATCAAGAACTCGAAGTACTTACTCGCGCGATGCCACAGGCTATTTCCGCTCTTGCAATAGGCGGACGTCTGGTCGTTATGGCATACCAATCTTTAGAAGACAAAATTGTGAAGAAGGCCTTTACTGAAGTTACGACTTCTGGCACACCGTTAGGTCTGCCGGTAGATCTCCCTAACTCAGCAGCAAGTTATACATTTGTCATTCGCGGAAGCGAGAGCGCGAGCGATGCAGAAATAATTGAAAATCCTCGAGCCACCTCCATGCGCCTGCGCGCCATCGAAAGAGTGGCTGCATAATGGCAATTACAACTCTTCCACCAACAGATACTCGCGCTCCGCTCGCCCTAGTACCTGAAACTCGTAAACCAAAGACGCCGGTACTTAATCCGGTTATTGCTCGCGGCAGCAAAGTATTCCTTCGCATCCTGCCTGACCTTAAGGTTGCTCCCGGTAAGCGTACGAGTTCACGTGGATTTATTCTTATTCTCGGTGCAATTGTTATGTTTAACGTTCTCGCACTTCTCGCCATCAATACTCTGATGACTTCTGATGCCTTTGTATTAGAAAGACTGAAGCTGCAGACCAATATCACTAACGATCAGCGCGATGCGGTACTGAAGATTGCCGAGAGTAAGGCTTCACCAGGCAACCTTGCCGCTGCAGCAACCGGACTAGGAATGATTCCGGCAAAGAGCATTCAATATATCGATGCGACACAGCTTTCTCGTGAGAGTATTTCTAAGGCAGCCCGTTGATGACTGACCATTCAATGTTTCATAAGCGTATTCGCTTCCTTGTGGCGATCACATTCTCGCTACTCTCCATTTTGATTCTTCGCCTAGTCGATGTGCAGGCCGTCAATGCATCCTCGATATCAGCGCGCGCAACGAATGAGCTATTAAACACCTCAGTTCTCCTTGCACCTCGCGGAATCATTACTGACGCACACGGAGTTCAGCTGGCTCGAAGTGTCGCCGCTTTCACGATTGTTATTGACCAGACCATGATTGTTGATCCAGAAAAAGCGGCCGAGCTCACTTCTCCTGTGCTCGGCATGACGGTGGCGGAGTTAATCCCGCTCTATACCGGAAGTAAGCGATATCAAATCATCCAGAAGAATGCCGCTCCTGCGGTCTGGCGACAATTGCAGACCACTCTCACTGATTACAACACAGCGGTCATGAAAGAGAAGGGTGGGTTAGCAAAACGCGTCGTCGGTTTCTTCTCCGAACGCAGCTATGTTCGTGAGTATCCCACTGGAAAATTAGCCTCCTCTCTCATTGGCTTTATCAATGATGCTGGTGTTGGCGCGGCAGGCATTGAGAGCAGCATGAACAAGAAATTGTCCGGTGTTAATGGAGTTTATGAATATGCAAATGGTGCCGGAACAATTATTCCTGGCTCCGCAAATGTACGAGTTGCAGCGCAATCAGGCACGGGAGTTCAACTCACTATCGACCGCGATATTCAATGGGTGGCACAAGATGCAATATCGCAGGCGGTAAAGAGCGCAAATGCAAAATCAGGAACTGTCATTGTGATGGATCCGAAGACTGGCCAAATTCTGGCCCAGGCTTCGGCACCCACCTTTGACCCCGCTAATCGCAAAACAATTACGCTCGACAGTATTCGCAATCCGGCAGTTCAAGATGTGTACGAACCAGGCTCAACCGGAAAAGTGATCACGATTGCTGCTGGATTAGATGAGAAAGTAACAACCCCGCTGACTGTGTACACCATCCCTGGCACCTATAAAGCTGGTGGGCGAGTCTTTCATGATGCAGAACGACATGGCACTGAACATCTAACTACAGCTGGAATTCTTGCACGTTCGAGCAATATCGGCGTTATTCAAATTGGCGCCAAGATGGAGAATCAAAAGTTTTACGAGTACCTCCAAAAATTTGGAATTGGAAGTAATACTGGCTCAGGTTTACCCGGTGAATCCGCTGGAATTTTGCATCCCGTCGATACTTGGTCAAACTCATCCGCGCCCACCATTGCCTTCGGTCAAGGTTATTCAGTAACTGCGCTGCAAGCGACAAGTGTGATGGCAACGATTGCAAATGGGGGAGTCCGCGTCACTCCAACCGTTGTTGCCGGAACTATCGATCCCAGTGGTCACTATTCACCCAGCAAAAATCAAACAACGACTCGAGTTGTTAGTTCTGAAACGGCTGCGAACGTTCGCACGATGCTCGAAAGCGTGGTCTCCGAACAAGGAACTGCGCCAGCTGCTGCAATACCCGGCTATCGCGTTGCCGGTAAAACCGGAACCGCTCAACGCGTAGATTCCAGTTGCGGATGCTATCGCGGTTACACCTCATCATTTATTGGCTATGCGCCAGCGGATGCTCCTCGCTATGTTGTCAGTGTGGTTATCCAAAATCCGCAAGGGCAACACTTTGGCGGCGTCATAGCCGGACCTGTCTTTAAAAAGGTAATGAGTTTTGTTTTGCAATCACAGCATGTTGCACCTACTGGCGGAAAGCCAACTCCACTTGCATTGACAGAAGCTGAACTTAAAAAGAGCGTGAGTGTAAAGAACTAAAATGCGCCTACTTAATCCGATCCAGAAATCGTTACCCGAGATTGAAAAATTTCTTGGCTTGGAAAGCACGCATACAAATCTCGATATTTCTGGATTAACCAGTAATTCCCGAGAAGTTCTTGCTGGCGATTTATTTATCGCGGTGCAGGGAGTAGGAAGTAGTTCTCGCCACGGTGGTGAATTTGCGGCGCAAGCGATAGAAAATGGCGCAGTCGCAATTCTGAGCGACGGTAAATTTCAGTTTTCCAAAATTGCTCTTCCCATCATTGAACTGCCGCACCTCTCATCGGTTATCGGTGATTTAGCGTCGTGGTTTTACTCTCATCCATCTCGCTCGATGGTCACTGTCGGAATTACTGGCACCAATGGCAAAACCACGACCGCGGCTCTTCTCTCTCAACTGTGGCGTTTTGCTGGACGCGAAAGCGGTTGTATCGGCACCTTAGGAATTGAAGTTGGTTCCGAACATTTCGCTGGAACGCACACCACGCCGGAAGCCACCAATCTTCAAAGTGCGCTTGCAGTCATGGCGGAACGTCATGTCACTCACACCGTGATGGAAGTTAGCTCTCATTCGCTAGTTCAACGACGGGTATCGGGAACTCGCTTTTCCCTTGTCGGGTTTACCAATCTCTCCCAAGATCACTTAGATTTTCATCAAACAATGGCAGATTATTTCGCCGCAAAGGCAAAGTTATTTACGCTTGAATTTGCCGACCTGGGATTTATCAATATTGATGATCTGCACGGTCAAAAACTTCTCGATATCTCTGAGATTCCAGTAGTCACGCTCTCTCGATTAAATACTGCTGCGACCTGGCATTATGTTCGGGCCGATCTTGGCTCCGCTGGCTTTGAGATTGCGATTCGAGGCACAGGTGGAATTCTGATTGAAGGATTTCTGCCACTTATCGGCGCCCACAATCTGGATAATGCGCTCATGGCGATTGCCATGGCGGTGGAGAGTGGAGTCGATCCCTTGCTTATCGCGGCTCGACTGCCCGAAATTCGTGGCATTGCTGGCCGGCTAGAGAAGATTGAACTCGGCCAAGAATTTTCAGCGGTAGTGGATTTCGCACATTCACCTGATTCTGTTGCTCGAGTGCTAGAAACACTGCGCGCATCAACATCTGGAAAGTTAATTGCAGTACTGGGATGCGGCGGCGATCGCGATAAAACTAAGCGTCCGCTTATGGGAAGTGCCTTGGTTGCGGGAAGTGATATCGCAATTTTTACCAGCGATAACCCGCGCAGCGAAGACCCTGCTGAAATTTTGAAAGATATGACTTCATCTCTGAATTTGCCGGAGAGCGCTCACATTGAATTAGACCGTCGAAACGCAATCGCGCAAGCAGTTGCGCTAGCCGGTCCAGGGGATTGTGTTGCCATTCTCGGCAAAGGTCATGAAAGTGGCCAAGAAGTTAACGGCGTAAAAACCCCCTTTGACGATCGGTTAGAACTGGCCCAGGCCATTGGTGGTGTCCAATGATTCCGATGACAATCACCCAAATTGCTGAAATTGTTCATGGAACTCTCTCGCATGTCACCAATCTGCAACAGGAAATTCAATCCGAAGCTGTCATTGATTCACGCGAAGCAAAACCTGGAACTTTCTTTGCAGCTCTCCCTGGGGAGCATGTAGACGGTCATGACTTTGCACAAAGCTCTATCGAGAGCGGTGCAGATTTTGCGCTCGTGACTCGTGATGTAGGAGTGCCTTCAATTATTGTTCCTGATGTTACGAAGGCGCTTGCCATGCTTGCCCATCACCTCCGCGAACGTCTACCTGATCTCAAAGTAGTTGCTATTACTGGTTCGCAAGGTAAGACAACGACCAAAGATTTACTTGAACATATTCTGAGCGCCGATGGGCAGTGTGTAGCTAACCGGGGCTCCTTAAATAACGAACTCGGTGTACCGCTCACGCTTCTTCGTTGCACTCCAGAGACCAGATATTGCGTTGTTGAAATGGGCGCACGTCACCGTGGCGACATCGCACATCTAATGGAGATTGCTAATCCCAATGTGGGGTTGGTACTTGTAGTGGGCAAAGCGCACCTGGGTGAATTCGGCAGCCAGGCTGATATTGCAGAAGCGAAAGCCGAATTAATCGCTGGCCTCTCTGATGACAGTGTTGCAGTGCTCGGCAGTTACGATCCTTTTACGCCGCATATGGCCGACGGCTTAAAACTGCAGGTTATTAACTTTGGCGAAAAGAGCGAGTGCGATGTGCGCGCAGGCGATATCGAAATTCGCGAAGGTCGAGCCCATTTTGATTTAGTCACACCTGCAGGTCGGCAAGCAGTGGGGCTGCAACTATTGGGAATGCATCAGGTGGCGAATGCACTTGGCGCAGCAGCTGCCGCAACTGCACTTAATATTTCGCTCGAGACCATCGCCGCTGCGCTGTCTACGGCGGAAGTTTCGAGTAAGTGGCGAATGGCTCTGATTGAAGAGGGCGACCTACTTCTGATTAATGATTCATATAACGCCAATCCAGAGAGCGTGGCAGCGGCACTTCGTACCTTGGTCTTGCTCGCACAAGAGCGAGGGGGAGAGGCGTGGGCGATTCTCGGCAAGATGCACGAACTCGGCGAGTCCACCGTCGCCGAACATAGCGCAATTGGCAGACTGGCCTCTGATATCGGAGTAGATCATTTAGTCGCGGTGGGGACTAAAGATTATCTGCAAGAGATTGATGATCAGTCAGAAATGGTTGAACATTATTTCTCTGACATCGAGCAAACTCTCGACATTGTTCAGCACTTTGCCCCAGGTGACATAGTCCTCGTGAAGGCATCACGCGCAGAAGGTTTTGAGAAGTTAGCGGAGCAGATTATGAGCGCATGGAAGGCGAGAGAGTAAATGAAAGGAATATTAATTGCAGGAGTTATCGCAACTCTGAGCAGCTTCCTCTTTACTCCCATCCTGATTCGTCTCTTAGCTCGCCGTGGTTATGGCCAGATGATTCGTGATGACGGCCCACAGACTCATCACACAAAGCGCGGAACCCCAACCATGGGCGGCATTGTCCTTATTGCTTCATCCACCTTGGCTTACCTCCTAGCTCACCTTCTGACTGGTGAAAAAATGACGGCATCTGGTCTGCTCGTACTTGGCTTAGTGCTGGGGCTTGGCACCGTTGGCCTGTTGGATGATTGGCTGAAAGTTTCAAGAAAACAATCGCTCGGTTTGCGCGCGAAGCAGAAGCTCCTAGGTCAGGCAGCGGTAGCAATTGCATTCGGAGTTGCGGGGTTGAAATTCCGCGATGGATATGGATTGACTCCTATTTCACTTCACCTATCGACCGTGCGCGAAACGTCAATTAAATTGGGCGCAGTGCTCGTAGTTCTATGGGTCGTCTTCCTTATTTTGGGCACAAGCAACGGCGTTAATTTAACTGATGGCCTAGATGGCTTAGCTTCCGGCGCATCAATCGCAACATTCTTAGCCTTCATCATGATTGGGGTGTGGGAGTTCAAGCAGAGCTGTGGCTTAGATATCAATGCCGGATCAGGAAATTGTTATGTCGTACGCGATCCATTAGATATTGCGCTCTTAGCGGCAGCGTTCGCGGGTGCATGTGCCGGATTCCTCTGGTGGAATGCATCACCTGCCAAAATCTTCATGGGAGATGTTGGTTCGCTCGCTCTTGGTGGAGCCATTGCGGGGCTTGCCATCACCCTTCGCACTGAACTTCTTCTCGCACTTCTTGGCGGATTGTTTGTCATCATCACCTTGTCCGTGATTATTCAAACTCTTTATTTCAAAGCAAGTGGTGGCAAACGCGTCTTTCGCATGGCGCCGCTGCAACATCACTTTGAACTCTTGGGTTGGGGTGAGGTTACCATTGTGATTCGCTTCTGGATTATTGCTGGGTTAAGTGTTGCTGCAGGACTCGGAATCTTCTATGGGCAGTGGGTCGTTTCCTAACCATGTCATTTCTTACCGAACTTCCCTCCCAACGCGTACTTGTTGTTGGCGCGGGCGTAACCGGTGAAGGGCTGCTCAAGTATCTCAATCACATCGGTGTCTCAGATATTACGATTCTGGATGAAAAGGCAAAGAGCGCTGCTGGCGCACAAGTAATCTCTAGTTTGAATGAAACTAATTTTGATCTTGCGATTGTCTCGCCAGGATGGAAGCTCTCTCATCCTGCGATTGAAGCGTTAAAAACCGCCGGAGTTTCGATTCTCGGTGAAATTGATTTCGCTTGGAAAATTAAGGAAGAGATAGCGCCTGCCCAAAAGTGGATTGCACTGACCGGTACCAATGGCAAGACCACCACCGTTCAAATGGTGGAGAGCATTCTGCACGCCGCTGATATTCATGGAATTGCCTGCGGAAATGTGGGCACTACGGTTATTGAAGCCCTGATGAACGAGAAACCATTTGATCTCCTTGCGCTCGAACTTTCCTCGTTTCAAATTGAATGGAGCACAACCGCCCAATTTGAATCTGTAGCTATTCTCAATATTGCTGATGATCACATTGACTGGCACGGTTCATTTGAAAATTATGCAGCTACCAAGCTCTCGCTGCTTCATCGCACCCAAGTAGGAATCCTCAATCTCAATGATCCCGAGGTTGCGCTACGAGCTTCAGCCTGGAACGGAAAGAAAGTTTTCTTTGGATTGGATACGCCAGCCGAAAACGAGATTGGTCTTGTTGAAAACCTCTTGATTGACCGAGCTTTTAGTGCAGATGCTCAAAGTGCCGAAATTATTGCAGAATTAGTCGATATCAATCCTTCGGTACCACACAACGTTATGAACGCAATGGCAGCTGCAGGTCTGGCACTCTCGACGGGAATTTCGCATGCCGATATCAAAAAGGGGCTCGCGCAATTTAAACCGGATCACCATCGGTTAGAACTGGTCCTTGAGGCGAACGAAATTTCCTGGGTTGATGATTCCAAAGCAACTAATCCACATGCGGCGCTTGCAGCGTTAGGTTCGTACCTATCAGTTGTATGGATTGCTGGGGGATTGGCCAAGGGCGCGCGTATGGATTCCTTAATCAAGCGAGCGGCATCACGTGTTCAATCGGCAATTTTGATTGGCGAAGATCGGGAACTAATTGCGGAAGCAATTGCTGAGTTCGCGCCAGATATCACTGTTCATCTCGTCGATAAGACTGGCACTGCACAAGAATTAATGGATGACGTCGTAGCCAAGGCGAAGGAAGTCGCGCAACCTGGCGACACCGTCTTATTAGCGCCAGCATGTGCCTCGATGGATCAATTCACTTCTTATGCGCAACGGGGAGATTTCTTCGCGGCGAGTGTGAAGCGGGCACATTCATGATGCGAAATCGATTTAGCGCGACCAAGAACGCTTCCGCTAAGTATGTTCACTTTCTTTCAAAACCCGAGGCGAGCTACTTCCTCATTATGACCACGGTAGGCCTGCTCTCGGGGTTGGGCATCATGATGGTTCTCTCTGCATCCGCAGTTCGTTCCTTTGCTCAAAATGGATCCACCTATTCCATCTTTATTAAACAATTGGGATTCATGGCGACGGGGTTAGTCCTTGCCTATGTTGGTATGAAAATGCGCCCTGCCCTGTGGTTGAAAATTGCGAAGAAGGGAATCCCGCTTGGGGCAGTCGCGCTCATGCTCGCACTCGTTCCTGGCCTGAAGCGTTCAGTCAATGGAAATTCCAACTGGATTGGAATTGGTCCCATCACAATTCAACCCAGTGAATTTGCAAAGTTGGCATTGATTCTCTGGTGTGCGTTGCAATTAAAGAAGTACTTCTTGGCGACAGAACGCCCCGCTGGATTTGCTGGAAATCCCGCCTTTGTTATTGGCGGTGGATCTGCGGTGATCTTGGCTCTGATTTTGGCAGAAAAGGATTTGGGCACAGCAACTGTTGTTGCGGGAATCATTCTGGGAATGCTCTTCGTTTCCGGGATGCGCTACCTACATATTGGGATTGGCTTAGGACTTGCCTCAATTGGTGGAGCGGCGTTAACGCTCTCGAATTCAAATCGATTAGCTCGCTTTAAAGCAATTGGTAATCCATTCGATCCAGCGATTTATAAGTTTGCTGGCTGGCAACCAGCCCACGGTTTAATGGGGCTGGCCAGTGGCGGTCTCTTTGGAGTCGGAATTGGTGCAAGCCGTCAGAAGTGGGCAAACCTCGCTGAGGCACATACTGACTTCATCTTCTCAGTTATTGGTGAAGAGATGGGCTTGCTGGGAACTGTGCTCGTTGTTTTGACCTATGGCGTTCTGCTCTATGCCATCTTTCGAGTGGCAATTAATACCAAGGATCTCTTTGAAAAATTCGCTGTCACTGGAATCGGTGTCTGGCTGCTCTTGCAAGTTCTGATTAATCTCTTTACTAATGTTGGCATCGCGCCGGTCATTGGCGTCACTCTTCCCTTCATCTCCTACGGCGGTTCCTCGCTCTGGGCCTCATATTTGGGAATAGCATTTGTCCTCAACGTTGCACGGCGAGAACCAGCGGTCAAAGCGGCCATCTCCCGCAACAAGAAGGCGCGAGCAAGTGAGCAGAGCTAAACCGCAGTCGATCAAGAAAGTCCTTTTAGTGGGCGGTGGCACTGCTGGACATGTAGAACCAGCGCTGGCCGTGGGGAAGTGGCTCACCCGAAAAGATGAAACTCTCACGATTGAATTTATTGGAACTCAACACGGCATCGAAAAAGAATTAGTTCCGGCAGCGGGGTTTCCGCTTCGATGCATAACGAAAGTTCCACTTCCTCGTTCGGTGGGGTTTGCACTTCTTGCATTTCCATTTAAGTTCCTCTTCAGTTTATTTCAGGCGCTCCGGATTGTTAGAGGCGCATGTCTGGTCATCGGTTTTGGCGGATATGTCAGCGCCTCTGCATACGTGGCCGCCAAGCTGGCTCGCGTCCCCATCATCATTCACGAAGCGAATGCGCTTCCCGGGTGGAGCAACAAACTCGGAGCTCGCTTCGCTTCAGCGGTAGCAGTGGCTTTCCCTCTAGTTCCGCAGAAATATCCATCTTGGAAATCAGCAGTCGTAACCGGCATGCCAATCCGAGAGAGCATTTACGCCTTAGCGGATAAAGATTCTGCTTCACTGAAAGCACATAGAACCGAGGTTCTGCGCTCCCTCGGCTTCACACCAGATTTACCAGTAGTGCTGGTCTTTGGCGGATCACAAGGATCGGCCTCCATGAATACCGCAGTGCAGGAATTCGCTCGTTCGGTTGAGGCTAATCGCATTCAATTTATTCATGCCGTGGGGATGAAGAACTCGCTCCCGGTCGCAACCACAAATTATCGTCCACTCTCTTATATTTACGAGATGGCCGATATGTATTTAGCAGCGGATTTGGTCGTTGCCCGTTCTGGCGCTGTTACGTGTGCCGAGCTTGAGGCGGTCCACAAGTACGCAATTCTCGTCCCACTTCCCATTGGAAATGGTGAGCAAGAAGCAAATGCCGAGAATCTGCTCAATGATGGTGCAGCGACAATGTGCAAGAACTCGGAGTTCACTTTAGATTGGTTAAAGAAGAACTGCGAAGCGGCACTCACCAGCGCTCATGCCTTTAACAATTCACCTCGCTCGCATCAGATTGAAAATGCGGATAGTCGAATTGGTCAGATGGCGCTCGATCTCATCCGTGGAAGTCGCCCATGATGTTGACGCTCGCAGTTTTACGAACAAAATCCGTTCACTTTGTGGGCATGGGCGGCGCTGGCATGAGTGGAATCGCTCGCATCATGCTCTCACAAGGCGTTCGCGTTGCCGGATCAGATGCAAAACAATCTTCGGTGCTTACCAGCCTTGAAGCGCTCGGTGCTCACATTTATGTTGGCCACGCTGCTGCCAATTTAGGCGACGCCGATCTACTTGTTGTCTCCAGTGCAATCGACGAAAAAAATCCAGAGCTAGTAGCAGCGAAAAATCAAGGCATCACTATTCTTGGCCGAGCCGAGGCCCTCGCGCTCTTAATGAGCGAATCAATCTCAGTTGCAGTTGCCGGAACACACGGCAAGACAACAACTACATCAATGCTGACAGTTGCGCTGCAAAGCGCTGGTATGGACCCTTCCTTTGCCATCGGCGGCATGATTAATAGCGCTGGAACAAATGCACATTTAGGTACGGGTAAGAGTTTCATCGCAGAAGCAGATGAATCAGATGGATCCTTCCTGGCCTATAAACCTTTTGGCGCAATCATTACTAATCTGGAATGGGATCACGTCGATCATTTCCCGGATTACGCCTCCGTGCTGGCGGTCTTTCACGAGTTTGTGCAATCCATCGCCGCTGATGGCTTCCTGGTTGCCTGCACCGATAGTCCAGGGGTGCGCGAACTCCTCGCTGGAGTCACTCGAAGCGATCTGAAAATTATTAGTTACGGTCTAGAGGGGGAGTACAGCTTCTCTCATCTCACCTTGGGCGCCAATCAAAGTAGCGCCCGAATCAGCCACAATGGCCGCACATTAGGCGAACTCACACTTGCCATTCCCGGCGAGCACAACGTGATGAATGCGATGGCAGCACTTGCCGCAGGGCTGGAACTCGGCGGAGAGCTTGCGCCATTGCTTTCTGGACTGGCTACGTTTACGGGTGCGCGACGGAGATTTGAAATTAAGGGCACCGCACATGGCATTCGAGTCATTGATGATTACGGACATCACCCCACGGAGGTTGCGGTCACGCTCGCTACCGCACGTCGCTTTGCCGGGAGCGGAAAAGTAATTGCCATCTTCCAGCCACATCGTTATTCACGCACAAAGGCTTTTACAAAAGAGTTTGCTGAAGCGCTCTCCGTCGCTGACCGAATATTTCTCCTTGAAATTTATCCAGCGAGCGAGGCTCCCATCCCGGGAGTAAGTGCACTCAACATCGCCTCCTTGATGAACCCAGCTCAGTCCACCTTCGAGCCATCCATGATTCAAATCGTCGAGAACATTTTAGAAATCGCGCAACCCGGCGATGTAGTTCTCACGTTAGGGGCGGGCGACGTTAACTCGCTAGCGCCAGTAATTCTCACCTCGCTTGTTGAGAAATATTCAGATAGTTAATGGCGCTCCATAAAAAAAGAGTTGCACGGCTGATTCGCAGCTTTGCGATTCTGCTGCTAATTGTTGGCGCAGTGTATGGACTTGGTTGGTCAAAGATATTTTCAGTCAAAACAATCGCCATTAGTGGCACTCAACAAAGCAGCGTGCTCACGAACACCCTCCAGAGCGCTCACATAGAGTTGCGCACCGGGATGCCCCTGGCTCGAGTAGATGTGCGCGCTATTGATCGAATTGCTCTGCAATCTGGCTGGATTAAATCGAGTGAAATTTCCCGAAATTGGTTAAAGGGTTCAGTCAGTATTCGCGTGATTGAGCGAATCCCTGTTGCCTCATACCTCGATGGCGATGGGAGTATCAAATACTTCGACGCACTCGGAAATATATTCACCACTCCAAGCGCTTTTACCAACCTACCCACCATCGCCTTTACACACTCCACGCCAGAGCTGCGCATCGTTGCCGCAAGTTGGGTGGCTGAAATGCCAGCTGACCTTCTGGCGCAGATGCAAAATCTCTGGGTGAATAGTCAAGACCGAATTGTGATGAAGGCAGCTATCTCGGTACCGTCTGCGAAAATCATTACTATCAATTGGGGCGGGGTGCGCGATCTGCCCCTGAAAGTCAAAGTATTACGGGCGCTTCTGCTTCGCCCAGAAAATGCTCAGCACAATAACTTTGATCTCTCAGAACCACTTGCGCCAATAACTCGCTAAATCTTCCTCGCACTTCTTTCATTTTTTCATCAACGGAATGCACCGTGAAGAAAAAATGAGTTAATCGTGTCGGTTGTTGCTTGTGCATAGTGCAGCGCATAGTTTTGCCAACCACAGAGTGAGAAACCTTAACTCTCAAGTTGAGATTTAGGTACAAGGAAGAGGCAGATCGTGGCAACACCACAGAACTACTTAGCAGTTATCAAAGTTGTCGGCGTCGGCGGCGGCGGAGTAAATGCAATCAATCGAATGATTGAAGCGGGTCTTAAAGGTGTTGAGTTCATCGCGATTAATACCGATTCACAACAACTCATCATGAGTGATGCTGATGTGAAATTAGATATTGGAAAGAAAGTTACTCGTGGACTTGGTGCAGGTGCCGCTCCAGATATTGGTCGTCAAGCAGCAGAAGATTCTGCAGATGAAATTGAAGAACTACTTCGCGGTGCAGATATGGTTTTTGTTACCGCAGGTGAAGGCGGCGGAACCGGAACGGGTGGCGCTCCTATCGTTGCGAAAATTGCAATGGATCTCGGCGCACTCACTGTTGGTGTTGTAACTCGTCCTTTCTCTTTCGAAGGTAAGCGTCGTTCATCGCAAGCAGAAGTTGGAATCGATGCGCTTCGTGAAGTTGTCGATACCCTCATTGTTATTCCTAATGATCGTCTCCTTGCCATCTCCGATCGCTCCATCAGTCAGATTGAAGCATTCAAGAGCGCTGATGCAGTCCTCCTCTCTGGCGTGCAAGGCATAACTGATTTGATTACAACACCAGGTCTGATCAACCTTGACTTTGCAGATGTGAAAAGCGTGATGGCTGGTGCGGGTTCGGCGCTCATGGGAATTGGTTCTGCTCGCGGCGAAGCTCGTGCAACTCGCGCGGCTGAACTTGCTATCTCCAGTCCTCTTCTTGAGGCATCGATCGACGGCGCACATGGCGTGCTTCTCTCTATCGCTGGTGGTTCAGATATTGGACTCTTTGAAATTAGCGAAGCAGCAGAATTGGTTCACCAATCAGTTCACCCAGATGCAAATATCATCGTCGGAACTGTTATTGATGATGCGCTAGGCGATGAGGTACGTGTAACCGTTATCGCTGCTGGTTTTGATGGCGGAGCGCCAAAGCGCATCTCAGTTCCAGTCATTGATGCGTCGACTCTTCACGGAAATGCAGATCCAGTTGCGGCTGGAGATCCGCTTTCAGTTGCACTCGATATTCCAACTGGCGATGCGCCGGCAGCTCCTGGTCGCAAGCGGATCACCTTTGAGGAACTTGTCGTAGAGGATGAGATAGATATTCCTGACTTCATGAAGTAAATCTTCATGGCCCGCTATCTATTTACCTCGATCGACGGCGGAGTTTCTACGCCACCATACTCATCGCTTAACTTGGGCGATCATGTTGGCGATGATCTTGCTTCGGTTGCACATAATCGAGCGGCTATCACCAAGTACTTATCGCTCAAAAAAATCATCTTTATGAATCAAGTTCATGGAAATGAGCTCGTGGAAGTCGATAGCGAGAGTTCTGGGATTATTACTGCAGATGCCATCATCACCCAGAGCAAATCAATTGGCTTAGCTGTTCTCACCGCAGATTGCATCCCGTTACTTATCGAAGGGGAGCGTTACATCGCAGCAGTTCACGTGGGACGTAAAGGCTTGGTTTCAGGAATTATTCCCAAGGTGATTTCGGAGTTAAAAAATCGCGGAGAAGCACGACTGCGCTCATGGATTGGTCCAGCAATTTGTGGCGATTGCTACGAAGTATCAATAGAGATGTACCGCGAAGTTATTGCGATACATCCCCAGGCTGCCACCACCGATGTTCAACACTCGCTCAACCTGCCTCGAGCTGCGCAGAGTCAGTTGGAGTCATTGGGGGTTGCCGTTGAAAATTTTGAGATCTGCAGCGTGGAAAGCCCACATCATTATTCGTATCGTCAATCGCCAACTACCGGACGCATGGCAGGGATAATTTCATTATGACCACCTCCGACAATCGCCTGCCAGAACTCTCCGCCAATCTCCGCTCTGTGCAAGAGCGAGTAAGAGCAGCCGCGCTTTCAGCCGGTCGGAGTGAAGATGAAATTACGTTGGTGGTGGTAACCAAGACTTTTCCGGTCGAAGATATTCAGGCGCTCTATTCATTAGGTGTTCGCAATTTCGGCGAGAACCGTGACCAAGAAGGCAGCGTGAAAGCACCGCAGTTGCCCAGTGATTCCATCTGGCATTTTCAGGGTCAGATTCAAAGCAACAAGTTGAAATCAATCTCAACCTGGGCCGATGTCATTCACTCACTCGATGATAGAAAGCATGCGCAAAAGCTCTCCGAGCTGGGAACGAATGCGCGAGTTCTGATTCAAGTGGCACTGGAAGATAAATTGCGGGAAGACCGAGGGGGAGTCGACCCGGATCTTCTCTCAGAATTCCTTGAGGAAGTTATCGGTCGCATGAAATTAAATGTGGTGGGTGTAATGGCAGTGGCGCCACTGGGAGTAGAGGCACTTCCTGCCTTCCAGCAATTAACCTCGATTTTTCAGGAAGTGCGCAAGAAATGGCCGCAACTTTCCGCAATTTCGGCGGGCATGAGTGGCGACTTTGAGGCGGCTATTTCTGCAGGAGCGACACATATCCGAGTAGGTAGCTCAATCCTCGGCTCGCGCTAACCCCTCCTTTAAGATTTAACCATGACTAACGCATTTAAGAAGATGACCAAGTATCTAGGCCTGGTTGATGACGAGGATCTAGAGAACGAAATTCAAGAAGTAGTAGAGCAAGAGCCACGCCGCGGCTTCCGCGCACTCTCCTCTAACACTGCATCTTCTGAATCACTTCCTTCCTACATGCGTCCAGCAAACCCAACATCAGCAGGGGTCACTCCTGTCTCTTCTTCTATTTCTCGTCCAGCTGTTGTGCCAGTTGCCGCAACCATGGATCGCATCATCACTATCCACCCACGTATCTATAGCGATGTTCGTAGCATTGGCGAGGCATATCGCAATGGCCAACCGGTCATTATGAACCTCAGCGATGTAGACGAGAGTGAATGCAAGCGCTTAGTAGATTTCGCATCTGGACTAGTTTTTGGTCACTACGGAAGTATCGAGCGAGTGACTTCAAAGGTTTTCTTGCTTACTCCACAAAATGTCGCAGTAAGCAACGAAGATAAATCAGCTGCTGCGCAAGCAAGCTTCTTCAACCAGAGCTGATAAGTCATGGCTGCAATAGGTGGCTTACTGTATTCAGTAATCCAACTCTTCCTTCTTGTTCTCTTTGCTCGCGTTATTCTTGATTACGCTCGAATGTTTGCACCGCAATGGCGCCCTCGAGGAATCGTGCTCGCACTTGCTGAATTTATCTATGCAATGACTGATCCCATCATGAGATTTGCCCGTCGCTATATTCCACCGCTTCGAATTGGTCCAGTGAGTTTAGATTTGAGCTTTATCGTTATTTTGGTTGCCGCTCAATTTTTAGGAAGACTAGTCCTGCTTCTTTAAGCTTTGGAAAGCTCTAACCAGAGCGCAACTTCTCGAGCCTCAGATTTCTCATCGCTCCTGTCGGCAATAAAAGTGAAGCCAAGGGCAAGAACTTCTTCAGCAATGTCTGCTTCATTCTTACTAAGTGCGTTTGCAATATTTTCTGGAGCAGACCAGGTGACATGAATGCGATCGCTAATCTCAAAGCCAGCTTGCTTGCGCTCTTCTTGGATACAGCGAATAACTTCGCGTACTAGACCGGCCTCAATGAGATCTGGCGTGAGCGCTAAATCGAGCGCAAGACTCTCGCCAGCATGAGAAGCAACAGTCCAACCGGCTTTCGGGGTTTCGGTGATGACTAAATCTTCGAGAGTGATCTCAGCGCTCTTTCCCTCGCCGTACGAGAGGGCGGTGCTGGTATTAGCGCGAACGCTGGTAACGAGTGTGGCGGCATCTGCGGCGGCGATGGCCTGGGAGATAGGTTGAACATCTCCACCATAACGAGCGCCGATGCTCTTGAAGTTGGCCTTGATGGAGACGCTTACTAAATCTGCGCCTGCCACCGAAATGTCATCGAGCGAGAGCACATTGAGCTCGTCGGCAATATGAGAACGAATTTCAGTATCCATAGTTGCCCAGCCTTGTGCTGCAACAAGTGCACGACTAAGTGGTTGGCGAATTTTAATCTTTGATTCAGCTCGCGCAGATCGACCGAGTTCAACCAGGCGGCGTGAGAGTTGTACGGAATGAGAGAGTGGAAGATCAACTTCCGCAGCAATGCTGATTGGGAAATCAGCTAGGTGAACCGAAAGCTTTTCGTTGGGCTCTGCAACACGAACCAATTCTTGCCAGACATGTTCGGTGATGAAGGGAACCATCGGCGCCATTAATAGAGTGAGTTGCTTGAGTGCGCGGTAAAGCGTATTCAGCGCGGCAACATCGCCATCCCAGAAGCGGCGGCGAGAGCGGCGTACATACCAATTAGAAAGATCATCGATAAATTTCGCAATCAGGCGCCCCGCATCTTGTGAGTCATACGATGCATATGCGGCATCGACTCCGGCGGTAAGAGTATTGAGCTCGGAGATAATCCAGCGGTCCAAAGTTGTAAGTTCTGCCGTGGCCGCACCTACTGTGAAATCTGAGGCGTTGGCGTAAAGAGTAAAGAAGGAGACTGTGTTCCAATAGGTTAAAAGTGTCTTGCGAACAACATCAGAGATGGCATCGTGGCCAACCCGGCGTGCGCTCCATGGTGAACCAGCAGCGAGCATGTACCAACGAACGGCATCAGCGCCATGTTGATCCATGAGGGCAACTGGCTCGAGCACGTTGCCTAAATGCTTAGACATCTTGCGACCATCTTTATCCAAGATATGTCCGAGGCAGAGGACGGTTTCGTAGGAGCTTTGGTCGAAGACCAGAGTTCCAATAGTCATGAGCGTATAGAACCAACCACGAGTTTGATCAATGGCTTCGGCAATGAAATCAGCCGGGTAGGCGTTCTTAAATTTCTCGACCGAACCTGCTTTATGTGGGTATCCCCATTGCGCAAATGGCATGGAGCCGGAGTCGTACCAGCAATCAATCACTTCTGGAACGCGCACCATGGTGGAGGCGCATTCGCTGCAGGCAAAAGTAATGTCATCGACAAATGGTCGGTGCGGATCAGTACCAGCAAGTACTTGGCCAGAGAGTGAGCCGAGTTCGGCCAATGAGCCGATACAGATTTCGTGCTTATTCTCGCAGCGCCAAATCGGAAGGGGAGTACCCCAATATCGGTTGCGTGAGACAGCCCAGTCAATATTGTTGGTGAGCCAGTCGCCATAGCGGCCGGTCTTAATTGTTTCTGGATGCCAATTAGTCTTCTGATTTTCGCGAAGGAGTGCATCTTTAATCTGAGTGGTCTTGATATACCAAGAAGGTTGCGCGTAATAGATAAGTACGGTGTGGCAACGCCAGCAGTGCGGATAGGAGTGCTCGTATTGCGTGTGCTTAAACATTAATCCGCGCGCTTTGAGATCCTTAATCAACGGCTTATCGGCATCCTTGAAGAACATGCCGCCCACCATCGCGACATCTGAAAGGAAGGTTCCATCTGGCGCAACTGGATTGACGACCGGGAGGTTGTACGAGCGACAGACTTGTAAGTCATCGGCGCCAAAGGCAGGAGCTTGATGAACGAGTCCAGTTCCATCTTCCACTGTGACGTAATCAGCGAGAACGATGAAGTGGGCATCTGGAATTTCGATTAAATCAAAGGGACGTGAATATGTAGTGCGCTCAAGTTCGGCGCCAGAAAATGATGCTATGACGGTGCGCTCTTCACCCAGAATATGAGCAAGATTTTCGGCTACAACAAATCGCTCAGTCTTCTCATCGATGGTCGCTTCAATAACTTGATACGTCACCTTGGGGTTTACGGCAACTGCGGTGTTTGAGACCAGGGTCCATGGAGTTGTGGTCCAGACAAGGAGCGTGGCGCCGAGTTCGGCTAGCTTTCCGGAAGTTGCGGGGAAGCGGACATAAACAGATGGATCGGTAACGGTTTCGTAGCCTTGCGCGAGTTCGTGGTCGGAAAGACCGGTGCCGCAGCGAGGGCAATATGGTGCAACGCGATGATCTTGCGCGAGCAAACCCTTCTTCCAAATTTGCTGCAGCGACCACCAGACGCTCTCCACATATTCGCTCGACATCGTCCAGTAGGCCTCATCAAAATCAACCCAGAAACCCATGCGACGAGTCATGCCAGTAAATGCATCAACGTGACGTTGTACTGATTCGCGACATTTATCGTTAAATGCTGCGATTCCAAATTTTTCGATATCGCCCTTGCCACTAAAGCCAAGTTCTTTCTCTACTGCGATTTCAACGGGAAGGCCATGGCAATCCCAGCCGGCCTTACGAATAACTTGATTGCCCTTCATCGTTTGATAACGAGGGAAGAGATCTTTAAAAACGCGGGCTTCAATATGGTGTGTTCCCGGCATGCCATTGGCAGTAGGTGGGCCTTCGTAGAAGGTCCAGTTAGGGGCGCCATCTCGAGCCGATACAGATTTTGCGAAAATCTCTTGCGTCTCCCAGAAGGTCAGAATCTGATGTTCGACGCCAGGGAGGTCAATCTGTGGGGAGAGGTTTGCGATGGAGGCTGAATTTTTGCTCATTTACGCTCCTGCCTCTCTCGGGTGACTCTCTTGCGAACAATTGAGGCGTCAGTCTAGCGCGGCAAAGTTGGTGTTTAGCTTCGCCAGGTTCTAACCTTTGCGCCGCAGGGTAATTGCTGTACATCATGAATATGAGGGTCCCGTGGCCATTAAGAAACTGGTAAAGAAAATTACTAAGGTGAAGAGCGCAGCTAAGCCTGCCAAAAAAGCCCCGGCCAAGAGCCCCGCAAAAAAGGTAGCTAAGAAGGCGCCAGCGAAGAAAGCACCTGCTAAAAAAGTTGCCAAAAAAGCACCAGCGAAGAAAGCAGCAGTAAAGAAGGCCCCGGCCAAGAAGGCGGCACCTGCCAAGACTCGCTCTCCAAATATTGTGAAGCCACAATTGGCGAAGAAGCGCGCGCCCGGAAAACCATTTCCAGCTAAGTTGCAGCAGACAACCACTGGTGATTCAACCACTATTACCGTTACGCCCCGCGAAGTAAATAATGGCCCAGAGGTCGTTGTTGAAGAGCGTCGCTTAGTCATGACCCCACCGCCACGCCCTACTAAGACAACAAAGAAGGGCGCTGGTCTCAAGCCAATTAAGGCAGCTCCAGCACCACTTGTTGTTACAGATGGCGAAGATCCATGGACTGCTGCAGAATTAAAAGCAGTTCGCGCTGAACTCTCCAAGGATTTGATTCGCCTTCGCGCCGAACTCGCCGAAGCCGAAAGCGAGATGGAAGATCTCATTAGTTCTGCTGGTGTGGGTGCGGGCGATGATCAAGCAGATGCCGGTACTAAGACTTTTGAACGCGAACATGAGATGTCATTGGTCTACAACGCCCGCGATATGGTTCTTCAAACTGAACGTGCGCTAGAGCGAATCGATAACAAGATTTACGGTCGCTGCGAAGAATGCGGAAACTCGGTCGGCAAGGCCCGCCTCCAAGTATTTCCTCGCGCAACTCTCTGTATGGTCTGCAAGCAGAAAGAAGAGCGTCGCTGAATCTAGCGATTCGTCGTCGGCTAGCGCTGACTGCGCTCTCGGCCTTCGCGCTCGATCTCATCTCCAAAACATTGGCGATTGCTTATCTGGGCAATGAGCCCAAGCAAATTTTTGGCACCTTTCTTCAATTTGATCTGACCTTCAACTCAGGCGCAGCTTTTAGTGTGGCTAATTCACGGACCATTTTTCTTACCCTCTTTGCCGTCGTTATCGCGGGATTCATTCTTTATATCGGCAAGAAACTCAGTTCGCCCGGATGGGCCTTTGCATTGGGTTTGGTCCTCGGTGGAATTTTTGGAAACTTGGCCGATCGAATCTTTCGCGCGCCCAGCGCGCTTCAAGGTGAGGTCGTTGATTGGATCAAGTTGCCGCACTGGCCCACATTTAATCTCGCCGATACCTCTATTGTTCTCGGTGCAGGGCTCATCATTATCTTGAGTTCTCGAAATATTAAACCCATATCTGGGCCCAACGATAGGACGCTATGAGTACCGAAGGTCGCGAAAGCAAAGTCGTACTCATCCCTGAGGGACTCAATGATGAACGGTTAGATGCCGCGCTTGCCCGCTTGTTGGGGTTATCTCGCTCGGCAGTTGTTGCACTGATTGAAGCTGGCGAAGTAACTGCTTATGGAAAACCACTTGCCAAATCCGAGAAAGTTTCTAGTAATCAATATATTGAAATTCTGATGCCGGCACCGAAAGCGCCACCATCACTTCAACCAACACCCATTGATGGCTTAAAAGTTATTTATGATGACGAAGATGTCATTGTGATCGATAAGCCTGCAGGCATTGCAGCACATCCCAGTCCCGGCTGGACTGGACCAACCGTCATTGGCGCAATTGTCGCCGCGGGTTATCAAGTCTCGACTAGCGGGGCAGCAGAGCGCCAAGGCGTAGTTCATCGCTTGGACGTTGGAACCACTGGCCTCATGGTTGTCGCTAAGAATGAAAATTCGTATAGCAATCTCAAACAACAATTTCGGGATCGCACAGTTCACAAGATTTACCACGCACTCGTCCAAGGACATATGGATCCTTCTGAAGGAACTATTGATGCGCCGATTGATCGCCATCCCCGTGAGGATTATCGATTTGCAGTGGTAGCAGATGGCAAACCGAGCATCACTCACTACAAAGCATTGGAATATTTCCCGGCGGTCTCACTTCTAGAGATTGAATTGGAGACTGGCCGCACTCATCAAATTCGCGTCCACTTCTCGGCGCTGCGCCACCCGCTCGTTGGCGATGTGACATATGGCGCTGACCACACCATTTCAGACCGGCTAGAAATCCGGCGCCCATGGCTGCATGCGCGCAAGCTCTCTTTCCTTCACCCAGCCACGGGTAAAGAGGTGAGTTTTGAGACGGAGTATCCAGCAGACCTGACACGCTCTCTCGAAATTTTGAACGACACTCCGCAGCAATAGTTCCGCAGTAGTAATCTCCCATAGATGTCCGCCGAAGCCCTCGCCACCAACGCAGCTGAAAATTTCGTGCACTTGCATGTGCATACGGAATATTCAATGCTCGATGGTGCAGCGCGAGTTCAGGAACTCGTTGATGAAGTAGCAGCGCAAGGAATGCCGGCTATCGCAATGACCGATCACGGCAACGTCTTTGGTGCATATGATTTTTACAAGAAAGCGAAGAAGGCTGGCGTCAAGCCCATCATTGGTATCGAAGCTTACGTAGCTCCCGAATCTCGCTTCGAGAAGCGGCGCGTGAAATGGGCCGATGGTGGCGAAGATGATGTCTCGGGCGGTGGCGCCTATACGCATATGACATTGCTCGCTGAAAATAATGATGGTCTGGCGAATCTTTTTAAACTCGCTTCGCTCGCATCGCTAGAAGGTTATTACTACAAGCCTCGTATGGATCGTGAACTACTTTCCAAATATGCCAAGGGAATTATCGCCACCACTGGTTGCCCAGGTGGAGAAGTGCAGACTCGACTGCGGATGGGCGCCTATCGAGAAGCGAAGGCGGCTGCTAGCGATCTTCGAGATATTTTCGGAGCCGAGAATTTCTTCCTTGAAATTATGGATCATGGCATCGAGATTGAAACTCGAGTGAAAGCCGATCTGCTCAAACTCGGCAAAGATCTCAAGCTGCCACTTCTGGCCACCAACGATCTTCACTACACCAAGCATGAAGATGCTGGCGCGCACGAAGCCCTTCTCTGCGTGCAATCCGGCTCGACCATGGCTGATCCCAAGCGCTTTAAATTTGATAACGATGAGTTTTATTTAAAGAGCGCTGCGCAAATGCGCACCCTCTTTGGAGAGATTCCAGAAAGTTGCAATAACACCCTTCTTATTGCGGAACGCTGCAATGTCACAATGCGCGAAAATGAAAACTTAATGCCCGAGTTCACTGTCCCCAAGGGCGAGACTGAAGATTCGTGGCTACGTGCACTTTCCAATAAAGGCCTTGCCTCGCGCATGGGCGGAAATATCCCCACCGAGTATCAAGAGCGGTTAGATTTTGAATTAGATGTCATGATCAAAATGGGTTTCCCTGGCTACTTCCTCGTTGTCGCTGATCTCTGCGAGCATGCGCGCGAAGTGGGAATTCGAGTCGGCCCAGGACGTGGTTCAGCGGCTGGTTCATTGGTTTCCTATGTACTGGGAATTACCCAACTCGATCCCATCAAGCATGGTCTCTTGTTCGAGCGCTTCCTCAATCCAGAACGTATCTCGATGCCAGATATCGATTTGGATTTCGATGAACGTCGTCGCTCCGAAATGATTGCATACGCAACCGAGAAGTACGGCGAAGATCGAGTTGCGCAAATCATTACTTACGGAACCATTAAGTCCAAGCAAGCACTTAAAGATTCCACACGCGTACTTGGCTACCCATATGTAATCGGCGACAAGCTCACGAAAGCGCTTCCGCCTTCAGTCATGGGCAAGGACATTACCTTGGCAGGAGTTTTTGATAGTAAGAATGATCGCTATGGCGAGGCCGGTGAATTCCGCACTCTCTACGATACCGATACTGATTGTAAAAAAATTGTTGATACCGCATTAGGACTTGAGGGCCTAAAGCGTCAATGGGGCGTACATGCAGCGGGAGTTATCTTGTCTCGCTTCCCATTGCTTGAAGTAATTCCGATTCATCGCCGAGAAGCTGATGGCGCAATTATTACCCAGTTTGATATGGGCGCATGTGAATCCATTGGCCTACTCAAGATGGACTTTTTGGGTCTGCGAAATCTCTCCGTCTTGGATGATGCGCTACTTAATATCAAGGCGAATAAGGGCGTCGATGTTGATCTAGCAACACTGACTCTCGACGATCCAAAGACATACGAACTTCTTGGCCGCGGAGATACCTTGGGCGTCTTCCAACTTGATGGCGGGCCAATGCGCGGGCTATTGCGGCAGATGATTCCAGATTCCTTTGAGGATATCTCTGCAGTGATTGCGCTCTATCGCCCCGGTCCCATGGGTGTGAACGCGCACACTGATTACGCCGATCGTAAAAATATGCGTAAGCCAGTGGAATCTATTCATCCTGAATTAACCGAGGCGCTCTCCGATATTTTGGGAGATACCTACGGCCTCATTGTTTATCAAGAACAAGTAATGGCTATCGCACAGAAACTAGCTGGATTTAGTCTCGGCCGCGCAGATCTCTTACGTAAAGCGATGGGAAAGAAGAATAAAGATATTCTCGATAAGGAATATGTAAATTTCGAAAAGGGTATGCAGGATAACGGCTTTTCTACGGCTGCCATTGCCAAGCTCTGGGAAACATTGATTCCATTCTCTGACTACGCCTTTAACCGCGCACACAGTGCTGGTTATGGATTGGTGAGCTACTGGACTGCTTATCTCAAAGCTAATTATCCAACCGAATATATGGCAGCGCTTTTAACTAGTGTTCGCGATGATAAAGATAAGAGTGCGCTCTATCTCAATGAATGTCGTCGCATGGGCATCAAGGTGCTCTCACCTGATGTCAATGAATCTGGTTCGGATTACACCCCGCTCGGAGTCGATATTCGCTTCGGTTTAACTGCAATTCGAAATGTTGGCGAGAATGTTGTTGCCTCGATTGTCGCGCGCAGAGCAGATAAGGGAAGGTATGCCTCCTTTGGCGATTTCTTAGCAAAGGTTGACCCGATCGTCTGCAATAAGAAGACCATCGAATCTTTAATTAAGGGCGGAGCATTTGATTCACTCGGCCACCCACGAAAAGGCCTCACCCTCATTTATCTTGAAGCGATTGAAGCAGTTGCCGAAAGCAAGCGAGCCGAAGCGATTGGCCAATTCGATCTCTTTGGATCAGAAACCGGTGAAGCCACTAGTTCTATCGGCGGCGTCGAGCTAAGTATTCCTGCGCAAGAGTGGGAGAAAGCACTGTTGCTGAGTTACGAGCGAGAGATGCTTGGCCTCTATGTCTCTGACCATCCATTGCTGGGCGTAGAACATGTTTTGCGTGCCGCAGTGGATATGCCGATTAGTCAGATTTCCGATGACTCGGTCGGACATGATCAAATAGTTTCTATTGGTGGATTAATTACCCAGATTCAGCGCAAGGTCTCTAAGACTGGTTCTTCGTGGGCGATTGTGACCGTCGAAGATTTGGAAGGCGCAGTAGATGTGATGTTCTATGCCAACTCTTATGCCAAACATGCGATGAGCTTGATTGATGATCGCGTCGTTGTGGTCAGAGGCCGAGTCGATAAGCGGGAAGAGCAAGTGAAGATTTCGGCTCTCGATGTATCGCTGCCCGATATCAGCATGGGACCTACTGGACCCCTGATGATTCATCTTGATCAGTCTCGCTGTACGCCGCCTGTCGTCGAGCGAATCAAGGAAATCCTTCGCTCACATCCTGGTAAGCGAGAAGTAAATCTGCGAATTGCCGATGGCGAAAAAGTATTAGTCCTCAAGATTGATGAAGCGCTCAAAGTCACTTCATCACCAAGTTTGAGTGCAGATCTCAAGTCTGTTCTTGGCCCGGACTGCCTTGTCTCTTAACCAGCAGTGCCATTAATCAGGCGCCTGCCAGCTTCCCATTGCTCTAGAATTAGCGAGTGAAACCGATTGAGATCCGCCTCGTAGATCTACGCGGTCGCGCTCTCACAAAATCCCAATATCGCAACGAGCTGCCACGCGCATCCTTAGATATCGATACCGCGATGAAGGCAATTGAGCCAATTCTGGCGACAGTTGCCACGGCAAGCGAAAGTGATCTCTTAGATTTAGGCGAAAAATTTGATGGCGTTAGACCTCAATCCATTCGAGTTCCCGCAGAAGAAATTACTAAGGCACTCGCATCACTCGATTCAGCAGTGCGCGATGCGCTAGAAGAAGCAATTGTTCGCATTAAGCGAGTGCACTCTGATCAATCACGTACGGAAAAGAAGACGCTGGTGGTTGACGGGGGAGAAGTAACCCACCGTTGGATACCGGTAGATCGCGTTGGGCTGTATGTGCCAGGTGGTCGTGCGGTCTATCCAAGCTCGGTCATCATGAACGTTGTCCCGGCGCAGATTGCACAAGTGCCCAGCATCGCCGTGGCGTCACCGCCGCAGATTGATAACAATGGATTGCCCAATAAGACAATTCTTGCGACATGTGCACTTCTCGGAATAACTGAGGTGTATGCAATCGGTGGTGCTCAAGCGGTGGCGATGTTTGCCTACGGCGTACCAGGAGTGTGCGAACGCGCAGATATGGTCACCGGCCCAGGAAATATTTATGTCGCAGCTGCAAAGCGCGCATTGCGTGGTCTGATTGGAATTGATTCCGAAGCCGGCCCTACCGAGATCGCTGTCTTAGCTGATGACTCGGCCGTTGCTCGAGAAGTTGCAGCAGACCTCATTAGTCAGGCCGAACACGATGTCATCGCTGCGGCTGTTCTTGTTACCCCATCACAGAAGTTGGCCGAAGACGTTGTGCGAGAAGTAAATATTCGAGTCGCCGGGACCAAGCACCACGAACGAATTCGCGAAGCACTCACTGGAATTCAATCCGCCATTGTTCTTGTTGACGATGAAGCACAAGGCATTGATGTTGTTAATGCATATGCAGCAGAGCACCTTGAACTAGTTACCCAAAACCCTGAACGCACGGCAGCGTCTATTCGCAATGCTGGCGCGGTTTTTCTTGGACGTTTTACGCCTGTTTCACTCGGTGACTATTCGGCTGGTTCCAACCACGTTCTTCCTACTGGTGGCTGCGCCTGTCACTCCAGCGGTCTCTCCGTCCAGAGTTTCCTTAAGGGAGTTTCCTTTATTAAATATGACGAAGCTGCCTTCCGCGATATCGCAAATAATGTAATTACTCTCGCCAACTCGGAAGATTTGCCGGCGCACGGTGAAGCGATGAGTGCTCGCCTAGAAGGCGAAAAGTAATGAGTACTTCGTGGCCAAAGTGGCTACCACTTCGAACTTCATTGCGCTCACTCTCGCCGTACGGCGCTCCACAAATTCCAAATGTATTAAGTCTCAATACAAATGAAAATCCATTTGATCTTCCTGCCTCGGTTGTCGATGCCATGCTTGCGAAATTGCCGGAGGTGCTGACCCACCTCAATCGCTATCCAGATCGTGATGCACTTCGTCTCCGCAGCCTTCTTTCTGATTACATCAACCATTCTTCGAAAACTAGTTTTACCTCAGCCAATATTTGGGCTGCAAATGGGAGTAATGAGATTCTGCAGACACTTATGCTCGCACTCGGCGAGCGACCAGCATTGGGATTTCTTCCTTCTTATTCTGTGCACCCATTAATTGCACAAGTAACCGGTGTGCAGTGGTTTGCGGGGGAGCGCAACCCAGATTTCACTCTGGATGTAGCCAAGGCCGTTGCCTTAATCGGAAGCGCAAAACCTGGACTGGTATTCATAACCACTCCCAATAATCCAACCGGGACTAAGCTGACAATTGGCGATATTAAGAAGCTTTCGATTGCCACTGCAGAAGTACATGGCTTGCTCATTGTTGATGAGGCATATGCCGAATTTTCGGATGAACTCTCGGCTGTTACGTTGATCGAAGAATTGAATAACGTCGTCGTTGTTCGCACCATGAGTAAGGCATTTGCGTTCGCTGGCGCCAGACTCGGTTATCTCATTGCTCGTCCAGAAATTATTGATGCCTGCCTGATCACCCGTTTGCCATACCACTTAAGTTCGCCCACGCAGGCAATTGCCGAAATCGCCCTTGCGCATAGCGATGTGTTAATGGCGGAAGTAAATCTTCTCAAAGCTGAGCGCACTCGAGTCGAAGATCAATTAACGGTCATGGGACTTTCGGTCGTACCCAGCGCGGCAAATTTCTTGCTCTTCACCGGCTTCACTAAACCCGCCTCCGAAATCTGGCGCGAGCTCGTGGATGCTGGCATTTTGATTCGAGATGTTGGAATTGCAGGCTATTTGCGCGTGACTATTGGTACGCCCACCGAAAATGATCGATTCTTAGCCGCTCTGAACTTGTTAAAATAAACCACCTAACCAACCAAGGAGAGCCATGAGAACTGCAACTATTGATCGAAAGACCAAAGAGTCTCATGTTCACGTCGAACTCAACTTGGATGGCACCGGTCAAATTTCAGTAGATACCGGCGTTCCATTCTTTGATCACATGCTCTCTCAACTGGGTAAGCACTCTGGCTTTGATTTAACGGTCAAGACAGTTGGGGATGTGGATGTCGATTCACACCACACCGTCGAAGATACCTCACTCGCTTTCGGAGAAGCGCTTCGCACTGCACTTGGCGACAAAGCAGGAATTCGTCGCTTCGGCGATGCCATGGTGCCGCTCGATGAAGTATTGGTTCAGGCTGCTGTGGATCTTTCGGGCCGTCCATACTTGGTCCATCGCCAACCTGAAATCGTTGAACTCATCGGAACATTCGATACAACTCTTGGTCGTCATATTTGGGAATCCATAGTTGCCGAAGCTCATATTGCACTTCATATTCGCGTCCTCGAGGGTCGCAACGCTCACCATGTATTTGAAGCTCAATTCAAAGCTGTGGCGCGTGCACTTCGTGATGCCGTAGCAATCGATGGTCGCGTCAGTGGAATTCCTTCCACCAAAGGTGTTCTTTGATAGCAATTCTGGATTACGGTTCCGGAAATCTTCGTTCCGCAGAGAGAGCATTTGCTCGCGCGTACTCCGATGTAATTGTCTCCTCTGATCCAGCAATCTGCGCTGAAGCCGATGGTTTAGTTGTACCCGGCGTTGGAGCTTTTGCCGCTTGTATGGATCAACTCATCGAAGCTGGCGGCGCTGAAATTATTGATGCTCGAATTGCCCACGAGCTTCCTACTTTAGGTATTTGTGTCGGCATGCAGGTGATGTTCTCAGATGGCAGAGAGAAGAGCGCGCACAAAGGTTTGGGTATCTGGCCGGGAGATGTATCGCAGCTCGATGCGCCCATCCTCCCTCATATTGGCTGGAACACTGTTTCAGTCGGAGAAGGAAGCCAACTCTTTACCGGTGTCGAGGAAGAACGTTTCTATTTTGTTCATAGTTACGCAGCTAAGAGTGAAGTTCCAGATGCCGTTAATAGCACGGCCAATTACAACGAGAATTTTTTGGCTGCAGTAGAGACTCCTTACGTTGTGACCACTCAATTTCACCCAGAGAAAAGCGGAGCTGCCGGGCTCAAGCTAATTGAAAATTGGGTTACCCATTGGGTGCGCGCATGAAACCTTTAATCCTTCTACCCGCAATCGATGTGATTGAAGGTCGCGCAGTTCGCCTAGTCCAAGGTGAACTCAGCCAAGAAACTTCCTACGGAACTCCGATGCAAGTAGCGGCGGAATTTGCTGCGGCAGGAGCGCAGTGGATTCACCTGGTAGATCTTGATGCCGCATTTGGCCGGGGGAGTAATGCCGCTTTACTCGCCGAAGTCATTGCCTCAGTTGATATCAATGTAGAACTCTCTGGCGGTATTCGAGATGACGAATCGCTTCGAGCCGCTCTCGCAACTGGTTGCCGGCGAATCAATCTCGGTACTGCAGCACTAGAAAATCCCGAATGGACCGCGAAGGTGATTTCCGAATTTGGTGATCGAATTGCTGTGGGGCTCGATGTCCGCGGACATACTCTGGCTGGGCGTGGTTGGACAAGTGAAGGCGGCGATCTCTTCGAAACTTTGGCACGGTTAGATCGTGACGGCTGCTCGCGCTACATCGTTACTGACGTTGCGAAAGATGGCACATTAAAGGGGCCAAACTTAGAACTTCTTCGCGAAGTATGCGCGGCAACCGATAAGCCAGTAATTGCTAGCGGTGGTATTTCGACGCTGAGGGATCTCGCCGACTTGCGTGAACTCACAGAGATGGGAATCGAAGGCGCAATTATGGGCAAGGCACTTTATGCCGGAGCGTTCACACTTCCCGAGGCGCTTGAAGTGAGCTCGCGATGACCCTGGCCAAACGAATCATTCCCTGCCTCGACGTTGCAGGTGGTCGAGTCGTCAAAGGCATTAACTTCCTTGATTTAAAAGATGCTGGGGACCCAGTAGAACTCGCTGCAAAGTACGGACGTGAAGGCGCAGATGAATTAACCTTCTTAGATATTTCAGCCAGCGTGGAAGAGCGAAATACAACGCTAGATATTGTGCGCAAGACCGCAGAGCAAGTTTTTATCCCACTTACTGTCGGCGGCGGAATTCGCACTGCCGATGATGTCAACACCCTGCTTCGAGCTGGCGCCGATAAGGTCTCCATTAACACCGCGGCTATCTTGCGCCCGCAATTAATCAATGAAATTTCAGATCGGTTTGGAAACCAAGTTCTTGTTCTTTCCGTGGATGCGAGGCGCGCGGGTACTTCATCAGGTTACGAAGTGACAACTCATGGTGGTCGAACCGGGACAGAAATTGATGCCCTTAAATGGATTGAAGATGCGGTAGCTCGCGGAGTGGGCGAGATCCTGCTCAACTCTATGGATGCCGACGGCACGAAGGAGGGTTATGACCTTCCTATGCTCGAAGATGTTCGCGCTATTTGTTCAGTCCCGATTATCGCCAGCGGTGGCGCCGGAAAGCTGGAGGATTTTGCCGAGGCTTTGGAATCCGGCGCAGATGCGCTTTTAGCAGCAAGTGTCTTCCACTTTGGTCAGATGAGTATTCCTGATGTAAAAGGCTTCCTTGTTCAGCGCGGATATCCCGTGCGAATCACACGCCAATAAGGAAGAATTCACATATGACCATAGAAATCCCGGCACTCATTGAAGAACAATTTGCCTCCGGCACTTTGGTTGCTGCGATTGCACAAGATGCGCAGACACACGAGGTTTTGATGTTGGCGTGGATGGACCGAGAAGCGTTAACTCAAACCATTGCAACCGGTATGGGCACATATTGGAGTCGCAGCCGACAAAGCATCTGGGTTAAGGGCGAGACATCGGGCAACACTCAAGAAGTTGTGGATATTTCCTTTGATTGTGATGGTGACGCTATCTTGCTCAAGGTTCATCAAAGCGGAGGTGCATGCCACACTGGCGATCGCTCCTGCTTCCATAATTCCATTGCACTTCAGAGCTAACCGCTGAGTTCATGAATTCACCTCACATATTTTTTGATCTCGCACTTCTTGCACTTTCGGCGCTCGTGGTGGGTTATCTGATTTATCGATTGATCAAGCGAGGTATCTCCCAGAAGTATCAGCGACCCGCGAAGAAGGCCACTTCAAATCCGTGGAGCGCGCTCTCACAGGGTGAAGATCCCACCATCGATAGAACAAAATAGCGGCATAAGAGTGCTCGGCTTCTCAATTTCCCTAACAACGCGGTAAATTCTCCCTTGGTCGAGATGAGATTTCGAAGATTCACCCTTCAGCATAAGGAGTAGTTCAGTGGCACAAGATAAAGATAAAAAAGGCGGAATGCGCGGACTAGTCATTGGCATGGTGGTCTTCGTGCTTCTCGCTGGCGTTGGTGCTTCACTTCTCTCCAAGAAGACCAACACTCACGCTGCAACTCCAAGCGCGGTCTCCAAAGCTGATGGTTATGGAATTGTTTTCAATCCACAAGGTTCGCCAACAGTTGATATTTGGGAAGACTTCCAATGCCCCATCTGTGCTCGCTTCGAATCCATCAACGGCTCATATATCGAGTCTCTCGCTCGTGACAACAAGGTCAAAGTTGTCTTCCACCCACTCTCCTTTATTGGACCTGAGTCAATCCTGGCGGCCAATGCAGCGGGATGCTCTTCTGAGGCAGGAAAGTTCCTTGAATTTCACCGCAGCGTTTACATCAATCAACCTGCCGAAAATAGTGGCGCAATCACAAGTACTTGGTTGCAACTCCTTGGCGCAGCGGCGGGGATTAAATCCAATAAATATATTAATTGCGTGACCAAGGGAAGTTATTACGACTGGGTCAAAAATATTGCAGCTGATGGCGTAACCCAGAAGATTAATTCAACTCCCACCGTCAAGATCAACGGCAAAGAGTTAGATCGCGCTACTCAATATATGGATTCTGCAGCATTTAAGAAGGCAGTTACCTCAGCCGGCGCATAACTTTCGCTCGCTAACCTTCATGTCAATCCCATCGCCTACCTCATCAGCATTTGAGGTAGGCCCTTTAACAATTCACTATTACGCACTCTGTATTTTGTTGGGCATCACCGCTGCAGTTCTTCTCAGTCGATCTCGATATAAAGCTCGAGGTGGTAATCCAGATGAGATTAATGAACTCGCTGCATATGCAATTCCCGCCGGAATCATTGGTGGTCGGCTTTACCACGTCATTACATCTCCCGAGGCTTACTTCGGTACAGATGGACGAATCGGTGATGCCTTTAAAATTTGGGAAGGTGGAATGGGAATTTGGGGTGCAGTGGCACTCGGAACCCTTCTCATCTGGCTACTGACTAGAACAAAGAAATATTCACTTACCTTTCTTGAAATTGCCGACGTGGTCGCGCCTGGTTTATTAATTGCGCAGGCCATTGGTCGATTTGGCAACTGGTTCAATATCGAGCTCTTCGGTCGCCCAACCACGTTGCCGTGGGGACTCGAAGTCCCGGTTGATTTTCGGCCAGCAGGATTTGAAAGTTTCGCCACTTTCCATCCGACCTTTCTCTATGAAGCGCTCTGGTCGATTGCCGGTGCTCTTCTCCTCCTTCGTTTCGCCTCGCTCCAAAAATGGTTGGGTGAAAAGTCCGGACAAGTATTTCTGGCCTATATCTCCATCTATTGCTTAGGCAGATTATGGATTGAGATGTTACGCATCGATCAGGCTCATCATGTGTGGGGTATCCGCCTCAATGTCTGGGTCGCCCTCGTACTTCTCATAATCTCGGCCACACTTGTTGCAAAGCGTCGAAGGTCACCTGAGGAAACTCCGCTTTAGGAAATGCACCGAGCGATAACTTCTCGATAAGGTAGCGCCATGGGTTTAGAGGATGTCTACACACGCAACCTGCATCACAAGGTTCATAAATCAGGCTGGTTACGCGCCGCAGTACTTGGTGCGAATGATGGACTTGTTTCCACCTCATCATTGATGGTGGGCGTAGCTGCTGCAAATACCGGAAGCTCTCTCGTCACAGTTGGACTTGCGGGAATTGCCGCGGGTGCAATGTCGATGGCAGTCGGCGAATATATTTCTGTTCGCTCACAGACTGATATTGAAGAAGTTGATCGCCAGATGGAGATAAAGCACCTCGAAGCTGATCCCGAGGGCGAGCTCGCAGAACTCACACAAATTTATATTGAACGTGGTTTAGATAAAAAATTGGCAGAAGAAGTTGCAATTAAGATGACTGAGTTTGATGCGCTTGGAACCCATTTGCGCGATGAGCTTGGCCAATTCGAGCACACCAAGGCGCGTCCGGTTCAGGCATCTGCCGCCTCGGCCATCAGTTTCACATTAGGCGGGATCATTCCTTTGATTGGCGCCATCCTTCCGATTCATGGCGGTAAGAGCCCAGCCATCATCGGTATCACTTTGGTCGGACTCATCGGAGCAGGTTTGATTAGCGCTCGATCTGCTGGCTCACCTATGGTGAAGACCACACTTCGAGTCCTCATCGGCGGCTCACTCGGCATGGCCATTACTGCTGGAATTGGTTCGCTGGTTCATCTAACCGGCATTTAACCCTTCGTCGCCAGCGAAGAAATTGTTCGCTTCCCGAGCCCTGCCTTGCTACGATTTCTCACTTGCTAGCGAGAGCTAACCAAGGGTTGGGCATTTCATACTTCAGCGTTGGGCCATCGCCGTCCCGACCGTTCTCATTCAGGAGCGCTCGTGACACTTTTCTCTAGTTTGCCTGCTGCGCAGGGTCTTTATGATCCTATGCATGAACGCGATGCCTGCGGCGTTGCGATGGTGGCAACACTAAATAAAAAGGCAACTCACGAAATCGTTTCCCAAGCACTTCTCGCACTTCGCAACATGGAACATCGTGGTGCCACCGGTGCCGAACCAGATAGCGGTGACGGCGCAGGAATTCTCATCCGTATTCCTGATGAGTTCTATCGTGAAGTCGTAGATTTCTCACTCCCACCTGCATCTGCCTATGCAACCGGTATCGCATTTATTGATCCGTCATTTTCACATCGCGGCGAACTTGCAAAGCTTGCAGCGGAAGAAGGCCTCAACATTCTTGGTTGGCGCGAACTTCCAATCAATTCTTCTTCATTAGGTCAGACTGCACTTTCGGTTATGCCAAAGTTTGAACAAATTTTCGTAGCTAGCAATGGGGGAGAGGAAGATCTCGATCTCGACCGTAAAGTCTTTGCACTTCGTAAGCGGGCCGAGCACCAATTCCCGATTTACTTCCCATCTCTTTCATCGCGCACCATTGTGTACAAAGGAATGCTCACTACCGGACAATTGGAAGAATTCTTCCCTGATCTCAGCGATGCCCGGGTTGCTTCTCCACTCGCACTTGTCCACTCGCGCTTCTCTACAAATACTTTTCCTTCGTGGCCACTTGCGCACCCTTATCGTTTTATTGCACACAACGGTGAAATTAATACCGTTCGCGGAAACCGTAACTGGATGCGTGCTCGCGAATCTTTGCTACAGAGCGATCTCATTCCTGGAGATCTATCTCGACTCTTTCCAATCGTTGAAAACTCCGGTTCAGACTCGGCTTCTTTTGATGAAGTTCTCGAACTTCTCTACTTAGGTGGCCGTTCACTTCCTCATGCCGTTCTCATGATGATTCCGGAAGCGTGGGAGAACCACGCGACTATGAGTCAGAAGCGTCGTGACTTTTATGCCTTCCACTCCACCATGATGGAGCCGTGGGATGGTCCAGCTTGCGTCACTTTCACTGATGGCAACCAAGTTGGCGCTGTTCTCGATCGCAACGGTCTTCGCCCTTCGCGGTATTGGGTCACGAAGAGCGGAACAGTAGTTCTCGCATCAGAAGCAGGCGTTCTTGAATTTGCACCAGAAGATATTGAGCGCAAGGGTCGCTTGCAGCCAGGGCGTATGTTCTTGGTTGATATCGAAGAGGGCCGGATCATTGAAGATGGCGAAATCAAAGATCAGTTAGCTGATGCTGCTCCATACGGAGAATGGTTACATGCTGGTCTCGTCAAACTTTCTGATCTGCCAGCTCGCGAGCATATTGTTTATCCGCACTCATCCGTGGTGCGCCGTCAACGCGCATTTGGCTACACTGAAGAAGAACTTCGCATCATCGTTACTCCTATGGCGAAGAACGGTATGGAGCCACTCGGTTCTATGGGAACAGATACACCGATTGCCGCGCTCTCCGACAAACCGCGTTCACTCTTTGATTATTTTGCTCAGCTCTTTGCCCAAGTTACTAATCCACCGTTAGATGCAATTCGCGAAGAGCTCGTGACGAGTTTGGGTGGATCTCTTGGACCTGAGCACAACTTGTTGGACCCAAGCCCGGCTTCCTGTCGCCAAATCGCATTAGATTTCCCAGTTATTGATAATGATGAATTAGCGAAATTAATTCACGTCAATGCTGATGGTGATCATCCAGGATTTAAAGCGCATGTGGTTCGCGGACTCTTCCCGGTTCTTGGTGGGGGAGAAGCACTAGCCGAGCGCATCGAAGAAATTCGTCACGAAGTATCCGCAGCTATTGAAGATGGCGCACACATCATCGTTCTCTCCGATCGCGATGGCGATGCCGAGCATGCACCGATTCCGTCGTTGCTCCTTACTTCTGCAGTTCACCACCATCTCATCCGCGAGAAGAGCCGCACCAAAGTTGGTCTCGTAGTTGAGACTGGTGAAGTTCGCGAAGTTCACCACGTTGCACTTCTTGTGGGCTTTGGCGCGGCTGCAATCAATCCTTACCTTGCGATGGAATCTGCCGAAGATTTAGTTCGCCAAGGTGTCATCACCGGTATCACTCCTGAAAAAGCAGTGGCCAACTTAATTAAGTCACTGGGCAAAGGCGTACTCAAGGTCATGTCCAAGATGGGTATCTCCACTATCGCCTCATATACCGGCGCCCAAGTTTTTGAAGCAATTGGTTTATCTCGTGAAGTCGTCGATGAATATTTCACTGGTGTCACATCACGCTTAGGTGGAGTTTCGCTCGAAACTTTGGCGGACGAGACCATCAAGCGTCACCACATTGCCTACCCACCAGGCGGAGAAATTCCCGGCACTAAGCGACTTCCTATCGGTGGGGAATATCAATGGCGTCGCGAAGGCGAACCACACCTCTTTGATCCAGAGACGGTCTTTACTTTGCAACACTCCACTCGCTCTAAGCGATATGACATCTTTAAGCGCTACACCCAAAAAGTGGATGATCAATCTAAATCATTGATGACCCTTCGTGGACTCTTCGCCTTTAAGACCGGCCTTCGTCCAGCTATTTCGATTGATGAAGTCGAACCAGCCTCAGCAATCATCAAGCGTTTTGCAACAGGTGCAATGTCATATGGATCGATTTCTGCTGAAGCGCACGAGACACTTGCGATTGCCATGAACCGCATTGGCGGCAAGTCCAACACTGGTGAAGGCGGCGAAGATCCATCTCGCTACACCGCTGAAGCTAACGGCGATTCCAAACGTTCATCCATCAAGCAAGTTGCCAGTGGTCGCTTCGGTGTCACAAGCGAATATTTGGTAAACGCTGATGATATTCAGATCAAAATGGCGCAAGGTGCAAAACCTGGCGAAGGCGGACAGTTACCGGGCGGCAAGGTTTATCCATGGATTGCCAAAGTTCGCTACTCCACTCCTGGCGTCGGACTTATCTCGCCACCACCACATCACGATATTTACTCCATTGAAGATCTTGCCCAACTCATCCACGACTTAAAGAATGCAAATAAGAGTGCACGCATTCACGTCAAGCTCGTAGCTGAAGTTGGTGTGGGAACAGTTGCTGCGGGTGTCTCGAAGGCGCATGCCGATGTTGTTCTCATCTCTGGCCATGATGGTGGAACTGGCGCCTCACCTTTGACTTCACTTAAGCATGCTGGCGCTCCTTGGGAACTCGGTTTAGCTGAAACTCAGCAAACCTTGATGCTCAACGGTCTGCGCGATCGCATTGTGGTTCAGGTTGATGGTCAGATGAAGACCGGCCGCGATGTCGTTATTGCAGCGTTACTCGGTGGCGAAGAATTTGGTTTTGCGACCGCTCCACTCGTCGTTTCGGGTTGCGTCATGATGCGCGTCTGCCATCTTGATACTTGCCCAGTGGGCGTTGCTACTCAGAATCCTGAGCTCCGTGCACGCTTCTCTGGTAAGCCAGAATTCGTCGAGACTTTCTTTGAATATATTGCTGAAGAAGTTCGCGAACATCTAGCTGAACTTGGTTTCCGCACTTTGGAAGAAGCTATCGGCCAGGTAGAAGTTCTTGATACTAAGGTTGCAGTCGATCACTGGAAGGCAAGCGGACTGGATCTCTCACCTCTCTTACAGGCACCTGCTGCTTCGACACCTTCTGCTCGTCGCAACTTAACCATTCAAGATCACGGTCTTGCAGCAGCACTCGATAACACTCTTATTGCACTTGCTACTGAAGCGCTCGAGAAGAAGGTTCCAGTTCGAATCGAACAACCAGTTCGCAATATCAACCGCACCGTCGGCACCATGTTGGGTTCTGAAATTACTCGTCGCCATGGGGGAGCAGGGCTACCTGAAGGCACTATCGATGTGTCGTTGCACGGTTCTTCCGGTCAATCACTCGGTGCCTTTATTCCACGCGGTCTCACCATTCGTTTGTATGGCGACGCCAATGATTATGTTGCTAAAGGGCTATCTGGTGGTCGCGTCATTGTTCGTCCGGACGAGCAGGCAACCTTCCCATCGCAAGATAACGTCATTGCCGGAAACGTCATCGGATATGGCTCGACATCAGGAGAAATTCTGATTCGCGGCGTAGTCGGAGAACGCTTCTGTGTTCGCAACTCTGGCGCGACCGCAGTTGTTGAAGGCGTTGGCGATCATGGTTGTGAATACATGACGGGCGGAAATGTTCTCATCCTCGGCAAGACCGGTCGCAACTTTGCGGCAGGAATGTCGGGTGGACGAGCCTTTGTTTTGGATCTCGATCCTCGCCTGGTCAATGCTGAGATGGTCGATATTTTGGCGCTGCCATCAGATCAAGAAGAGTTTGTGCAAAAACTTCTCTCTACTTTCCATACTGAAACCGGTTCTGAAATAGCCAAGCTCCTTCTTGGAGATTGGGCATCGGCGAAGGCGCGTATTTCCTTAGTTATGCCACGCGATTACGCACGAGTGCTTGCTGTTATTGCAGCGGCAGAGCGTGATGGACGTCCAGCAGATCAAGCAATCATGGAGGCAATCAATGGCTGATCCAAAGGGATTTCTCACCACACCGCGCGAAACACCAAAGCGTCGCCCGGTTGATGTTCGCATCTTGGACTGGAAAGAGGTCTATGTCGAGCAAGATATGGCTGACCTACAAAAGCAAGCGGGTCGTTGCATGGATTGTGGAATTCCGTTCTGTCACTCAGGTTGTCCACTCGGAAATCTAATTCCCGAATGGAACGATTTGATCTGGCGCGGCGAGAAGCGCGAAGCAATTGATCGCTTACATGCCACTAACAATTTTCCAGAATTTACTGGCCGGCTCTGTCCAGCTCCATGCGAAACTGCATGTGTAGTCGGAATCAACCGCGATGCCGTCACTATCAAGCAGGTAGAGCTTCGTACCATCGAAGAGGCATTTTCTAATGGCTCTGTTGTGCCACTTGCCCCTGATCGGCTGACGGGTAAGACCGTCGCTGTTATTGGCTCGGGACCTGCTGGTTTGGCGGCCGCCCAACAGCTCACTCGCGCTGGCCATACCGTTGCGGTGTATGAGCGTGCTGAAAAGGCAGGCGGACTACTTCGTTACGGAATTCCAGAATTCAAAATGGAGAAGGCAATTCTTGATCGCAGACTTCATCAGATGGAACAAGAAGGAACACGTTTTCGCAATGGTGTAAATGTTGGCGTCGAAGTCACGGGTGCTCAACTTCGCGCGAAGTACGACGCGATTGTGGTTGCAGTTGGTTCTACTAACTGGCGCGACCTTGATGTACCTGGTCGCAATCTCAAAGGTATTCATCAAGCGATGGAATATTTGCCTTGGGGAAACAAGCAAGGCCTTGGCGAACTTCCTGGCGAATCACCTATTAATGCTGCCGGCAAGCACGTTGTCATTCTCGGTGGCGGAGATACTGGCGCGGACTGTTTAGGTACCGCACTTCGCCAAAAAGCAGCAAGCGTTACTCAACTCGAAATTTTGCCTCGCCCCACCGAAGAGCGTCCGGGTGCACAACCGTGGCCGACTTATCCGATGATTTATCGTGTCAGCAGCGCGCATGAAGAAGGCGGAGAGCGCCTCTATGCAGTCTCAACTGAAGAGTTTGTGGGAGATAGCGAAGGCAATCTCAAGGCAATCAAACTTGTTGAGACCAAATTTGTCGATGGAAAGTTTGAAAAGGTAGAGAACTCGCACAAGGAACTTCCTGCCGATCTCGTCTTTCTCGCGATGGGATTTGTTGGACCTGAAAAATCTGAATTCCTCAAGCAATTAGCAGTGGAGTTCGATGAGCGTGGAAATATCAAGCGCGATGATGAGTACCAAACAAATATCGAGGGAGTCTTCGTGGCGGGCGATGCTGGCCGCGGACAATCCCTTATTGTGTGGGCTATTGCTGAAGGTCGCAGTGTTGCGGCAGCAGTGGATAATTTCTTAGTAGGCCAGACTCAATTGCCTGCTCCCATTGCACCAACTACACGACCATTAATGGTCTAATTTTTTAATTATTTAGTGAGGGATATAAATGCGTAGAGCCAAGATTGTTTGCACAATGGGGCCAGCCGTAGAGGCGCCCGAGAAAGTCACCGAACTCATCGCTGCTGGCATGAATATGGCACGCCTTAATCTTTCACATGGTGGTTATGACGAGCATCAAGCTCGCCTGGATCGAGTACGCGCTGCCGCACTTGCTGCCGGTAAGCCAGTTGCAATTTTGGTAGACCTCCAAGGCCCTAAGATTCGCCTTGCGCGCTTTGCCGCCGGACCGCACGATCTCAAGCGTGGCGATATTTTCACCATCACCACCGATGAGGTGGAAGGAACGAAAGATCGCGTCGGAACAACCTACAAAGGACTTCCTGGCGATTGCAAAGCTGGCGATCGAATTCTCATTGACGATGGCAAAGTTGCAGTCGAAGTTATTGAAGTAAAAGGCAACGATGTCATTACCAAATGTGTAGAGCCCGGCGCGGTCAGCAACAACAAGGGAATTAACCTTCCTGGTGTTGCAGTATCAGTACCAGCGCTTTCGGATAAAGATAAAGAAGATCTTCGCTGGGGTTTGCGTGCCGGCGCAGATTTCATCGCACTCTCTTTCGTCCGCAATGCCGCAGATGTGAAGGATGTTCATCGCATCATGGATGAAGAAGGTATTCGCCGTCCGGTTATCGCCAAGATTGAGAAGCCGCAAGCAGTCGATAACCTTGAAGAAATCGTTGCCGCTTTCGACGGCATCATGGTCGCGCGTGGCGACTTAGGTGTGGAAATGCCGATTGAAGAAGTGCCACTCGTCCAAAAGCGCTGTATCGAACTCGCTCGTGCTATGGCCAAGCCGGTCATCGTTGCAACGCAGATGTTGGATTCAATGATCTCTAACTCCACCCCAACTCGCGCTGAAGCGACAGATTGTGCCAACGCAGTTCTCGACGGCGCAGATGCTCTGATGTTGTCAGGGGAGACCAGTGTTGGCGAGTTTGCCATCGAAGCAGTCAAGACGATGGCGCGCATTATTGAACGTACTGAAGAAGCGATGCTCAGCCGAATTGCCCCACTTGGACACGAACCACACACTAAGGGCGGAACCATTACTAAGGCAGCTACCGAAGTCGGCGCAATTCTTGGTGCAAAGATTCTGGTCGCCTTCACTCAGACCGGTGACTCTGCTCGCCGCATGTCACGCTTGCGTTCTCCCATTCCTATTTGGGCGCTGACACCAGAGACTTCGGTCTATAACCAGCTCGCCCTTTCCTGGGGAGTGGAATCCATGATTACTCCGTCAGTGGAACACACTGATGAGATGGTGAAGCAAGTCGATACTATTTTGATTGAATCCGGACGCGTCCAAAAGGGCGATTCAGTGGTGATCGTGGCCGGTGCACCTCCAGGAATCCCAGGTTCCACTAACGCTCTACGCGTACACGTTGTTGGCGATGCTATCGATGGCGTAGCAGCCGCTTACCGCAAATAGTCAGTATCTAGATATGCGCCTATAATTTGGCGCACGCCTCGGTACTCCAACGGTAGAGAGGGCGGACTCAAAATCCGCACAGTGTCGGTTCAAATCCGACTCGAGGCACATGAGCACCGACAAGAAGCCGAGAATCCTCGTCGCCGAGGACGAAGCAATCATTCGACTCGATCTTGTAGAAATGCTGACCGAAGCCGGATACGAAGTTGTCGCCCAAGCTACAAATGGCGTCGAAGCAATTGCACTCGCGGGGGAGCACAAGCCAGATTTGGCTATCTTGGATGTAAAGATGCCGGAGATGGATGGCATTACCGCAGCCGCATCAATCATTGAAATCGCACCAGTTCTTATGTTGACCGCCTTTAGCCAACGCGAATTAGTGGAGCGTGCGCGAGATGCCGGCGCTATGGCTTACGTGGTTAAACCTTTTTCTATCTCTGATTTAGTTCCTGCCATCGAAATCGCTATCTCGCGCCATACCCAGCTCAAAGCGCTACAGACTGAGGTTACCGACCTGCACGAGCGACTCGAGACTCGCAAGATCATCGATCGAGCCAAGGGGATATTGATGCAGGCGCTCGCACTCTCCGAGCCCGAGGCCTTTAGCTGGATCCAGCGAGCAGCGATGGACCGCCGGATTTCCATGAAGGAAGTGGCTCAGGCTGTGATCTCGCCAGATTCAGTTCCCGAGCGATAGAGAGCGTTAAACCCTGCGAATCATTCGCATTCTCCGTGTAACAATCATGTAAAGAACCTCGTTTTTGCCCCATTTGGATTGAGTTCACCTCTCGTTCACCTCTATTCTTAGCACTTCCCTGTCCCGGGATAAGTAACAGGAAGGTCTACATGAACAAGAACTCAAAGCGCGTTCTTGGCGTAGTC
>CANBVO010000003.1 GCA_947372915.1 Actinomycetota bacterium | reverse complement strand
CGCCTGCAGTGTGGTCACTCCCGATAAGCGTCCCGACGATGAAAAGTTGCGCGATGGCATCAATCTCCTGACTCGTGATTTCACCGATCATCATCCCGGTCTGATTAATTGGAATCCGGCTGCCGTAAAAGCTCAAATCGCTAAGAAGCTTCCTACTGGATTCGCCACTGAAGCTGGTTGGACGTTGAAGTGGAGCGACTACTCCCCCGGCGAACTTCCGCAAGTTGTGGTTCCTTGGGCAATGGTCGGCCAGTATCCCAATCACTTTGCACTGGATATCGATAATTACTCGGGCGGAAAGATTGTTGCTCAAACAACTGCAGTAGAAGTAACGCGGGCGCAGACAGGGAGAGATATTTATTTAGCTGCCATTGTCCACCAGCGTTCTGCCAAATCTGATCCAGGGTGGATTATTTTTACTAGTGTTCCATATCTACCTTTTACGGATATGGCCTATGGCTTTGCACATAAATCTGATGGCAAATGGAGCATCGTAGATTTTGGTACCGCTACCGTCGGCTGCGGCCGTGTTCCTACCCACATTCAAAGTGAATTTGGCATGAGCTGTCCGCCAGGAAGTAATTAATCCTTTAGATACTTGTCAGGATATGCGCTAAAAGATTCTTGGCAACCTTGCATACAGAAGTAATACGTCACACCATTATGGACGTGTGATGCGGGAGCATCTGCGATACGTACCTGCATGCCGCAGACTAAATCTTTAGCAAATTCGGTATCTCCTTGTGCCTTAGATTTATAGAGCCAATAGAACAATCCGATAATCACCAGTGAAATTGCATTGAGAATGGTGGTGCGATTGAGGCCGAAGTGCTTCATCGTCATATTCATATGGTGACGTGTAGGCGTGAGATTGAGTGCGTTAAAGATCTCCTCCGTCAGAATTCCGCTTACGCTCATCACAAACCAGAAGACCAGGACGAGGCGGATGGTAAGCGCCCGACCGTAATATTTGAGATAAATCAAGACCAACGGCAGTGAGAGTAGATCGGCGAAGATAAAGGAGATGGTGCCGCCGAATGTGATTCCACCGTGCCAGAGTGCAGCAGCGAGCGGCACATTTCCGACAGAACAAACAAAACTAATAAAGGCGATAACCGGTGCAACAACTGCATTTTCAATCTTGGTCCAGATGCCGTGATCGGCGATAAAGAGTGATTCCCAAATACGAGTCGGGACCATTACCGCAGCAAATCCAGCAACCACGTAACCAATCAAGAGTTCCCAGCGCATCATGGTGAAATCGCCGATGGTGTAACCAGCCGCGTTCTTCCAGCTCTTGCGCGACTTTAACTTCTCACGAAATGGCGTCGATGTAATTGTGGTTGCCATCTCAAGTTCACGTAATCCGCGGGCTTTGCTTGCCATCGGCTTGCTCACTACCCGCGGCAGGATTGCCCACAGGAGGAGAATCATGATGGCACCGCCAACAAACTCAGCAAGTGCAAATTGCCAACCAATAAGAATCCAGAGCACTAATCCCAGTTCGATAACTAAATTAGTACTGGCGAACATAAAGATCATGGAGGCGGTGAAATCCGCACCTTTAATAAAAATGCTTCGAGCGAGTGCGCTTGCCGCGTACGAACAAGATGAACTCACCATGCCAAAGAAAGAGGCTCGGCCGATGGAGGCAGGCTTTCGCGAGCCCAGTAAATTCTTCATTTGTGATCGAGTGATGAAAGCTTGAACCGCCCCAGAAAGTGCAAAGCCAAAAACTAACGCCCAGAGGGTGTCATAGAACATCCACCAACCTTCGGTGAAGCTACTCAAGACTTTCTGCATGTCCTCATACTAGTAACTCTGGACTTAGACTTATGGCATGAGAAGTCCACTCCTCGCGCCGATTGCTCCAACATCACATAAATATTCCCGCGGAAAAGTAGGGATTATTGCTGGATCCCGCGAATATCCCGGCGCTGCAGTTCTCTGTGTTGGTGGTGCACGTCGCGGTGGCGCGGGATACGTGATGTATCGCAACGATGATGAAATGAGCACTGGGCTAGTTCGCCACGCTTATCCCGATGTTGTCACCGTCAATAAATTGAGTGATACCGATACCGATGCACTTGTTGTGGGTCCAGGATCTCCGAAAATACGCTCACTTCCGTTCTCCCCATTTACCGTTCTTGATAGCAGCGCAATCAAACTTGCTTCACATGTGTCGTGGGATTCCGTCACCATTGTGACCCCGCATGAAGGTGAAGCGCGCGCTCTAGGTTTCGACCCCAGTGATCGGGCGCAATGTGCACTTGATATGGCCGAACAATTAAAGGCATATATAATTCTTAAAGGCGCCGAGACTGTTATCGCTTCTCGATCCGGACTGATTTATATCGATACTCACGGAACACCGGACCTATCGACTGCAGGTACTGGCGATATCTTGGCTGGTCTGGTTGGTTCCATGCTTGCTTCTTGGCAACCAGATACCGACGAACAAATTATGGAAGTTCTTGGTTACGCAGTTCAGGCACATGGTCTGGCCGGTAAATTAGCAGCTACTCAGGGGTTGCCGGTTGTTGCAACCGATGTCTTGGAAGCGCTGCCTAAAGTATTTCTGAAGAGTTAATCAATAACTTCTTTATGACGCAAGGAATCACGACCGACATCCTTTGATTTTTCATGGATGCGACGTATCTGCAATTGCAGTGCCTGAACTGCATCATCAAATGCTGCTAAGTCGTTATGGCCTTTACCCTCTGCTCGCATAAAAGGTCCGGCACCATGGGTGGTAAGGGTGACTTCATGTGAGCTCTTACCGTGGCGTGGATTTGCTTCGTGTTGTACTTCTACTTTAATTCCTTCGATCGTGACGCTAAATCGATTGAGTGATTGCAATTTATCTGTAGTAATTCCCTTGAAATCTTCTGCGAGTTGGGCGTTGCGGGCATGAATGACGATTTCCATAGTGTTTACGGTACTCCCATCGCCTGAAAGATGGCAGACTTACCCCCGTGAGCAATACGACAGCGAACCCGGAGTTCTCCCCAAACCTCCAGGTCTTTGAGCCCCACAAGGCCTCGCTCCCACCGCTCGTTCCCTATCTCAAGGAGTTCTGGAAGCGCAGAGCTTTTGCCATCGAGCTCTCTCGCTTCGCTGATAAAGCTGAATATCTCGACTCTAAATTTGGCAAGGTCTGGCTCATTCTCAATCCACTCTTGCTCGCCATGATCTACTTCCTCTTAGTGACCGTACTTCGAGGCGGCATGAAATCCAATCAAGGCATCACCACACTTGCCCATATTTTGATTGGACTCTTTACTTTCTATTTCGCCCAAAGTTGTATTTCGGCCGGTGCCACCTCTATTACTGCTGGCGGTCGCTTAATTCTCAATCAAGCATTTCCACGCGCGCTTCTTCCCTTCTCCAGCACTATCAGCGCCTTCTATCAATTTCTTCCTACGCTTCCGGTCTACATCGCCGTCGTTGTCATTGGAAAATGGGTATTCCCCAGCACGCAGATTCCCGGATTCACCTGGAGCTACCTCTGGATTCCATTTATTATTGCTTGCGTCGGAATCACGGGATTTGGACTCTCACTGGTCTTTGCAACAATGAATGTCTATTTTCGAGATACCAATAAATTGCTCAGCTACTTCATGCGCATCTGGCTCTACGCCTCGCCCGTGCTCTGGCTACCAGAGATGCTGCACGGCTGGCATCGCACAATTCTCTTTATCAATCCACTAGGACCAGTTTTAAGTTCGACTTCGAATGTCTGGATCAAGGGAATTAATCCAACACCAGGCGAACTCGTCGGATGTATAGCTTGGGCGCTTGGCTCACTTCTTATTGGTGGATATTTCTTTATTTCAAGGGAGCGCGATTTTGCCGTCCGAATCTAACGCGCCATTGATGCCAGAAAATTTGGCTATCCGCATCGAAGATCTCTCGATTAAATACAAGATTAATGTCGATACTAAGCGCACCTTAAAGAACGCGGTCATGCGCGCAAGTAAAGGTGAGGCAGTGCGTACCCGCACCGTAGAAGCGATTAAGCATTTAACAATGGATCTACCGCATGGATCAGTCCTCGGAATTGTTGGTGCTAACGGCGCCGGTAAATCCACCTTGATGCGCTCAATAGCCGGAATTCTTCCGCCCACCGAAGGTCGCATTATCGTGAATGGAAAGATTTCAACCCTGCTTGCACTCGGAGTTGGCTTCAACCCAGCTCTCTCTGGTCGCGACAATATTATTTTGGGTGGACTTGCCTCCGGCATGACCCGCGAAGAGATCGAAAGTAAGACAGATGAGATTGCTGAATTCGCTGATCTGCCAGATGGCTTTATTGATATGCCCGTTCGCACTTACTCCAGCGGCATGTATGGCCGAGTTGCATTTAGCGTTGCCGTCTCCATGAAACCAGATATCTTGCTCTTGGATGAGGCGCTCTCCGCGGGCGATGCATCCTTTAAGGAGAAATCCTTTAATAAGATGCGCGAACTCTGTGCTGAGGCTCGAACCATCATCATCGTTTCGCATGCGCTTGCCACCATTAACGATCTCTGCGATCGCGCTATATGGATGAATAAGGGCACACTTGTTCAAGATGGTAAGCCAGATGCAGTGGTTGAGGATTACCTCAAGTTCTTAAAAGTTGGAACTCTGCCCTCAAATTACGAGGATATGTAAATTCTTTACTTCGGCCAGAAGTAAATCAGGCCAGTAATTGCAAGAGCCAAAATAATTGATTGCGTCAGGATGTTAAGCGCAGTGTTGCGGTCAATTTCTTTCTCTTCTTTTGTTGCCACCTTGGAGAGCTCGCCTAATTTTCCAAAATTAAAGGTGCCCATAAATCCAAAGGCTAAACAGAATTTCTTGCGGGCTTGAATCCAACCAGTAGAAAAAACCAAAGCGGGGATAAAAGTGGTGAGGCGAAGTGCGTGTGATGCGTTCTGAGAGATCAAATATGCGCCATAGGCAACGGTGAGAATTCCACCAAGTAAGGCCACACTCTGACGACGACGAATCTCCCCCTTGCCGATATTGCAGCTACCAGGGATATAGGTATCGCTCATGAATTACTTAAGCCTCTTCATCAGCAAAGACTTCGTGATTGTCATCTTCGCTGCGGGCAATCCACTGAAAGAAGGTTCGAAGCGCGCCAAAAATCACTGCAAGAAGAGTGAAGAATCCGAGGATTCGGCGGAGTGCTTTGAACATGGTGTAAATCTACCGTGAACTGCTTAATTATTCTTGGCTAGCACGCAGGGCTTGGTCGATGTCGCTCCATAAATCTTCCAGGTTTTCGATACCAACAGAGAGACGAACCAAGTTGACGGGAATGCTGACGCTTTCCGCAGCCCAACGATGTCGACGCTCCCACAGCGATTCAACGCCACCCAGAGATGTCGCATAGCTCACGAGTCGAGAAGATTCGCAGGCTTTGTCGGCGGCTGCCGGTCCACCCTTGACTTCGATTCCCACAATTGCACCAAAGCCATTCATAAAGGAACGGGCGCGATCGTGATGGGGATCTTCGGGTAAGCCCGGATAACGAACACGTTCAACCGCTGGGTGTTTCGATAATCTCATTGCGAGCTCGAGGGCGTTATGTTGCGCGCGCTCCATACGTACTGACAAGGTGCGAATTCCGCGAAGGGCAAGCCACGCTTCAAAGGGACCAGGAATGGCTCCGCCATTTTTGCGCGCATCAAAGAGGCGATGGAAGAGCGCCTGATCTCGGGTAGAGAGTGAACCCATGATTAAATCGCTATGGCCGGCAAGATATTTAGTGACTGAATGCATCGAGATATCGGCACCGAGCTCGAGCGGTTGTTGCAAGAGTGGTGTCGCAAAAGTGTTATCGACGGCAACTCCGATGCCTTGCGATTTAGCTGCTTTAATAATTGTGGGTAAATCTGCAATTTCAAGTGCGGGATTAGTGGGTGACTCCAGCCAGAGAAGTGAGGTTCCAGGAAGCGCTGCTAAAACTTCTTCAGTATCGGAAACATCAACATAACGAACCTCCAGCCACTCTTTCTCAACGAGTTGGGCTAAGACAATCATCGTTCCGGTGTAACCATTCTTAGAGGTGGTGACGACTGCGCCTTTGGGCAAGAGTGATATGACTGCGTTGATGGCAGCCATGCCAGATGAGAAGACTAGGGTTGGGCCACCTTCGAGTGCGCCGATAGTTTCTTCCAGTGCGCCCCATGACTCATTTCCGGATCGGCCATATCCCACTGGGCCACCAGCAATAAAAGTAGAGTTCAGTGAAATAGATGGATTGATATTTCCATCCGGAGTTTGCGCAGGACGACCTGCTGCCACGACAAGAGAATCAGGCTTGAGATTGTTGTGCTCGCTCATGGATTTAGCCTAGTGCTTCGAGCACTGCGCGCGCGGCGTTATGTCCCGGAATGCCGCTCACACCACCACCGCGAATTGCGCCGGCGCCAGCGATATAAAGCCCAGGAAACTCAGTCTCCACTCCCCAGCTTGGGTCTTGGTCATCTTCTCTAAATGGCATGGATAAATCTTTGTGGAAGATATTTCCGCGAGGAAGGCCAATCTCTTTCTCAAGTTCGAGCGGGCTCTTGATTTCAAAACAGAGTGAACCATCGGCAGCAACAGCCATGCACTCTTCGATGGGATCTACGAGGTAGCGATTAATTTGCCGGAATAGTTTCTGAATAATCTCTTCCTTCACGGCCGCTTCATTCTTTTCAAAGAGTGAGGCAGGAGTGTGCATGCCGAAGAGGGTGAGCGTCTGAAATCCCTGAGCATTGAGTTCATCACTCATAATTGATGAATCAGTCAAGGTGTGACAATAGACCTCGGCCGGAATACAGTCGGGCACTTTTCCTGCTGCTGCCTGGTCAAATGCTAATTGGAAATCGCTGTATCGCTCATCAATATGAAACGTGCCTGCAAATGCAATCTTGGGATCAATGCCACTCTTTAAACGTGGCAGCTTCTTGAGCAGCATATTGACCTTTACTTGGCTGCCATCCAAACTTTTCGGCTGCGTCGTGCCCATAATGCTGGCAAGTGTCTGTGGCGCACATGCTGCCAAAACAAAGCGAGATTCGAAAGTTTGACCAGCTGCAGTAACTTTCCATTCGACACCTGCTTGCTCAATACCGGTTACTCGATGGTTAGTGAAGAGATCGACCCCAAGTGCGGCGGACTTATCGAGAAGTTCGGCAATCAGCCCGCCCATTCCACCCTGTGGAACCCGCCATTCGCCCGTTCCATTTCCAATCAAGTGATAGATGAAGCAACGATTTGCTGCAATATCGTGAGCATCGCTAAATGTTCCGATAAGTCCATCCGTAAGTACTACGCCTCGAATCAGATCGTCTTCAAAGCGGGCTTCGAGTGATTGACCTAGTGGCTTTTCAACGATTTCATCCCAGATGGGGTCATTGACCTGTGCTTTGAGCTCGCTACGAGTTGGCAACTTTTGCAACATGGTGGGAGCCATCGCGGTCGCAATCTTCTGGACCGAGTTATAGAAATCTTCCCATGCCGGATAAGCAGCTGCTCCCGCATAATCAGTAAAGCTCGCAATTGTTTCGGCGCCTGGTGTGCGATGAACTAATAGGCCAACATCTTTTCCGTCCACGACATCAGGTGTGTAGGAAGAGACAGTGCGACCTAGGGTGGTGAAGGAGAGATTGAGATCGGCGAAAATCTGATCCGGCATCAACGAGACTAAGTATGAGTACCGAGAAAGTCGAGCATCGAAATCTGGAAAAACGCGTTGGCTGACTGATGCACCGCCCGCTACTTCATTTGCTTCCAAGACTGCAACTTTTAGTCCAGCTTTCGCAAGATAGCACGATGCGATGAGGCCGTTATGTCCTGCTCCAATAATTACGACATCGTATTTCACTTGACGGTAGCCACCATTCGCGCAACTGCTTCATCCAAAATGCTGGTACTTGTTGCAAAATTCAAGCGGACAAATTGAGTGGAGTGTGGACCAAAGGTTCCGCCGGCATTAAAGGCAACTTTGCCTCGCTCCAGGAAAACATCAGCTGGGTTCTCCCCCAAATTGAGCGCCGAGACATCGAGCCACGCTAAATAGGAGCAATCTGGAACTCGGTACCCCACTTGTGGGAGTTGGGAGGCCAACGCCTGCTTTACATGTTCGCGGTTGCGATCCAGAGTAACCAATGCATTATCAAGCCAGTCAGTACATGTGAAGGCAGTGGCGGCAGCGAAAGCTCCAAAGAGCGATGCACGCCAATGCACTGAAATCGGCATCGAATCTGCCAGTGCTTTGGTTCGAGGTGAACCAGTGATAATCATCGCGCACTTAAGGCCAGCCAAGTTCCAACTCTTGCTGGCGGAGGTAACACAGATTCCAACTTCGCGTGCTGTATCGCTGACCGACAAGAAGGGAACAAAGCTTCCTTGCTGGTAAACAATCGGAGCATGAATCTCATCGCTCAGAATAATAACGCCGTACTTCTTCGCCAAGAGCGCTAACTCCGCGAGTTCTTCCCGAGTAAAGATGGTTCCGGTCGGATTGTGGGGATTGCAGAGAAAATGCACTTTTACGCCACTTGCATACGCCTTTTCGATGGCCTCTATATCTAAAACAAAATGAAGGGGATCGTCGGCACCGGGCTTGAGTGGTGCGTCGACCGAAGTGCACTTGAGTTCAAGAATCCAATTATAAAAATTGTGATAGACCGGTGAATTGACCAGGATTGAATCACCTGGATTGAGAATTGTTCGCGCCATCTCGATCATTCCGACGCCCACATCAGTGCAGGTAAAGAGTTGTTCAGGATCGACGCTCCATCCCCATCGCGCTTTCGCAAAAGCGGCGAAGTTTGTGGCGAGCTCTGGAACCGAACCCAAATAACCAGTATCGGATCGACCAATCATGTCGACCAATAGCTCTCGAATTGGCTCGGCAATCTCAAAATCCATCTCGGCCACCGGTAGTGGCAGAATTTCGCTTGGAAAATCTCGCCATTTAGCGCTGACGCGCCGACGAAGTTGATCCAGTGCAAGGCCATCTACATAACTCATGCCGTCAGTATTCCAGTCGCCCTAGAAAAAATCTAGAAATTAGAGCTCAGATGAGTGATGGCTCTTACGGGTTTTAAAGAGACTCAACGATGCCGTAATGACCAAGGTGACCACGATAAAGCCAAGGCTCAGAGTGAGCGGGATATGTGGCAGTTCTAATCCAAAGGGCGCATGCCAGCCTTGGGCATGCATCGCCTCAATCAATAGCTTCACACCGATAAAGGCCAAGATAAGTGAGAGACCTTCGGTGAGGTAAATAAGTTTCTCCATCAACCCACCAATGAGGAAATAGAGCTGACGAAGTCCCATGAGTGCAAATAAGTTTGCAGTAACAACAATATAAGGATCACGGGTGAGACCGAATATTGCTGGGATGGAGTCAAAAGCAAAGAGCAGATCAGTTGTTGCAAGTGCAACGAGCGCCAAGGTAAAAGTAGAGGCACCTTTCTTGCGCATAAAGGTAATTAGCTTGCCCTCTTCCCATTCTTCCTCTGAACTCTCGCGGAATAACTGGATTGCGGTGTAAATCAAGAAGCCACCAAAGAAGAAGAAAATCCATGACCAGCGATTAATCAGTGCCGAACCCGCAGCAATAAATATTCCACGAAGAATGAGTGAGATAACAATTCCAAAGAGGAGAACGAGCTGCGTCTTCTCCTTGGCAACTTTGAGTCGTGCCAGAATCAGAATAAAAACAAAGAGGTTATCGAAGCTTAAGGAGTATTCAGTCAGCCAACCGGCAAAGAACTCTCGGCGAGCTTGAATGTTGTGCCAGTAGCCGAGCGAGATGCCGAAGGAGATCGCTAAGACCAGATAGAAAATTGTCCAAATAGTTGCCGTCTTCATGGAGGTCTCTTTGTTGCGATCCTTGAGCGCAAAGCTCAAATCGAGAAGAAGGACGAGGATCAGGGCACCCAGGGTTACCAGCCACACAGTTGAACTCATGGGCTCACAGTACCGTTCCCGCGCGCTCACTTCGAAAAGCGAAGTGATGGTGCCGTATGAAATTAAGCGGGAAAGGCAACCCCGGTGCTGGAGTGACAGTCATAGCCGTTGGGGTTCTTCGCCAAATACTTTTGGTGATACTCCTCAGCCAACCAATACTCATTTCCATCAGCAGGAGTTATTGCGGTACAGATGGATCCAATCCCCTCGCCATCGAGTGCGCCTTGGTAGAGATCGCGTGTGCGAATCGCTTCAGATCTTTGGACATCAGATGTGTAGAAAATTTCACTTCGATATTGCGTGCCAATATCTCCGCCTTGTTGGTTGAGCGAAGTCGGGTCATGCATTACCCAGAATTCTTTGAGTAGGCGCTCGTATGAAATCAACAGCGGATTAAAAACTACTTCGACAGTTTCGGCATGGCCAGTGGTCCCAGTGCAGACTTGCTCGTAGGAAGGCTGAGGTCTGCGACCTCCCATGTACCCCACGGATGTGTGTAAAACCCCATCTAATTTCCAGAAGCGGCGCTCAGCGCCCCAGAAGCATCCAGTTGCGAAATATGCACGTTCTTCATTGATCTCATTCACCTGCGCATTCTTTCACTGATAACCTTCACTATCTATTCCAGAGTGAAGTAATTTTGCCCCCGTAGCTCAGGGGATAGAGCACCGCCCTCCGGAGGCGGGTGCGCAGGTTCGAATCCTGCCGGGGGCACCAGCTGTGAGATATCACCTATTAATTTCACTTCATTCGGCAAAACAATTGCGAAATGTCCTTGTGAAGTAGCGCAATCCACGGGAGAATAAGAGATGTAAGCGGCGCGTTATTGCCCTTCACTTCCCTGATTTACCTATAAAAGGAGCACGTAAACGCATGGACTGGCGACACGAATCAGCTTGCCGAGAAGAAGATCCAGAACTCTTCTTTCCTGTTGGCAACACCGGCCCAGCCCTCGCACAAATCGATGAGGCTAAAAAGGTCTGCAATCGTTGCTCTGTAAAAGAGGCCTGTTTGGCTTGGGCGCTGGAGAGCGGTCAGGATGCTGGCGTCTGGGGCGGACTTTCTGAAGATGAGCGTCGCGCACTGAAGCGTCGCGCAGCTCGTAACCGCGCTCGCATGATGGAAGCGCAGAATCAGTTCTAATTTTTAGAAAGTAAGAACTGCTTGAGTCAGATCTCCCGATCGTTGCAATTCAATCTTTCCTTTGAGTTCATTCTCAGTCAGCGTCTTCACAATCTGCAATCCAAGATTTGCTGACTTATCCCAATCAAATCCGGCCGGCAATCCCACGCCGTTATCCATCACTCGCACCTGGCACCGGGCGGCGTCACGAGAAACCTCAACTCGAAGCTGATCTCCGTGGTTTTCCAGACCGTGCTCAAGTGCGTTGTGAATGAGTTCGGTAATCACGAGCGCAAGTGGAGTCGCTACCTGGGAATCGAAGATTCCGAACTTGCCCTCTTTCGAGAGTTGGATGGGGCGGGTGCTGAGTTCGATGGCGTTATGAACAATGCGGTCATAGACCTCGTCAAAGTTAACAGTTTCAGTAGCGTTGGATGAGAGCGTCTCATGAACGATTGCAATCGATGCAACTCGGCGCACTGCTTCAGCAAGTGCTTGGCTAGCAATCGGATCTTCGACTCGGCGAGATTGTAGGCGCAAGAGCGCGGAGACGGTTTGCAAATTGTTCTTTACTCGATGGTGAATCTCACGAATTGTCGCATCCTTTGATACCAGTGCGCGGTCCCGGCGACGGAGTTCGGTCACGTTGTGCAGAAGCACAATTGCACCAATTCCTACGCTATCTTGAATGAGCGGAATGACAAGTAAGTCGAAGATGCCGCTCTCGTTTTCGAACTCTTCGCGGCGCAAATATTTGCCACTAGTAATAACTTGCCACGACTCTTCGGTCGGTGCGCTACCCGTGCGCTTTACCGATTCAATCATTTCGCCAAGATTGTGGCCCTCGAGTTCTTGATCCCATCCGGCACGGTTAAAGGCAGAGCGCGCATTGGGACTGGCATAAGTAACAACACCGGCGCTATCTAATCGAATGAGGCCATCGCCTAATCGCGGCGCAGATTCGGCACGATAAATACTGTTGTGAATAGGAAAGGTACCTTCGGCAACCATTCGATAAATATTGTGAGCGATTTCGCGATAGTTAAGTTCGAGTCGTGAAGGAGAGCGCATCTGCTCTGCATTTCGATGGCGCGAAATAACGGCAATCACTCTGCCATCAAAAAGGACGGGCACTGTCTCTTCTTTAATAAGGATCTCGCCAACAAGTTCGGGTTCGGTATCGCGAACAATCTCGCCCTTGGTGAGAGCGTGATCAACGCGAGGGTTCTCGCCCCACTGAAGAACATCACCAATAACGTCATGGGTAAATACGGTGGCAGATGTAGTTGGGCGAATGTGAGCCATCGCCACATAACCTTCTGGCCAACTTTGGTAATCGCGACGCTTAGGAACCCAGAGAATTAAATCGGCAAAGGAGAGATCTGCCAGAAGCGGCCAATCGGCCATCAATTCAGTGAGGCGCTCTCGGTCTCGCTCAGTCAACGCAGTTTGAGCCGTGATGAGATCATCAATCGCGCTCATATGTAGACCTACCTCAACTGTGAAGTGATTAGAGCGGCAATCTTATCAATCTCTCTTGGGGGGCGAAGACCAGCCGAAGCTTTGCCCAATGAAGGAAGTACTCCCCCGCGATTCTCGTGTGGAATCATGAAATGTGAACGCTCGCTCATCAACGATGAGAAGCGATCGCTGACCGACTTTTCTAGTCGAGTGCTCCCCAACTGGTTCAAAATATAGATGACCGGAACTTTTTTAGTCAGAAGTGGGAGCTCTTGCATAAAGCTCTCTAACTTCAGTAAGCCTAAGCCATCGGATTTCACGACATAGATAATGCATTGGCTCTTCGTCACTAACTCGTGCATCAGCGATCCACGCCAGCGCCGGTCATTGAGCACATCCGCAAGGGGCGGCAGTGCTCCTGAGTCAATCACTCGCAGATCGGCAGAAATAGGAGGTAAGTGCGCTGGCTTGGCAGCACTGTCGAGAGTGAGTAGCGCGAGGCGATCATTGAGTACGCGCTCTCCGATTAAGTAATCCAACGTTTGCGAATCCATATCAGCATCGATCAGCTCAACGCTCATAGATTTAGAAAATTCTTCTGCGAGAGCAATGGCAAGTGAACTTCGACCCGGCGCTCCGGTACTTCCCGTGACGAGAATAGCTGGTTGGCTCTTACGGGGTGCCGCGGTCTCTAATAGGCGGGGCGTAAATGGAGCGCGAATTTTATTTCGAATTAGCGTCATGATGGCATGTGAGGAGATAGGAACCTCATCGATCTTAATCAGCACTAACTTCTCGTTTTCCAGAGTATGAAGTAGTTCAAGATCAATCCCCCGTAAATCGGAGGTATAGATAAAGGCTGTTCGGAGAGTTGCTGATGATATTGCTGCATGGGCGCCGCTCCAATCAATGGCCCGATAGGAGATATGCCAACCTTGAGAATGGAGTAGCTGTGCCACAAAGTCCTCGTTATGGGCATCACTCATTCCGGTGATAACTTCAATGGGTGGAATATCAGCGTGCATTGCGCACCACCACAATCCGCGCGTTAGCGGTATCAGCAAAGAAATTAAGAATCTCCTCAATTTTCATTCTTACGACAACACCGATTGCGCCACCCAAATCGCGCGCTTTTACATCAATGCTCTCGACCACCACTCCCCGTGCTACCTCAACGACTTGGTCTTGGCTTCCGGCGATACCGGTACGGGCTGGCAGCGCATAGATATCTACTCGTTCGCCAGAGAGTAAATCGCTAGGGAGATCATTCTTTGCAATCTGAATCGGAACACTGCGATATTCCAAAACTTGAGAGATGTGGGAGGTTGCGAAACGTGGAATTAATTCTCCACTCGAGATTGTGCGCAACGCAGTGCTTCCTATGACTGATTCAGAGGAGCGAAAGTAATACCCGGTCGAAGATTTCAGGAGCACCGGAACTGGGCGCAGGTTGTCGGGCGTCAACCGGTCGCCCGCTGCAATATTTACTCGAGCCGCCCAGAGTAGATCGCTCTTATTAGCTCTATTTACGATGATGGATGCGCAGAGCAGCGATAGAGCAATAAGTCCGATAGCGAAAATAGAGCGAGAGTTTCGGGCATAGGTAAGGCGAAGTTTTTCTAGGGTTTTCATAGGAGATGGATACCTGCCCAGCTGATACCGGTGCGTGCGCTATCCACAGCAGTCACTCGCAGTTCATTTTTCTTGAAGAAATCTCATCCTTAAGGATGAGTAGGCGAGATTCCTCCTTATAGAGAGTTAGGGAATGAATGAAGCAATCAGAATTCGACGAGTAGTAGCGCATTTAGCAGGATCTCCGACTCCCGTTCATCCCGATAGTTGGCAGCAGCCGCGTATTGATTTCACTCCCCCGCGAAAGATGGCGGAGATCCCGACTCAGATCACCAAGCTCTATCTCGTTCCCACGATTGATTATCTTGAAGGTGAAGATGCGGATGTGGAGAAAGATTTTGCGCCGATTCCGACTTCCAGCAAAAACCTGCCAGAGGTATCAGAATGGGTAGGCAAGTTTGTTTTGACTACTGCTGAGATTATTGGTGGGCGCCGGCCACCGATGCAATTAGCGCGCTGGTCGCACCGGCGCGTCTTTCTCCAGTTAGTAGAAATTTCACATACATATCCAGCGCTACCGAAGATTCGAAAGATTTATATCCAAGAGCCCATAGATGGCGTGATTGAGTCCACGGTGACTTTGCGCTTTGGTGAGCGAGTCCGATCGCTGATGATGCGCTTTGAAGGCGTAGATCAGCGATGGCTCTGCACAGAATTCAGATTGCTCTGATTAAATTATTGAGCGCCACCGTGGCAACGCTTGTACTTCTTACCTGAACCACAAGGGCATGGTGCATTTCGAGAAGTTCCACCATCGCCATGAACAGCGCCGGTTTCATCGGCAGCTGTGTAGCGGAGATTCTGGGCTGGGGCTGGGGTCGGAGTTAAACCTTTCGCTGCCACATCTTGCCCACCATTTTCTACTTCAACTTCAACATTAAAGAGGAAGCCAACGAGCTCTTCCTTAATTGCATCCATCATCGCAGTAAAGAGTTCGTAACCTTCACGCTGATATTCAACGAGCGGATCACGTTGCGCCATTGCGCGCAGACCGATTCCATCTTGCAGATAATCCATCTCATAGAGGTGCTCACGCCACTTGCGATCGAGAACGGAGAGCAGAATCTTTCGCTCGAGTTCGCGCATGACCGGAGCGGTCAAGCTCTCTTCGCGAGCGACATAGGCAGCATCGATATCACCCAGGATGCGGTCAAGGATAAATTCAGTATCTAGCCCCTCGCGGCCACCGACCTCAGTCGCTAGCTCTTCGAAGGTGAAGCTGATGGGGTAAATCGCCTTAAGCGCTGCATGCAGAGTTGCGAGATCCCAATCCTCGGGATATCCCTCTGCCGTTGCTGCAGTGACATACGCGGTAATAGTGTCTTGAATAAAGGTCTGAACAAGATCAGCGATGTCAGCACCTTCAAGGACTTCCCGACGTTCGCCATAAACAACTTCGCGTTGGCGGTTCATGACATCGTCATACTTCAAAACATTCTTACGCATTTCGAAGTTGAGCGCCTCCACCTGAGTTTGGGCAGAGCGAATGGCGTTAGAGACAATCTTGGATTCAATCGGAACATCTTCACCAATGCCAGCAGCACCGAGGAAACGCTCGACCATACCTGAGTTAAATCGACGCATTAAGTCATCTTGAAGTGAGAGATAGAAACGTGATTCGCCCGGGTCGCCTTGACGTCCAGAACGTCCACGGAGCTGGTTATCGATACGACGAGATTCATGGCGCTCGGTACCAAGAACGTAGAGTCCGCCGAGTGCAACTACTTGCTCATGCTCTTTTTCGACAGCAGCTTTCTGCTTAGCGAGTTCGCCCGCCCAAGCTGCCTCGTACTCTTCGGGCGTATCAACTGGATTTAAGCCACGCTTTTGAAGTTCAAAGTCAGCCATAAATTCTGAGTTGCCGCCGAGCATGATGTCGGTGCCGCGACCGGCCATATTGGTGGCGACGGTAACTGCGCCAATTATTCCGGCGCGAGCAATAATTGCTGCTTCTCGCTCGTGCTGCTTAGCGTTCAGTACTTCGTGCGGAATTCCATTGCGCTTGAGAACAGTAGATAGTTCTTCTGATTTTTCAACGCTGACGGTGCCGACCAATACTGGTTGGCCCTTGCGGTGGCGTTCCACAATATCTTTAGCTACGGCAACGAACTTGCCCGCCTCAGTTTTGTAGATCAAATCTGCTTGATCGATACGTTGCATCGTCTTGTTGGTTGGAATAGGAATAACGCCGAGCTTATAGATCTGCATAAATTCGGAGGCTTCGGTCATCGCAGTACCGGTCATACCGGAGAGCTTTGAATAGAGGCGGAAGTAGTTCTGCAATGTGATGGTCGCAAGGGTTTGGTTCTCATCCTTGATATCAAGGCGTTCCTTCGCCTCGAGCGCTTGGTGGAGACCCTCGTTATATCGACGACCGGCCAATACGCGACCAGTGTGCTCGTCGACGATGAGGAGTTCGCCAGACATGACGACGTAATCTTTATCTTTCTTAAAGAGTTCCTTAGCCTTTACTGCATTATTGAGATAGCCAATCATCGGAGTATTGACTGACTCGTAAAGGTTATCGATGCCCAGGAGTTGTTCAACGCGAGTGACGCCTTCTTCGAGGATGCCGGTAGTGCGCTTCTTCTCATCTACTTCGTAGTGGAGATCTTTCTCGAGCTGTCCAGCAATCTTGGCAAATTCGAGGTACCACTTCGTTGCCTTATCTGCAGGTCCAGAAATGATCAGCGGGGTACGCGCTTCGTCAATCAGGATTGAGTCAACTTCATCCACGACCGCAAAGTTATGTTCGCGCTGGACGCAATCATCGAGTGTCCACGCCATATTGTCGCGCAGGTAATCAAATCCAAATTCGTTATTAGTTCCGTAGGTAATGTCGCAAAGGTATGCCTCACGACGCTCTGCTGGAGTCATGCTCGAGAGAATGACGCCTACCTTTAAACCAAGGAAGCGATGAATACGGCCCATCCACTCGCTATCGCGCTCGGCGAGATAATCGTTAGTGGTAACAACGTGAACACCTTTGCCAGAGAGAGCATTGAGATAGGAAGGAAGGGTCGCGACCAAAGTCTTACCTTCGCCGGTACGCATTTCGGCAATGTTGCCGAGATGAAGCGCAGCGCCACCCATTAATTGCACGTCGTAATGGCGTTGTCCCAGTGTGCGCTTGGCAGCTTCGCGAACGGTGGCGAATGCTTCTGGGAGCAGATCGTCGAGATCTTCACCGGCGGCAAGGCGGGCACGGAATTTAACGGTCTGTTCGCGGAGATCAGAATCAGAGAGGGCGGAGATAGCGCTCTCGAAAGAGTTAACTTCTGCAGCGAGTTTTTCTAGTTGGCGAAGTTGACGACCTTCTCCAGCGCGCAGAATTTTATCTAAAATCGCAACCACGAGTCCTCTTTCGTATTTCTTATCCTGAAATCATCTGGGCATATCTTATTGGCTAATGGGGCCTTGCTGCACACGCAGAAATTACCCCTGTTATCGCTATATTTTCCGCCCGAAGTGCACGAATCGCCTCGCGAGCCGATGCCCCGGATGTAACGAGGTCATCGACGATAAAAATCCGCAGCGAATCGAGCTGGCAGCCTCGGGGTAATTTCACAGAAACCTGTCTATCAAGATTCTCCATTCGCTGCTGCAACGAGAGTCCACTTTGATCTCGAATTCGCGCATTGATCTGCAAACAATCAATTACCTGTCGCTTATTCCCTCCCGCCAGAGTGATTGCTCGCTGAGCCAAGAGCGTCGCGTGCCGATAGCCACGACTTCTATTTGCTGCACGACGCGAGGGAATCGGGATGAGAATCGATCTGGAATCTGTAAGACCTAGCGCGATGAGTTCAGCAAGAAGAGTGCGAGCGGCTGAATTGTTCTCCTCTTTTGCCTGCAAGATTATCGACGAAGAAATCTCGTTATAGGTTGCCGCGAAAGAGTGCGGAACTCCGTCAATGTGTGAAAAATTTAATCTCCGCGAAATAGATAAAGCACATCGGAGACAGAGTGCGGTTGGTACTGACAACGACTCGCGGCAATGCAGACACTGCGGCGGAAAGAGCAGCGAGGTGAGGGAAGTAAGCATCCCTGCATCGTGCTCGCCTTAGAGCTCGGGGTTAGTGGTCATCTCCATAATTGTGGATGCTTCACCAGTTGGGATAACGCTGATGGGATGTGATTTAACAAAATCGCCGTAACGCTTGGGAAGTGTCAGAACGAAGTTAGCGCCATAACCAGGGCGTCCCCATGCCTCGAGAAAACCTTGATGCAACTTTGCATCTTCTAATGAGATTGAAAGTCCTAGGCCAGAACCTCCGCGCACTCTGGCGCGTGCTGGATCTGCGCGCCAAAATCGTTCAAAGAGCTGTTTGGATTCGCGATCATTAAACCCGATTCCATAATCGCGCACTGAAACTGCCGCTTCATTGTCGGAGTCGGCAACGTAGATATCGACAGATTTCCCTTCTCGGTGATCGATTGCGTTAGAGATGAGATTGCGAAGGATACGTTCGATTCGCCTGGAGTCAGCATCGACAATGATTGATTTTTGAGGTGCATGAATTGTCAAAATCTGCTCTCTACTGGGGTGCAGATAGTCGACCGTCTTCTTCACCAAGTTCGTCAAGTCGATTTCATTGATATCTAATACCGCCGCCTCAGCATCAAATCGACTGACCTCTAATAAATCAGTAAGCAAACCTTCAAAGCGATCAATCTGTGCAATTAAGAGTTCAGCACTGCGCTGAACGCTTGGCTCAAAACTATCTTTGGCAGCGTAGATAACCTGGGAAGCCATTCGTACCGTCGTCAGCGGCGTTCGAAGTTCGTGGGATACATCCGAGACGAAGCGTTGTTGAAGACGTGAAAGATTCTCTAATCGAACAATCTGTTGCTTCAATACAACAGCCATTTCATTAAAGGAGTAGCCCAGGCGCGCAATCTCATCTTCGCCCTTTACATTCATGCGTTGATCGAGATCGCCAGCAGTGAGCTGTTCTGCAACTACTGCGGCATCGCGTACTGGTGAAACAACTTGCCTAATAATCAACCAAGTGATGAGACCAAGCAATAAGACCAAGGCCAAACCGGTGAGCCAGAGTGCACGGATAATAAGTCCGAGCGTTTGCTCCTGCTGTGAGAGCGAAAAGAGAACATAAAATTCATATTTTCCGACGCCAGGAACAGAAATAATGTTTCCCACGGCAATTCCGCGTTCTTGTCGACCACCTAAATATTGGATATCAATCTGGCGCCATCTCTCCCCTTTTTGAGATCGAATCGACTTACGAAAATCTTCACTAATAGATTTGGGTGAGAGCAAATTTGAGGTGCCTTCGTACTCTGACCCCTTCTTCGGTGTTCCGGGCGCCGGAAAGAGCGCAACTTCACGCCCCGAACTTTCACCGGCTGCGGATGGTACTGAGAGAACATCCCCAAGGACTTTCTTCACGTCAATCGTAGATTGATATTGGGCGATAGCGAGCTGGAGCTCTACTGATTGCGCCGATGAATCAGCATCAGCTAACGAAATACTTAGTTTTTCATTGAAAATTCCGCGTTGCAGATTTGTATATAAGGCCGAACCCACCAGAATCAAAATGGAGAGCGACAGGAGAACCGTTGTTGTTGTTACTCGCCACGCTAGGGAATTTCTCCACCTAGTACTTATGGGATTCACTCTGAATGGCTACCGCTCTGACCAGCTTTATAACCAATGCCGCGAACAGTCACAATGAGTTCAGGATTTTCTGGATCAAATTCAATCTTTGCGCGCAGGCGCTGGATATGTACATTAACCAGGCGAGTATCAGTTGCATGCTGGTAGCCCCACACTTCACTCAACAGCGCCTCACGAGTAAAGACGCGTCCGGGCTCTTTCGCCAGCGCCACCAAGAGGTCGAACTCCAACCGGGTCAGCGGAATGATTTTTCCATCACGATTGATGGTGTGCGCAACCTGATCGATTTTTACCCGGCCAAGTTGCAATGAATCTGCGCTCTCTGCTGGTGCTCTGCGCAGGCGAACTTTAATTCGCGCGACTAGTTCTGATGGTTCAAAGGGCTTAACCATGTAATCGTCAGCGCCGGCTTCTAGCCCGAGGACTACATCTTGGGTATCGCCTTTGGCAGTTAACATAACAATGGGCACCATAGATTCAGCGCGCATGCGACGGGCCACTTCAATGCCATCTAATCCAGGAAGCATCACATCCAACAAAACTAAATCGGGGCTTTGAGCACGGAATAATTCCATGGCTTCATCGCCCCGATTAACTAAATCAACTTCAAAACCGGCACCGTTAAGAACGATGCCAAGCATCTCTGCAAGATCTTGGTCGTCATCAACGACCATGATCAGAGTCATTAGCTACCGTGCTCCCAAGAGTTCAAGTAGAGATCTTGTGCTTCGGTAAGAACGTCAATCTTTCCGCCCATGCTCTCGAGCTTGAGGCGAGCAACTTCCTTATCAATGCTTTCTGGAACATTGTGAAGTCCAGCAGAGAGGTTCTTTGCTTCCTTCAAGAGCCATTCGGCTGTGAGCGCTTGATCCGAGAAAGACATATCCATAACTGAAGCTGGGTGACCTTCTGCTGCACCGAGGTTAACCAAACGACCCTCGGCAAGAAGAAGAATACGACGGCCATCTGGCATGACATATTCATCGGTCTGGTGGCGAATCTTTGGGTTCTTCTGCTTTGCATGTGACTCGAGCCAAGCAACATCGATTTCGATATCGAAGTGGCCAGCGTTAGAAAGAATTGCGCCATCCTTCATAACCTTGAAGTGCTCTTCACGGAGAACGTCGCGGTTACCAGTAACGGTGACATAGAAATCGCCGTACTTTGCAGCCTCGTGCATCGGCATAACGCGATATCCCTGCATCATTGCATCCAAAGCCTTTGTTGGATCAATTTCAGTAACGATGACATCTGCGCCCATACCCTTGGCACGTTCGGCAACGCCCTTGCCGCAGTAACCAAATCCGGCAACGACGACAACCTTGCCGGCGATCAATGAGTTGGTAGAGCGGAAGATTGCATCCATGGTGGACTGGCCGGTACCGTAACGGTTATCAAACATATGCTTGGTGTCGGTGTCATTCACTGCAATCATCGGGAACTTGAGTGCGCCATCTTTGCTCATCTGAGCCAAGCGGATCACGCCAGTTGTTGTCTCTTCGCAACCACCGATGATTCCATCAATCATTTCGGTACGGGTGGTGTGCAGGGTATTGACGAGGTCGCAACCATCATCGAAGACCAAGTGCGGCTTGATATCAAGTGATGCATTGATGTGGCGGTAGTAGCCATCGCGATCAATTGCATTATGAGCAAAGACGTTGATTCCGAATTCGTGTACTAGCGCTGCTGCTGTGTCATCTTGTGTGGAGAGTGGATTTGAAGCGCAGAGTGAAAGTTCGGCGCCACCAGCCTTGAGTGCGCGCATCAAGTTTGCAGTCTCTGTGGTGACGTGCATGCAAGCAGAAATGCGAATTCCCTTGAATGGTTGTTCCTTTGCAAAGCGCTCACGGATTTGAGCGAGGACAGGCATATTGCGCTCCGCCCATTCAATGCGCTTGCGACCTTCAGCGGCTAACGCTGGGTTTGCAACATCGTGAGTAAGTGTAATTTCTGCAGACACGGCTTCTCCTCTTAAACGGTTAAATACTCTTTATTCGCGGGCGATACAGGATCAGCGAATATAGGTGAAGGCTACCTGATGTGCGCTTGGGTTTTGAATCATGAACCGCGAACACGACCGGCTATTGGGCGGAAATGACGCCTTGGACTTCGTGTGTGACCTGAGTCAAGGTCGCTGGGCTCCCAGCCTCAACGTTAAGCCGCAGAAGTGGCTCGGTGTTGGAAGGGCGAACATTGAACCAGTAACCCTTGCCCGTAACGGTTATACCGTCGAGATTATCAATGCCATGCGTCGGAGAATACTTCGCAATAATTCGATCGAGCGCAGCTTGGGTATTTGCCACTTTAGTATTAATTTCACCGCTTGATACATAGCGATTAAATGGTTCGAGAAGTTGTGAAAGTTTCTTCGTGCTCCCCCCTAGTTCGGTCAGTGCATAGAGCGCTGCCAACATTCCCGAATCCGCTTTCCAGAAATCTGCAAAATAGAAATGGCCAGAATGTTCGCCACCAAAAATTGCACCGGTCTCCGCCATTAATTTCTTGATATATGAATGGCCAACGCGCGAGCGGACTGGATTGCCACCAAATTCAGTAACTATCTCGGGAACAGCTTGGGATGAGATCAGATTGTAAATAATCGTGGACCCTGGTTTGCGCTTGAGCTCGCGAACCGCGATCAGCGCAGTCAAAGTGGATGGATTGACTAAGTCACCGTTCTCATCGACAAGAAAGCAGCGATCAGCATCGCCATCAAAAGCGAGACCGATATCAGCGCCGACTTCACGCACCTTGTTCTGCAAATCAACTAAGTTCGATGGTTCGATGGGATTTGCCTCGTGGTTAGGAAAATTGCCATCGAGTTCAAAGTACATCGGAATTACATCGACATTAAGTTTTTCCATCATTGCCGGTGCGGTATATCCAGCCATTCCATTACCTGCGTCAATAACTACTTTTAAGCGGCGACCGCTAGTGAGGTTAGTGCCAGGAAAAAGCGAGAGCAGGAACTCGACATAATCGTTGAGCAAATTTCTTTCAGTGGATGTTCCGGTAGCAAGTGATGATGGTGATACGCCGGTCGCAATCAGCTCTTTAATGCGCAGTAATCCAGATTCTTGCCCAATCGGCCGGGCCTGACTTTTACACATTTTAATTCCGTTATAAGCCGCGGGGTTATGGCTGGCGGTAAACATCACGCCCGGAAGATTGAGTTTGCCCGATGCGAAATAAAGCATGTCGGTGGAAGCCAGGCCCATGCGAATCACATCAATACCCTGCCCTTGCGCACCTTCGGCAAAAGCTGCTGCTAAGAGTGGTGAGGACGGCCGCATATCTTCACCGATAATTAGCGTTGTTGGTTCTTTCTCTTCAATGAGAAATTGTGCAAAGGCGGCGCCAACTGCGAAGGTGAATTCTGGAGTTACTTCTTTTTCAACCAGCCCGCGAATGTCATAGGCCTTAATAATGGTGTTAAGAAAATCAAGCGAAAATTGCGAACTCATTAATTAGGGATGGCCCGGAGATGACCGCGCCTACCAATCTCTTTACTCTCGCCATCGCGAATAACTGGAACTGAATTTTCATCGCCAGCGTTTGTTTCTGCTACGAAGTTTCCGGCTTCGCGCACGGCATCAGCAATCGCCATCAAATCATCATGAGTCGGGCCTTGTGTACCAGCTTCTGGTTCTTGCTTAATAACGGTCCAACCGCGTGGCACGCTCATGCGAATACTGTGATCCGAGCAGAGGTCATATGCATGTGGTTCAGCAAAGGTAGCGAGAGGTCCTAACACAGCAACTGAATCTGAATAAATATAGGTGAGCGTTGATGAGGCAATTTTGCGGCAGCCAGCGCGGGAACAACTTCTCCCCATGCGCGCACCAGATGTCCTCATGGCATGAACCTATCTTGCGGAGTGGAAAATTCCGTGGATTTACCGAGTACTGGATTGCGCTCCGCGGGAGATAACACCAGCATCGGCGCGCGGCACGACTGAATTCTGCAGCGAAGCGCCGGCTTGTAGCGGCAAGTAACTCAGACCCGAGTTCGCTGCGCCGGAGAAGAGAATCGCCCCGTATGTCTTGGAGTTGAGCGAGGTCACTTCAATTCGATTGACCGCACCCGGTGAGCGCCATGAGCCGCGACGATCTCCCTTCACGACTGCCTGCCGGCTCTTGCCAGAGGTGAGGTTGTAAGAGATGCGAATATTTACTGCGCCATCGCTGTAGAAAGAGAGAAGTGGCGAATGTCCGCCCATATTGAGTGAAAGCGCTTCGCCCTTAGGAAGCTCTTGCGCGCCACCTGACCAAGCAAAATCAGAGGCTCCCTTTTTCGTTTGCGACAGGGCGCCGGCCACGACCGGTTGATCGCCATCAATCACAATGGCGAAGGGAGTGCTGACTGTTAATTGTGGAAGCGCGATTTCAACAACTTTTCCATGAGGCAATCGCAGATTATCCAACCCCACCGGCGAGAAGGAACCATCAATGGAAAATATAGTGGCACTTACTGTTGCATCAACCGCACCGGGAACAAGTACACGAACGCTTTGGTTGAGTTGTGAATCCTTGCCGAGGCTATTGATAAGGCCCGGAAGGACCAGGTGCTTAGATGCATTGAGTGCAGGACTCACGTAGTCCGCGCCTAATGAGCGCAGGCCCTTCTTACGAATATCGAGGGCAAATGCCGTCACTCGACCGGCTCGAGTAATTGCATGCACCACAATTTTTTCTTCACCTGGTGCAAGCGAATCGAGGAGAACTTTCTTCTCTGAATTTGCTGGAATAACGACCGAGACCATCGCAGCCGCGCCTTTTGGACTGAATGGGAATAGGTCTACGGTGGATTCACTTAAACCGCTATTTACTAAGTCAAGATATCCGGCGCTAGAAATTCCAGCAGATCCGCCAACAAACCAAGAGTCAGCGTTGCCCGCGGAACAGATTGTGGTGGCCAACCAACCGTTGAGCGTATGTGCAGCCATAATCGATTGCGCATTTCCATCAACAAATAATGGGGCTGAAAGTGAGTACCGGTAGGTGCGTGCCGCTCGAAGCCCGGTCGAGCCGGTCTTCACTGAACGAACTGCAATCTTCGGGTTAGGAAGGTAGGCAATAGATTGCGAGCCGGTGACTGCACCGGGACAGACTGTTGCTGGATAGCTGGCATCGACGACTCGAGTGCCAAAGTTAATGGATGGTGCATGTGGTGCGAGTGCGGAGAGAAAGAGTGCTGCGACCACCGCGGTGATTGCGATAAGGATGCGCTTTTCTGGAAGGACGGTTGGAATCTTCATACCAACTCCTCTATCGGAACTTCGCTACGGCGGCGGCCAGCAGGAAGACTTAAAACAATCACAGTGAGAAGTGCAATGAGTTCAAGTGATACGAGTGCGCGTCTGCGAGTTCCATCGTGGGTCAGCGTGATTGTTCCGGGCTCGGATAAAACGAATTGTGGAACGCCGTTGATGTTGTTACTCATGGGGACTGATGCGCCGTTGAGCAGCAAATGCCAACCGCTATCTGACTTCTCACCAAGTGAAATCTTCCCGGTAGTGCTTACTTCGCCGATGCCACCAATTGCGCCGGATGGGATAGGTGAAATTGTTCCGCCTGGGGCAATCATCGCAATGCGAGGATTAGCCGCAAGTACCCGCCAGATGATTCCAGCTGAGGTCGCGGAGCTTCGAGTAAAGCCACCAATTCCATCAACCGTCCTCACCAAATTTGGGTCCGCCGGATTCTTAACGAAAATATATTTGATGCCATATCCACCGATGATGCGGCTACTGGTTAGTGCAGTACCGCCAAGCATTCCCACAATTGCATCTTCTAGTTGAGGAGGCATAGCAACAACCACATCTGGGTCACCGAGTTCTAAATCAGTTCCACGCGAGATGAAGTAATTAATCGATTCTCCGTTTTGTCGAATAACAAGAGTTTTCGGTCTGCTATCAGTCGTGGCTAAGGAGGCCACAAATGCTGGCATCACATGTTCGTGGGCACCGGTGACCAAAGAATTGGCGCCCGCGGTAATCGCCCAGATTCCGGTGAGTGCGATAGATGAGATAGCGATTAATGCAGATAGGGCGGTTACGAAATGACCAATACCTAACGATGAGTTTCTCAAATTGGGAATGAGAGTGACCAAGATAGTGAGCGCAGGCGGAAGAATAATTATTTCTACTAACGCAACAATCGATCCGCTCCAATAATTTCCGGCACTTCCATGACCAGAAATATGAGTTGATGAAAAGAGAACTCCGAAAGCAAAGAGCAGCCAGGCGACTAGACCTTGGTTGCGAGTAGCGGGATTAAAGAGAACCACAACGCCAAAGAGAATGAAGGGCGAGATAATCCACCACGGAACGCCGCTCGCTGCGCCAAGGTTAAATAAGAAAATATGCCAAGTACTTCCAGTATTAAAGAGTGGAAAACCGGGATCTTGCAAGAACTGGGTTGGATGCACGAGCAACGAAATCGACCACGGCGCGTTAAGCATCCATGGGATGAGTGTGCTGACGAGCAATCGCTTCTCTACCCCGAGTTCGGCGAGCAGGAAGAACTTCTGAAAGCCCACCTCGGATATCTCGGTTCGGCGAGAGACGAGACGAGCAATGAGCAAAATGAAGAGTGCCGCAGTAAATAGGAGGAGGAAAGGAGCATTAAATGCTGCGAGAACCGAGGCGAGCAAGGAGAGTGCATAAATGCGTCGCCAGGATGCACCGCGCAGAATTGTGGCGATGGGTGCCAAGCTAATGAAGGCTGGCGCCAGAATCACAATTGCAATTGTGCCTAAACGGCCTTGGTTAATACTGTTCCAGACCACTGGTGAGAATGCGTAAATAAGTCCGCCGATAACGCCAACCGTAGGAGTGAGCCCGCCTCGCTTTATCGCTCGATACATCGTAAAGAAAGCCAGCGGCGGCGTGAGCAGAAAAAGAATGATTAAGAACAGTGGCAGATTTCCGAAAGTAGAGAACGAGAGCAGTCCCAGCAATCCAATCCACGGTGGAGTTGGAGCGGCCGATCCCATGCCAACGGTGTGCCACGATTGAACATACTGAGCAAATAAATCATGTGCACCATTAGGTGCAAGAGCCAAGGCGCCGCCACTCAGTGAGCCGAAGCGAGAACGCGAAGCAATTAACGAAATCAGTGTTGTGCCAGCAAGTCCGGCAAGGAGTGGTCGATTCGCCAGCGTTTTCCAGCGAGAGCGCTTCGGCGCTTCCATTAATTCTTCATCATCAAATGTTTCATCAATGAGGCCGATATCGGCATATGAAGTTGCAGCTCCCCCATCATCCACTTCATCAATTTCTGCTACGGGACGAATCCATTGCGCAATTGCATCTGTGAGTCGTTCCCAGGTTGTGCGAATCTGGCTGAGGCGCGGAGGGATAAATGGTTTGATGACGCTCGATGATAAGAGTCGATGCGATTTGCGAAAACGTCTGGCACGAAAGATATCCCCCGGCTTAATGAGAAATAGTCCGACCGCGCCAATTTCATCAGCTGCATAGCCGGGAAGCTTTGCCAGCAAATATCCGATTGCGCGAACGATGGCGGAACTGAAAAGTTGAATTGCAATCCATGGGGTCTGCCAGAGCGAAGCGTTGGACATCAACACATAGGCAGCATTGCGCCGATCGAGTAAGAGTGGGCGATGGAGAAATGCTTCAGATACATCAATCGGGCGGCGTTCGTTAGCTGAAGCCTCGACGTGGAAGACCAACGCTTCGGGAACGCATTTAACGGTAAAGCCGGCAACGCGAGCGCGCCATCCCAAATCCACATCATCGCGAAAGAGTGCCAGGTTGGGATCTAATCCACCGAGCTCTTCAAAGACATCGCGTCTTGCCAACATCGCTGCCGTGCTGACCGAAAGCACTTGTCGTGGCGCATCATGCTGTCCTTGATCTTGTTCACGTCGTTCCAGCCCGGTCCAGCGAGCGCCATTGCCGGCAATAGAAATTCCTACTTCCAGCAGATGATGACGGTCATACCAACCACGAAGTTTGGGTCCAACAAAAGCAACTTGTGGTTGTTCACTTATCTCTTCAATAAGTTTTTCTAGTGCGGTACGAGTAGGCGCGCAGTCATCATGCAAGATCCAGAGAAGTTCATTCTCGCTCTCTGAAATTGCCGGAGTTGTTTCCAGCGCCATCGCAACTGCGTCACCAAAACCGGTATCGCGCGGAGCTTGCAAGACATTAATACCCGCATTAATAAGAAGCTTGACCGAGTTATCGCGAGAATCCGTATCAACAGCGATGATGCGATCAACGGGGCGAGTTTGAGAATAGAGCGCTGCTATTCCTTCAGTGAGCCATAACGCGCCGTCGTGAGAGACAATGACGGCGGTTACAAAGAAATTATCAGCCACCTGTGAATCCTCGCCTACTTAAACGAGAAAAGGTAATGGTTAGGCTGAACGGCGCTTAAGGCGACGGCGTTCGCGCTCGGAGAGACCGCCCCAGATGCCAAAACGCTCATCATGGCCAAGTGCGTACTCCAAGCATTCCCCGCGGACATCGCAGGTGAGGCAGACGCGCTTTGCCTCACGGGTGGAACCACCCTTTTCAGGGAAGAAAGCTTCTGGATCAGTTTGGGCACAGAGCGCACGCTCTTGCCAGGAAAGTTCAACACTGTCGGTAGAGCTCAAGCCGGTCAAAACTGTTGGTAGTACTGGGCGTGAGTCGGACATTGGTGGTGCTCCTCAAAACTTGGCACGCCCACTAATTAGGCGCGCTGTATAGGTGAATTACACGCATGTAATGCCCTGAAGTCAAGTTCGTAAGCGGGGAAAATCCCTGATATCGCGGAAATAAACCCCAAATTGGGGTCATTTTTGAGAATTACTGGCCAGATGGAGTAAATCCGAGGAAATTACCCCCGGCAATAACGCCCGCTTCCACCTTTGCGCCATCGGCAATAAAGCAATCTGTCAGGTGAGCATCGGCGCCAATGACTGCCCCAGCCCCGACGAGCGATCCATCCACTCGAACACCTGCTGCGATTCGGGCGCCGGCGCCAATCACGGAGTGGCTGATGTGAGCGGTGGATTCAATCGCGGTACCCGCACCAATAAATGATCCATCTGACAATGCTGGCGTCGCTGCGGAAAACATCGCACCTGAAAGTAAATCTTTGCTCGCTTTCATGAGCGCTGCTGGCGTTCCAATATCTAGCCAATAACTTCGATCGACGAAAGCACTCACGCGCGCGCCACGAGCTAAGAGCCCCGGGAAAGTTTCGCGTTCGACGCTGACCACTTTTCCTTCAGGAATGGAATCAATGACGTGGCGCGAGAAAATATAGCAACCAGCGTTGATCATATTGGTCGGTGGATTTTCCATTTTTTCATTAAATGCAGAGACTCTAAATTCCGAGTCAAACTCCACGGCGCCAAAAGCTCGGGCATCGGCAACTTCCGTCAAATATAAGGTGACATCAGATTCGGTATCGGTGTGGAATTTCAACTGCGCCGCTAAATCGTGAGCGCTGAGGACATCGCCATTAAAAATTGCAACCGGGCCGCTGCCGGTAAGCATCGATGCTGCGTTGCGAATCGCCCCGCCGGTACCTAATGGCTCTTTTTCTACGGCGTAGCGAATTGAGATACCAAAGCGCTCGCCGTTGCCAAAGTACGGCTCGAAGAGTTCGGCCTTAAAGGAGGTAGCCAAGACAATTTCAGTAAAGCCAGCTTCGCGCGCTTTAATAATTTGATGCTCGGTAAAAGGCACACCGGCAACGCTGAGCATTGGTTTGGGCGTAGTCAGAGTCAGCGGTTGAAGTCTGGTTCCCATTCCGCCGACGAGAAGAATTGCAGAGCTCATACCTGCACCGCTTGCATGATCCGCGCAGCTGCCGATGCGATATCGGCATCAGTTGCGGTGAGGGCCACGCGGATATGGTGGTCGCCGGCTGGCCCATAGAAATGTCCCGGCGTAGCAATGATGCCAAGCCCAGCCAACCATGAAACTGAATCCCAATCCTGCTCGCCCCGTGAACACCAGATGTAAAGACCGGCATCGGTAAATTCCACTTTAAATCCAGCGGCCTCAAGTGCCGGTTGTAAAACAGAGCGACGGTTGCGATATCGCGCTGCTTGTTCTGCCGCATGCACTTCATCTGTGAGGGCAACAGTCATTGCGCGCTGAACTGGCAGTGGCACCATGAGTCCAGCGTGCTTACGTACCTCGCGAATCGTGGCAATGAGAGCAGGGTCTCCGATAATAAGTGCTGCGCGATATCCCGCGAGATTGGAGCGCTTGGAGAGCGAATGCACCGCTAAGAGATTGGTGTTATCCCCCGCTGCGACCTTTAAAATTGAGATTGGCGTAATCGCTCCTGCTGGAAAACCTAAATAACATTCATCGCTGGCAATTACCGTTTTGGTGCGACGAGAAAACTCAATCACCGCTTTTAATTCTGATTCGGAGTGAATTCGACCGGTTGGATTAGAAGGTGAATTAACCCAAGCTAAATTAGCAGCCGGCCACTTAGTAGCATCAATATCTACTTCTTGGGGTTGAGCTTTGGCAATCATCGCGCCAACTAAATAGGTGGGGTATGCAATTTTTGGATAGAGCACACTCTGAGCGTCTAACAAGGTGGGAAGTAAAGCGACTAACTCTTTTGAACCAACAGTCGGTAGCACATCAAATTCACCCGTGACGCCAAGAATAGATACTGCCCACGCGCGCATCGCTTCGCGAAGTTCCGGGGTTCCAATTGTTACTGGATAACGAGGAGAATCGGCAGCTGCAATCAGCTCTCGTTGAATAAATTCAGGAGTGGGATCAACCGGTGTTCCTTGCGATAAATCAATGGCACCGCCGGGATATTCCTTAGCTTGCGCTGCATAGGGTGCGAGCGCATCCCACGGGAAATCTGGAAGTTTCAGTTTTACTCGCCAGATTTAACAGGCATTGCTTTAATCATCGCAGGGTCGTTCTTAGTTGCACCGACCTTGCTTGCTCCGCCAGGAGAACCTAGCTCGACGAAGAACTCGCCATTTGCGCCGCCAAACTCTTTCCACTGTGATGGAACATCATCTTCGTAATAAATCGCTTCTACTGGACAGACCGGTTCGCACGCGCCGCAATCGACGCACTCATCGGGTTGGATATAAAGCATGCGATCGCCCTCGTAGATGCAATCGACCGGGCATTCCTCGATACAAGATTTGTCCTTAATATCGATGCAAGGTTCTGCAATTACGTAGGTCACCGGCTTACCCCTTTTCCCAGTCTCTGAAGCTCGAATCTGTTAATTACTGAGGGAGATAATAGAGTACCCAAAGGGCAATATCGGGGCTGGGAGGTCTTACTCGTGGGTATGGCTAACTCCGTGCCGAGTGCAGGTGATGTAGGTCAAAGAGTCTCCATCCGCCTGCGTGAAGCTGATGGCTTCCGCGACATTCTTGGAACACTGGAAAGTGCCGAATCAGTTCGAAAGAAGGATGGCGCAGTCGCTACTTTCAATCCAGGAGATATTTCAGCCTGGCGAATCGTTGAACCCCTCACCGAAAAAGCGGGCACCGGTGCGCCACAGACGCTGCGCATTAATGAATTAGAAGCATCGTTAGAGAAGACCTGGCCGGCAGAAGTAATTACTGTCCGAGGCGGCTGGCGTTATCGCATGTCGAGCGGTTTTACCTATCGGGCCAATTCAATAATTCCGTTTGGCAAACTTCCCTTCGGCCAACCGCAACTTGCACTGCCAGAAGAATTAGATGTTGCGATTCAGGAATATGTTTCGCGCGGGCTTAAGCCAACCTTCCACCTTCCACTACCCGCCTACCAAGAACTCGATGATGAACTTGCAAGCAAGGGCTGGGAAAAGATTATCGATGCGCATGTCATGATTGCTAATAATCTCGAAGTACCCCATCCCCCACTCCCCGATGGATATGAATTCCAGATCTCCGCCGAGCCAACGAGTGATTGGTTAAATGTGCAAGGAGATACTGCAGGCGAAAAGATTATGCGCTCTTACCCTGCTGCATATGTCAGCGTTAAATACGACGGCGCATTTATTGCAACCGGGCGGATGGCCGAATCAGATGGCTGGGCAGTGCTGAGCAGAATTTTCGTGAAAGAAGATTTTCGAGGTCAAGGACTTTCGCGTCCACTCTTGGGCAAGATGGTAGAGATTTCAACGGTAAAGAAGAGTGCGTTACAAGTGGATATCTCCAATATGCCCGCCATCCATCTCTATTCCACATCTGGCTTTCGACCACATCACAACTACCGATACCGGGCGCTGGCGCTATGAAAACTGGTCTCTTTCTCTACGACACGAAGTCTCGCAATCTGCTCGAAGTTGAATCCTCAAATGAGAGTGCCGTCCGGATTTATTGCTGCGGCCCAACCGTCTACCGTGATGCCCACGTCGGCAACCTCCGTACCTTCTTACTCGCGGATTTAACCGCTCGCACTCTTAATTTCTTAGGCCATCAGACTCTGCTCGTCCAAAACATCACCGATGTGGGGCACATGAGTGAAGATTTTGAAGAAGATAAATTGCTCTCGCAATCCCAATTAGAAAAACGTGATCCCTTTGAAGTCGCGCGGGACTACGAAGATCGCTTTCACACAGATTTAGCTCGGCTCAATATCTTGAAGGCAAAGCGCTATCCACGAGCGAGTGAATCCATCGACATGATGCAGACACTTATTACCCACCTGATAGAAAATAACCACGCATATGTCGGCGAAGATGGCTCGGTCTACTTCTCGGCCGAATCATTTCCCGGCTATGGCGCAATTAGCGGAAACAAATTAACTGAACTTAAGCCCGGCCATCGCTATGAATATAGCGAAGGTGGCGCAAAGAGATTCCATGCCGACTGGGCACTCTGGAAGGCTGCTGGCAACCGCAGCGAAATGATTTGGGATTCGCCATGGGGAACAGGTTTCCCTGGCTGGCATATCGAATGTTCAGCAATGTCGATGCACTTCCTCGGCGAGACCGTTGATCTGCATATCGGTGGCATTGATCTCCGCTTCCCACATCATGAAAATGAGCGCGCGCAATCTAATGCTGCGATTAATAATCGCGAACTCGTCTCGCTCTGGTTACATGGCGAACACCTACTCTTTGAAGGACGCAAGATGTCCAAGAGCGCGGGTAATGTAGTTCTCGTCGCCGACTTGATTTCGCAAGGTTTAGATCCACTTGCGCTTCGATTGGCGCTCATGGAGAACCGTTATCGCAGCCAGATGGACCTCACTTGGGATGCACTTCGTTCCGCAGATAAGACGCTCGAGCGTTGGCGCGAACGCATGGCCATCTGGTCGCAAGCACCGACTGCGGTAGCAGATCTCACGGAGATCGCTCAACATCTCGCCCAGGATTTAGACCTCCCCAAGGTTCTGATTGCACTTCGCGCTTTAGAAAAATCCGTGGTAAGCGAGGGCGTGAAGTATGCGACCTTTATGGAGATTGATCGCGTGCTAGCCCTTGATCTCAATCGCCCGGTAGTAAAGAAAGAATTGAGCGTGGAAGCTCGAATGTTGCTAGAAGCGCGGGCAATCGCACGCACCAATAAAGACTTTGCACTCAGCGATGAGATTCGTGGAAAGTTAGAAGTGCTCGGAGTTAATGTCCAAGATACTGCCCAAGGGCAGGTCTGGTAACTACTTTGCTGGCCAGATAACTGCCGCCAGCAGAGCGAGAAAGCCGGCGAACAAGTAAAAGTTGCCGGTTGAATTTCCGACAATTAATAGCTCGTAACTATTTCCAGTCGACGCAGCTTTAAAGAAGATGGCGGACCAACCAATTCCGGCAATTACTTTCTCCGAGCGAGAACCGCTCTTATCTCCGATTAATTTAATCCCAAAGAATGTGGCGAGAAGTGCGGCAATTAATCCAACGGGCGCAAAAGCATTGTGAAGAACTACACCAGTAAATCCAAGAACCACTCCACTGAGCAGTGCGGTGACTTTAGGAAACCTCAACTCGAAACGACTCCCGAAAAGAGATCAATCTCGTAGCCCTTGGCATCGAGCGGAGGTGTCTTTACGCCTTGTACCAAGGTGTAGTACTCGTGGCCCCAAATCTCATTTCCTAAATTGTTGGAGAGGGCGAAGAACGGTCCATCGAGCGCAATTTGAGTCGGATGGGCACGCATTGCATTCATCTTCTTCTCGATATACAGATTTCCATCAATGAGTGAAGTAACAAGTTCATCGGGCTTCACAAATGGAATGTCATCAATATTGTCTGAGCCAAAGAAATCTGATCCAATTTCCTTCATCTTCTCCATACCGGCTGCAATAACCGAGCGCGGTGTAATGTTCCAATAAATTTTCTCAATCTTCCACGGTCTACCATCGGTGTGAAGCGGATCTGCCGCTAACTCGGCAGCGCGCATTGCTACGCGGTGCGCTTGGATGTGATCGGGGTGACCATAACCACCAAATTCATCGTAGGTGATCATGACTTGAGGTTTGATTTCGAGAATCACTTTTACTAGCCGCATCGCAGCCTCATCGAGATCTGCGTTCCAAAAACAATCGCTTCGATTATTTGGTTCGGTTCCCATCATGCCGCTATCTCGATACTTCTTTTCGGGCGCACCCAGAAAACGAAAATCTGTAACCCCGAGCGCCGCCATCGCATCTGCTAATTCGGTTTCGCGGTGAGTGCCGAGTTGATCTGTATCGTGGGAGGCATAGTGTGAAAGTTCGGGCACAAGGACTTCGCCCTCTTCGCCACGAGTGCAGGTAACCAATGTGACATCGACGCCCTCGGCAACATACTTCGCCATGGTCGCGCCGTTATTAATGGTTTCATCATCAGGATGTGCGTGAACGAGTAGAAGACGGCGGTTGGAAGTCATGAGACCAATCTACCAACTACAAAAAAGGTGTCGAATTATCGAAATCGCCCTACGATAAGCCCGATGAGTACTGATTCTAATAAAGCTCGATTGCCCCGCGATGAACGTCGCGCCCAATTGCTTGCTGCCGCCCTCGAAGTCTTTACTTCGGCCGGCTACCACGCAGCTGCCATGGATGAGATTGCCGATCGCGCCAAAGTCAGCAAGCCAGTCCTCTATCAACATTTTCCATCAAAGCTTGATCTCTATCTTGCAGTTCTCGATCTACATATTGATTCGCTGATCTTCGATATTCAGCGCGCAGTTGCCTCTACTTCCGACAATCGAGATCGCGTTCGCGCAACGACGGCAGCATATTTCGACTTCATTAATCGTGAGGGCGAAGCATTCCGACTTCTCTTCGAAAGCGACATGAGCGTTGAGCCACAAGTGCACGAGCGCCTCAATCGCATGACTTATGACTGTGCTGCAGCATTTAGCGCCGTTATCTCCCTTGATACTGGACTCGGCAAAGATGCGTCAATGATGTTGGCCGTTGGACTTATTGGTTCGGTTCAAACATCGGCTCGCCATTGGCTTGAGCGCGACGGAAAAATTGATCGCGACCTTGCAGTCAATCTCGTCTCTGGACTTATCTGGCGTGGAATCTCCGGATTCCCGAAGTCTTCATAAATTCATCACACTCTCCAGAATAGAAACGGTTAAACTCGACTCATGACAACCAAGAAGAACACATCAGAATCTCGCGCCGAAGTTCGCATCGGAATCTCAGATAGCAATCAAGAACTTAACTTTGAAACTTCATCCGATGTGGCTGCCGTTCAAGATCTCGTCAGTGCAGCGCTCGAAAAGGGCACCACTCTTGTTCTTACCGACTCCCGCGGACGCCAAGTCATCGTTGCTGCAAATAAGATTTCATTTGTTGAGGTCGGCGAGAGCGCCAAGAGCCGAGTCGGCTTTACAACAATCTAAAGGTTAAAAAAACCTTTTATTGCTTGAACTAACATCTCTACCGCAATGGCTGCGAGCAGCAATCCTGCAATGCGCGCGGCTAGGCTGACGCCAGACTCTTTAATGAAGCCCAAGATTCGAGTCGAAAACATCAGAGTAAGACCAATAACGCAGTGGACCGCAATAATCGCCAGCGCCAAGGTCAGCTTCATATTTGTTGTGTGAGCGTTCTGCACCCAGAGAATCGTCGTCACAATCGCACCAGGACCTGCAAGGAGTGGGGTCCCTAGTGGGACAAGTGCGACATTTACATTTTCAGATTTCTCTGTGCCCGAATCTTTTCCGGTAAGTAATTCAAGGGAGATTAGCAGGAGCAAGAGTCCGCCAGCGCCTTGAAGTGCGTTAACCGAGACGTGAAGATAATCGAGGATTAACTTTCCAAAGAGGGCAAAGAGAACGATGACAAAGAGCGATACGCCCGCACCCTGCCACGCCATCCGAATACGTTGACGTGGGGATTTGTGGGAAACCAAAGCGAGGAAGACCGGAGTGGCACCGGGTGGATCCATGATGACCAATAGAGTGACAAAGGCTTGCAATCCAAAGGTGATTGCAGAAACTTCCGCTAAATGGTTCATGCTCGAAATACCTTTCCGCCAGTTGCGCGCGAAGCGAGAATTTCCCAATTTTCAGGGGTAGTTATCGATTCACCTAAGAGATTGAGTTTACCTGTGCCGTGGTAATCACTGGAGCCAGTTTCAATCAATTCGTAGGTATTGATGATTTCTCGGCAGAGTTGGCGGTCCTCGGTGGAGTGATCGCGATGTTCAATCTCGATTCCATCTAAGCCAGCGGCTACCAGCGGGGCAAAGCTTTCTACGGAAATTGTGCGCCCACGCAGTGATGCGAATGGGTGAGCAATGATGGCTACTCCCCCTGCACGCTTAATATGTTGAATCGCGACTTCAGGGGTCGGTGAGTAATGCGAGACATAGTGAGCCGAGTTGTTATGAAGTAATTCGCTAAATGCTTCTTCTCGACTCTTCACAATCTTCTTTGCGACGAGCGCATCTGCAAGATGAGGGCGACCAAGCGTCGCACCTTCTGAAAGCTGGGCTCTCACATCATCCATTGTCACGTCATATCCCGCGGCATTGAGCTTTCCGATAATGCGTTCCATCCGACCAATGCGATTCTCGCGGGTATTGGTGAGCACTTGCGAAAGTTCGCTCTCATGTCGATCAAAGAGCAGACCTAAAATATGAACACTGATTCCATCGCTTGTTTGTGCTGATATTTCCGAACCAAGTACTAAATCAATACCGGGACGGAGAGCAGAAATTGCCTCATCCCAACCGCCAACGGTGTCATGATCGGTGAGGCCTATGGTGGTTATCCCCTGAGCGAGTGCCTTATTGATGAGTTCTCGTGGAGAATCTGTTCCGTCACTGATATTGGTATGAGTGTGTAAATCAATCACGAAGTTGCCTTACCTCGAAAGACAAATACGCCGCAACCGATAAGCAGACCGATAATTCCGGGGATTGTTCCTGCCGGCGGACTCTGACCCATCCACCAGACTGCCAGGATTGCACTCACGGGAACTTCGAAGAAAACAACCAAGGAGACAACTGCTGGTGAAACTCTCTTCAGTGAAAGATTAAACATGGTGTGGCCCAGTAGTTGTGCGCCGGAAATCAGTGCAAGCACTAACCACCACTCGCGGGCCGAGAAGTGAAGTAGCGCAGAACCCATCAGCAAGGTAACGGGAAGCACGGTGAGCGCGCAGGTGAAGTAGCAGACCGTCGTATACGTAGAAGTTGCGAGCTCTTTTTGCGACCGTGAACCAAAGAGCATGTATGCCGCCGCTAGCGCCGCTCCAACGAGTGCAAGTAAATCACCGGTGAAGGCGCGAACTGAGATTTGAAGATCGACACCAGTAATAAGCAAGACAGAAGCAAATGCAATAGCCATACCCACCCAGGCTCGACGAGGAATATGTCCACCTTGCATGCGTAGGAATATCGCAGCAAAGACTGGTTGCATGGTGGTGATGGCGACGCCAGCAGCAACGCTGGTCAACCTCATTGCGGCAAAAAAGCAGATGAAGTGCATCGCTAAGAAGACTCCGGCAATTGCAGATGTGCCGATTGCCTTGCGTTGAGCTGCGCTCTGCCACTGCTTAAGTCGCAATGCAAAAGGAATCATGGTGAGCGCTCCACCTAAGTTGCGCCAGAAGATTAGGGTCGGAATAGGCATTGTGCTCAGCGCAATAACCGGGCCAGAGGTTCCGATTCCGATAATGCCGAGAGTCAGGAGAATGATGTCGCGCCCAGCAGGCGGCTTAGTGTGATCTTCAGTGGACATCAATTAAATTTCAACCGGTAACGGTAAACCAGAGCATGCACCCGATGCAGATTGCAACGAGCGAGATGATGATGCCGTAGACGATGCGCATAGTAGGAGTTGATGCGTATTCGCCCATCAAGCGCTTATCACGGGAGATTCCGTACATGTAACCAAGCAATGGCAATAAGAGACATGCGTTGAGAACCTGAGTGACTACCAAGACGGTAATGAGTGGAACACCTGGAATCAAAATCAGAATTGCACTGACTAAAGTGATTGCACCAAATGTCGCATAAAAGAGTGGTGCTTCCTTTGGGCCATCATCGAGCGCGGCCGGGCGACCGGTGAGATCGCTGACTGAGTAGGCGGTAGAGAGCGGGAGAATTGAGGCTGCAAGTAGAGCGGCTCCGATTAATCCGATTGCAAATAACTCTTTCGCCAAGGTGCCGGCTAGTGGTTCAAGCGCAGCGGCGGCATTAGCAGCATCGGTAATTTTAATATTTCTTTCATGAAGAGTCGCTGCGCATGTGACGACGACGAAGAATCCGATAACTCCAGTCAGCAAAGATCCCGTCCACACATCGACACGGAGAAGCTTGAGATCATCGCGGGTCAGGCGCTTATCGACGGCGTAAGATTGAATAAATGCTAAGCCCCATGGCGCAAGTGTTGTTCCGAGAGTTGCAGTTGCAATATAAATTGCATCGCGGGTAAATGGCATGCTGGGGACGACCATCCCCTTAACGGCCTCTCCCCAATGTGGATGCGACATAAAGCCAGCGATGACATAAGCCAAAAATACGCCGGAGAGAATAAAGAAGACTTTCTCCACCCGCTTAAAGGAACCCCGAAGAACTAAGAACGAGACGAGCAGCGCCGCAATTGGAACAGTTACGTACTTGGATGTTCCAAATAACTGGCCCGCCGCTGCAATTCCAGCAAACTCTGCTGTCATGGTTCCGATATTTGCAACAATTAAAGCAATTGCGCTGAGCGTTCCGGATCGCGCACCATATTTTTGGCGGACAAGTCCGATTAAACCCTGACGCGTAACAACACCAATTCGAGCGCCGAGATCTTGAAAAAGTATGAGTGCAATAGTGGATGCCACCAATACCCACAACATTTGATATCCGTAATTAGCTCCGAGAACCGAATAGGTGGTGATTCCGGCTGGATCATCATCGGAGAGGCCAGCAATGATTCCTGGTCCCATCACAGCTAAGAGCGCTGCAAGACGAATTTTGCGGGGCGAGATAACTGGAGCGCTGCTGCGCTTCTTAGTAACTTCCGCCATCTTATGAACCGCTGCCTTGTGAGAAGCCACGATGAATATTTCCAGCAGCAAGCGCATCGACTAAATCGTCAGCCAAAATACGTCCCACTGGCTTGCTCTTCTCATCCACCACGATGATGGAAGACCCACGGTTGTTGGCAAATTCTTCGACTACATCCTTCAACGGCGTATCCGGCTTTACCGCAGTAGGAAAAGGAGCTCCGACTAACGTGCCTAATAGCGCGGTGGATTTGGCGGCGACAAGTTCAATAACTTGAATGTGGTCAACGAGGCGACCCTTCGCATCCACAACAACAATTCCGTCAGAGATATCGCGCTCTCGGTTTTCGACCAACATCTTGAGCGCTTGTGCAACAGTGTCTTCTTCATGGGTAAGCAAAAGGTGGGTAGTCATAATTCCACCAGCAAGCTCTTCATCAAAGGAGACAAGTTCACGTAGGTCTGATGCAACTTTGGCATCCATCGAACTTAAAATAGATTCACGGTGTTCGTCATCTAGGTCGCGAAGAACTTCTGCTGACTCATCGGGTTCCATGCGAGCAATAAGTTCTGCTGCTCGCTCAGAGGAAAGTCCGCGGAGTAGGCCTTGCAACTCTTCATCTTCCATTTCTTCAAGTGCATCGGCAGCGAGTTCGGGGTCGAGGAGTTCAATCAGCGCGCTCTGCTCACGACCCGCTAAATCTTCAATCAAGTCGGCGATATCGGCTGGGCGAAGTTGGCTGAGAACTGCACGCGAAGCTGAAGTGCGAACCACGCCAGAGGAATCCGCTAACGATGCGACTGATGCCCAGTCCACCACGTGTTCAGGTGTGGGGCGACGACTGATTGCACCAGGGAAAATCCGGCGAATAAATGAGCGGAATGAGATATCTACTCCGACAACTCGAATCTCTCGATCGAGGGGTGCAAGATATAAATCAGAGGAGCGAACAACTCGGAGCCCGTTGACATCAACAATTTGATGATCAAGCACATCTGCATCCAATAGCGATTCGCCATCGCGGCGTTGGAAATTTACTAAGTCGAACTTGGTAGATGAGAGGCGAATTTCATCGTTGGTCAGACTGGAGATGTGGCGACCACTAATAAAAGATTTGCTCTGACCGACACGAACGATCAATCCAGAAACGGGAGGGTATGTCTCTTCGCCATGGCGAACGACGATATCGACGAGCTTTCCTAGATTGCGTCCATTTTCATCACGGACTGGGCGACCAATAAGGCCAGCAACGGAGACCAAAGAATCTCGAATATTTTTACGAGCAAGCGCTGGATTGGTGCGACCCGTGAGTTTCTTCGCCACGGTGTTGATACCGGATGCTGGCGAAGTTTTCATGCCCAAATCTTAGGCGATGAAGCTCCTTAGGTGTGCAGGGTAAGCGGGACGCCCACGAGGGATTTAGGGCGCATCATCAATGCATCCACTAATTTCTCGAATGCTGCGTTTGCAGGTGAAGCCGGGTCAGCAATAGTGATGGGCTGGCCATTATCTCCACCTTCGCGAAGTTCAGGAGTAAAGGGAATGGTGGCAATAACGGGGACATCTGCTCCTACTAATGATGAGAGGCGCTGTGCAGCAGCTGCTCCCCCGCCGGATCCAAAGATTGAAATAGTTTCTCCGCACTTAGTGCATGGAGTATCAGACATATTTTCTACAACACCAATGATGTGTTGTTTAAGTTGGTGCGCGATTCGACCAGCACGTTCAGCAACTTCAGCTGCAGCAACTTGTGGAGTTGTAACAACAATAATTTCGGATGCGGGCAGGAGTTGTCCCAATGAAATCGCAATATCGCCAGTACCCGGTGGCAGATCCAGCAACAATAAATCTAAGTCGCCCCAGTAGGCATCGCTGAGCAATTGTTCAAGGACGCGGTGCAAGAGCGGGCCACGATAGGCAACGGGATCTGAACGTTCTGGCTTAAACATCTCCATCGAGACTACTTTGACGCCAAACGATTCGATCGGAATAAATGTTTGATCAATTGATGTCGGGCGCTTTCCTAAGATGCCCATGAGACGTGGAATGGAGTGTCCGTACACGTCCGCATCAAGGATTCCGACTTTTAAACCACGTGCAGCAGCTGCAACTGCCAAATTAACGGTGACTGAAGATTTACCGACGCCACCCTTTCCAGATGCAATTCCGATGACGCGAGTCAGCGAATCGGGTTGTGCAAACGGAATAAATTTCTCGCGGCCGCCTCGAATAATTTTCTTGACATTGTTGCGCTGTTCTTCGCTCATCACGCCAAACGAGATCTCTACTGATGTTACTTCTGGGATTGAATCCAAAGCGCCGGAGATATCACTCTGAAGTCGATCTCTCATTGGACAGCCAGAGATGGTTAAAAGAATTTTGAGGGAGGCGATTCCGCTTGAGAATTCGACGGATTCGACCATTCCAAGTTCGGGAAGTGGTTTGTGAAGTTCAGGATCGGAGACGGTGGCTAGAGCTGCATGAATGCGATCGATGATCTCCTGGCTCATAGGAGGTCGGGATCGATCTGCGCTGATTTCTTTATCTCTTGGATGTCGAGATTGTTCTCAGTCGCGTAAGTATCGAGCTGCCGTTTAATGAATTTTTTAGGATGCAGATCCGTTACTTGTAGATCTTCATATCCAGGCCCTAGGTTTTCCCGAAGTTCGGCAGTGGCAGTGTTGGCCATTCCGCGAACTTTGTGAAGAAACTTTGCCGCGCTTTGAGCAAATTCAGGCAACTTATCCGGGCCAATGAGAATAAGAGCAAGGACTGCCAGCGCAATGAACTCGCCGGCACCGATATTAAACATAGTCTGAGCCTACCTACTTCTTTGTATAAGCCGTAGAAGCAATGAGAGTGACCTTGACCGTCTTTATTAAAGTTCCACGCTTATAAGTAAGTGATACCCGATCTCCCACATTGTGGGAACGAATCAGAACAATGGCTTCATCGGAACTTGCGATTGCCTTGTTATCAATTGCGGTGATGATATCGCCGGACTTCAGACCAGCTTTAGCCGCAGGTCCGCCAGGCAGAATTGCGTTAGGGGCATCAATCACCTTGGCACCGATTCCGGTATATCGATTATCTAATGACATTCCCACGATGGGATAAGTGGCGGTTCCGTTTTTAATTAATTGATCAGCGGTCTTACGTGCTTGATTAATAGGAATGGCAAAGCCCAGACCAATCGAACCAGCCTGGCTGCCATAGACAGCTCCCATCGAAGCGATTGCGGAATTAACACCAATCACTGCGCCGGATTGATCTACAAGTGGTCCGCCAGAATTGCCCGGGTTGATTGCCGCATCTGTTTGAATCGCATTGATAAATGAACTTTCGCCAGTGCCAGAACCGGAAGTGACGGCGCGGTTCTTTGCGCTGATAATTCCAGAAGTAACGGTGCCGGCCAAACCAAGTGGTGAGCCAATCGCGATGACGTTATCTCCGACTTGTACTTTGTCACTATCGCCCAAAGTCAGCGCAGGTGCATCGGTCACATCAATCTTTAGCACCGCTAAATCATAAGAAGAATCTCGTCCAATAATCTTTGCGGCATAGTTCTTTCCGTTGATGAGATTGACTGAGATATTTCCACCGGTTGCTGCTGCAGCAACTACGTGATTGTTGGTCAAGATATAGCCATTGCTATTGATGAAAAATCCAGAACCAGTATCGCCACCATTTGAAGTGGTCACGCTAATCGAGACCACTGCAGGTGAGACTCGGGCAGCGATGCCAGCAATTGAATCTGGCTTGCGCTCAACCGTGCTGCTTACTGAAATCAGGCCAGTGTTGTGACTGGTAAGAATGTTTCTTCCGAGCAGGCTGCCGACGATGCCTGCGATAAGTGCCATCGTGATTGCAATGTTGAAGGGAACGGCTCTACGTGAACTACGACGACGGGTGGATGGCGAGCTTGGTAGCGGCGATCCATCTGCGGAAATCCACCATGGAGTGTTCTCGGTACTCATGCGGGCAAGGTTACTGGATTAGGCAATTTTTGTAGCAACGAGAACTCCGCCGCCAACTGGCAAGAGCGCTGAGCTCCACCGCGAATCTTCTTTAATTGCCTTGATTGCATCGCGACGTGCAATGGTCTGAAAATCGCGTTGTGTGGGGTCGGCCACTCGCCCACTGTCCATTGCATTGTCGATGATAAGTACGCCTCGTGCTTTGAGCAATCTGAAACTTTCCTGAACAATTTCTAAGAGATCATCCGGTGTACGAATAATCATGAGGTCGTAATTGTTATCCGCCAACTTTCCGACAATTTCAATTCCAACGCCGGTGATCAATCTAAATCGCTGTGCAGAAATTCCCGCTTCCTCAAAAATTGAACGCGCACTACCTAGATGCTCTCGCTCAGAATCAATCGAGGTGAGGGTTGATTCTGGGGTGCTGCCGTGAAAAGCCCAGAGCGCGCCTACTCCTGAGCCGGTACCAATTTCTACAATCGATTGGGCGTTTACCGAAGTGGCCATAAATGCAATCAGTGCGCCGACTGCTGGAGTTGGATCAATGGCACCTAGCTCTTCGCCATTCTTGCGCGCTTGCTGCATAAAGATATCTTCGTGCGGATAGTTTTCGGCAAAAGAAACTTGGTCGCCCCTATTTGATTTCATCATTTGAAAGTCGCTAACCATTGAGTGAGGAGTCGAACTCCGAAAGCAGTTCCACCCTTCACGTTTTCGCCAGAGTCACTTTCAGAACGGCCGGGTCCGGCGATATCAAGGTGAACCCATTTACGGTTGCCAACAAACTTTTCTAAGAAGAGGGCTGCAGTGACCGACCCAGCCGAGAAGTTGCCTTTATCTGCAGTGTGATTGAAATCAGCAATATCGCTCTCCAAAGAGCTTTGGTAATCATCGACGAGTGGCATATGCCAGACGCGATCGCCTATTTCATCACCAATGGTTGCTAGCTTCTGAGCTAATTTCTGATCTCGGGTATACATCGCCGCATATTGGCGACCGAGTGCGAGCGTTGCCGAACCAGTAAGAGTTGCAATATCAATTAAATAATCTGGGTCAAGATTGAGATCTGCATATGCCAATCCATCAGCGAGAACCAATCGACCCTCAGCATCGGTGTTTATGACTTCTACGGTCGTGCCACCATAATGTTTGATGACATCGGATGGACGTTGCGATGTTGATGAAACCGCATTTTCGGCGCACATCATGAGCGCAGTAATGCGAACGCGTGCACCAAGTTCAGATGCCGCAAGAATGGTGGATGCGATGATGGCTGCGCCAGACATATCGCTCTTCATTGCCATCATGGTGTCGTAGGGCCGCTTAAGCGAGAGCCCGCCAGTATCAAAAGTAATTCCCTTGCCGACGAGAACTACATGTGGCCAATTTTTTGAACCGCGCGGGGCGTAACTTACTTCAACAAACCTAGGACCTGGCTTCGGCGATGAACCACCGACAGCAAGCAGTCCGCCAAATTCAGCGAGATCTTTTCCGGATTTCACGGCAATGGTGAGTGCTGGATTTTTTGCCGCCTTCACCCAACGAGAAACTTGGTTGGCCATCCATAACGGCGTCTTAATATTTGATGGCGTATGTATCAGGTCGCGAGCTCGCCAGACAGCATGAGCAAGAATGCGTGCTCGTTCCAACTCTGTCTCAAATTTGCCGATGACAATAAAAGTAGCTGGCTTGTTCGCTGGCTTTGTCTTCTGACTCCAGCTGTAACTTGCAAGTGAGAGGGCGATGAAGTGCGCAATAGCATGTGACTTATCGGTGACCAGGGCATCAGTAATAACTTTCTCGCTGCTCTTCACCTTGCGTGCGAGCGCTGCTCCTGCCTTACGAAGATCATCATTTGTTTGCGTGCCGACGCCGACCAAATAAATACGCTTGATCTGCGGGTGGTTAATTGCAATCTCAGTGAGCTCGCCGGCTTTCCCGGAAATCTCTGGCCACTGGGTTGCTAATTTTTCAACTGGGGTGCCAATCTCTTTCGCAACTAATTGAGAAAAATGAGATCGTGGGAATATTGCAGCCTCACCTTGAATCACGGGAAGAGCGATTCCAAAGGATTTGCGCCAGTCGCGTGCGGGCTTTGGTGAATCCGGCACAAGAATAAGGTCTGGTGCGTTCTTCGGACTGGATGTCATACTGCGCACGCTAACGAAAGAAGGTGCAATAAGTGAAGTCGAGCGCGCGGGTTGCGGCAGTGATTCTCCTTCCGGTGACGCTGCTTGCACTTATTTTTGCTCCCCGCCTCACCTTCTTTTCCCACGAAGCGTCGCTCTTTGGGATTGTTCATTCTTGGCGGGATTGGATGGCAGTTGGGCCACTCTCCATCTTCTTCTTTGTTGCAGGATTAGAACTGAAAGCTGAATTCACCTCTGGAATTTTTGTCGAACGCCGGCGCGCCCTCATTCCGCTCTTTGCAGTTGTTGGCGGCATGCTCACACCCGCACTTCTCTATCTTCTCTTCGCAAAAGTAAGTGGCGCCCCAACATCAGGTTGGGGAATTCCAATGGCAACCGATCTCCCACTCGTGCTTGCTGCGCTCTCGTTCATGCCGATTGGCTTTGTTGCCAAAGTCCGCCCCTTTCTCTTGGCCTTGGCTATCACTGATGACCTAGGTTCAATCCTGGTACTCGCTTTTCGCTTTCACCAAGGCATCTCGATCTTTTATATCGCCCTCTTGGCGCTGGCCTTCGCCTTGTATTGGTTTGCCCATCACCACTTACATGGAAGCATTCAAAAGTTTGTAATTGCCGTTATGGTCGGAATCATTTGGGTGGCTTCGCTACGCTCTGGGATCTCGCCATCGGTGACCGCCGTCATTCTGGCGCTGCTTACTCCAACTATTAGTGAGTTAACACGCTCGCGTTTCTGGGAGCCACTTGTGAATTTCATTGTGGTCCCGCTCTTCGTCTTCAGCGCATTGGCAATCACTCTAGATTTAGCTTTCGCATCCCTCTTCTCCCCGATTTCACTCTCGCTTGTTGTGGCGCGACTTATCGGTAAACCCGTAGGAATTTTTTGTGGAGCGGTGCTTGGTGCGCTTGTCATTCGAAGCGGGCTTGGCCTGAGTCGAACCGAGCTGTGGGGCGCTGGAATTATCGCCAGCTTAGGATTATCTGTTTCACTGCTCTTTGTGCAGTTAAGTCTTAACCTGCACGATCAAGGTCTAGCAATTATTGGTACCTTATTAACAGTACCTCTTGCCGTTGGCGTTATTGGCGCCTATTACTTCTTTACTAAGGCAACTGCTGCTTGAAGGGCATTGCCAAGATTTGTTGCTTCTTCAACGTTAAGTTCGACCACAAGGCGGCCGCCGCCTTCTAGCGGAATACGCATTACTAAACTGCGCGCTTCCTTTGTAACTTCCATGGGTCCGTCGCCAGTACGTGGTTTCATGGCTGCCATGTTGTTCCCCTTAAATCTTTGGGCCCTGAATGCTCAGAGCTCGGTTCAATCAAGAGGATAAGTATCCCGCATGGGACGGGGTCAAAGGAAATCGAGCAGAGCGCTCTTATTGGCCCGGATTTAACGCGGAAAGTAGACGGGATTTGCCACTCGTGATAACACTCTGCACAGCTTTTTCAGGGACGCCCAGCACCTCTGAAATATCTTTGGGAGACATTGATCGCAAATAATGCATCGAAAGAATAAAGCGCTCTTCTTCAGGCAGGCTCTCGAGTAATTCGCCAATGCCCATCATGTTCCGAGGTTACCGCGCCAAAGTACCGCCGAGAAGTTCCCGCTAGGAAAAAAGAATAATTAGCAGCGAATTTTCAGCTTTGCGCAGGGCGGCATGCCTCGATTGCGCTCGAGATATCGCTGCACCATTCGACCAGGTGCTCCTGTCCTGGCTTCATAAATTGAAGTTGGGTCAGGTGATGGAGAGATTCGCGCAAAGGTGCATATGCGCCGGTGGGATCGCAAACCGCAATTGGTTTCGAGTGAAAACCTAAATATCTTCCGACCCAAATTTCAAAGAATTCTTCGAGAGTTCCAATTCCGCCGGGAAGTGTTATGAATGCATCAGAGATCTCTTCAATCTTTCCTTTGCGTGCCCGCATATCTGTTACGTAATGAAGTTCAGTTGATTCTGTATCTTGAAATTCTAGGTTGACCAACCGCTCTGGGATAACGCCAATGGTTATTCCGCCGACTGAGCGAACGCCGCGAGCGACTGCGCCCATCATAGAAATCGCGCCACCGCCCCAGACAAGTTCCCAGCCTTCGTTAGCGATTGCAACGCCAACGTTAAATGCAAGGTCCACAAATTCCGGATCAATGCTGGGAGATGAGGAGCAATAGACGGCAACACGCATTGGCACATCCTAGGGCAATCCTGATTTGATACCTTTCTCTCATGAGAAGCGCATATGGATATGGCATCGCAACAACTACCGATTCGGGCGAAGTTCTCGATACTTGGTTTCATACTCTCGGGCTCGGTGCTCTGACTTCAGTAAGTGCACCCAATCTTTCGGAGTTTGAGGGAAGCGATCCAATTCGGATGGTCACCAAGAAAGCTATCGCCATCGACATTGATCTTGATTCAGCACCAACATCTGTCTCCGATGCCTACCTTCGCCTTCACCTTCTCTCGCATCGCATCGTTAAGCCACATGGATTAGTCCTAGATGGCATCTTTGGAATCCTTCCAAATGTGGCATGGACTTCTGCCGGACCTTGCTCGCTCTCCACTTTTCAAGAAGTAGCGCCGCGCCTGCGCGCAAAACTTGGAGCGCTCACTGTTTTCTCGGTCGATAAGTTCCCGCGGATGGTCGATTACGTTATTCCAGAAGGCGTGCGAATTGCCGATGCTGATCGAGTTCGCCTTGGCGCACACCTTGCCAGCGGCACAACCGTGATGCACGAAGGCTTCGTTAATTTCAATGCTGGCACATTAGGCAAGTCCATGGTCGAAGGTCGCATCTCTGCTGGCGTTGTTGTTGGAGACGGCAGCGATATTGGTGGCGGTGCATCCATTATGGGAACACTCAGCGGTGGCGGCAAAGAAGTCATCTCTATCGGTGAGCGCTCACTTCTCGGTGCAAATGCAGGAATCGGAATTTCTCTCGGTGATGACTGTGTTGTTGAATCCGGTTGCTACATCACGGGTGGATCAAAGATTTCGCTACCTGATGGAACTGTTGTAAAAGGTAAAGAGCTTTCTGGCGCCAACAATCTGCTCTTTCGTCGCAACTCCCAGAGCGGTGGCCTAGAAGCGCTACCGAAGACTGGCGATTGGGGCGGACTTAATTCCGTTCTACACGCAAACTAAATATCTGATTCCTTATCCTTTTGCCATATTCGTCGAAGAATAATGCTTTCGATTCCAGTTCCAATTAATTGTTGAATTCTCGAAACGCTATTAAACATACTTCCAGGACCATAAATCACATTGACGGGGTCTGGCATTCGATATTTTTGGCTCTCCAAATTCTCACGTATAAGAGCTTCTATCTCATTTTCTGAAAGTGCCTGTATCTTCTTCGCTTTTCGCATTTTCACACCTTCACAAAACATTCTTCCAAAAGCAATCCCAGACTGGCGATTTTCGAAATTGTGTATGGAATGTTCTCCGAATTAGAGCGCGATGTGAGTTAAGAGGTTGGAGTTGAACTCTCAGTAATCGGTGGTGGTGTTGGAATCAAGACGGTGGTGGGCAAGTTAAACCACGAGGATGGAATCTTGAGGCGAGTTTTAAATAGTCCTACGGCTAATCGTGCGGTAACGCCTTTGGACGACGTCGCAGTTAGCGTCAACACTGCCGAGGTTGATGTCCGTGCTGTCACCACGTATCGAGCAACATCAGGTAATCCAAATGCGGCCGCCATTGCTTTCTGAGTAACGGTTACTGACCAGGCGTTGTACTTTGGATTGAGCTTTGCATCCAAACTCCATGGATCAGGAACGCTTACTAAATAGGGGTAAT
>CANBVO010000002.1 GCA_947372915.1 Actinomycetota bacterium | reverse complement strand
TTCCCGCCAGGCTCTTCCGGATCTCAATAAGAGCACTAATCCGTCGCAGGCAATTTTTGAAATTGTTAATTCAGAACTTACGGAAATCCTTGGGGGCAGCGCACGTCGAATTCGCTTTGCCAAGAAGCCGCCAACCGTCATTTTGCTCACCGGTTTACAAGGAGCTGGAAAGACCTCGCTCGCCGGCAAGCTTGCAAAATATTTGAAAGATCAAGGCGATACTCCGTTATTGGTTGCCTCTGATCTGCAACGCCCCAATGCTGTTACTCAATTGCAAGTAGTGGGGGAGAGCGTTGGCGTTCCAGTATTTGCACCCGAACCCGGTAATGGAGTCGGAGATCCGGTCGCGGTTGCAAAATCAGGTCTGAAATTTGCCCAAGAAAAATTACACAATGTCGTAATCGTCGATACCGCGGGCCGATTAGGCGTTGATTCCGAGTTAATGCAACAAGCGGCAAAAATTCGTGACGCAATTTCACCAGATGAAATTCTCTTTGTAGTTGACGCAATGATTGGTCAAGATGCGGTACGTACCGCTCTTGCATTCCAGGAGGGTGTTGGTTTTGATGGAGTAGTTCTCACCAAAATTGATGGCGATGCACGAGGCGGTGCTGCTCTCTCCATTACCCAAGTAACTGGTAAGCCCATTATGTTTGCATCGACCGGTGAAAAAGTTGGCGATTTCGATCTCTTCTATCCCGAGCGTATGGCTTCTCGCATCTTGGGAATGGGCGATATTGCTACCCTGGCAGAGACGGCGAAGAGCGCCTTTGATTCTGACACAGCTAGCAAACTCGAAACAAAATTTGCCAGCGGCGAAGAATTCACGCTTGATGATTTTCTCTCGCAACTAGAGGCGATGAAGAAGATGGGTTCTATGACCAAGTTACTTGGCATGTTGCCCGGTGCGAATTCAGGCGCTATGAAGAAGCAACTCGAACAATTTGATGAGTCGGAATTGGTGCGCACCCAAGCAATTGTTCAATCCATGACACCACTTGAGCGTCGTGATCCCAAAGTTCTTAATGGCTCACGCCGAGCACGCATCGCCAAGGGCAGTGGTCGCCAAGTTTCAGAAGTGAACTCACTGATGGAGCGCTTTACTGGTGCTCAAAAGATGATGAAGGCTATGCGATCCGGCAAGGGAATGCCTGCAATTCCCGGAATGGCTGGCATGCCTGCGATGCCATCGATGGGAAAGGCGCCCATCAAAAATTCGCCCCCCAAGAAGAAATCTAAGTCCGGGAACCCGGCTAAACGAGCGGCCGAAGAGTCGATTTAGCCCGATTTGGCGCATGAGAGCGGGGCTGGCAAGATTAGCCATCTGCTTAAGGGCCCTCTACCCCTTCTGCGAGAATTGAAATATAACTAGGACTTATTGTTCGAGTGACGCTCCCACTGTCACGAGAATTAATCGGTTCGACTAATGAAAAGGAAAAGCCTTCGTGGCCGTAAAAATTAAGTTAATGCGTCTCGGAAAGATTCGCACACCTCATTTCCGTATTGTTGTTGCAGATGCTCGCACCGCTCGTAACGGTCGCGCGATTGAAGAGATTGGTCGCTACTCACCAGCAAGCGAGCCATCTTTCATCGAGGTAAATTCAGAGCGCGCGCAATACTGGATGGGCGTTGGCGCACAGCCAACTGAAGCAGTAGAGGTAATTTTGAAGATTACTGGCGATTGGCAGAAGGCCAAGGGCCTTCCTGGCACAGAAGGCACTCTCAAGAAGGCCGCTGAAAAGCCACACAAGCGTCTTGCTTACGAAGCAGCTGTTAAAGATGCAATGGATGAGCCAAAGGATGGCGCTACAACAATGAAGAAGAAGGCGGCAGAGAAGCTTGCTGCTAAGTCTGCTCCTGCTGTTGAAGAAGTAGCCCCTGTTGCTGAAGCTCCAGTTGAATCTGCTCCAGAAGTTGTTGCTGAAGAGGCACCAGCCGCTGAAGCTGTAGCTGAAGTTGTTGCTGAAGCTCCTGCTGAAGAAAGTGCAGCTGAATAATTATGATCGATGAGGCTCTAGAACACCTCGTCAAAGGCATCGTCGATAATCCCGAGGATGTTGTGATCACTGAGAAAAATCATCGCCGTGGAACAACGCTTGAAGTTCGCGTTAATCCAGAAGATATCGGCAAGGTTATCGGTCGCAATGGACGCACTGCTCGTGCACTTCGCACAGTTGTCAGCGCACTTGCTGGTCGCTCAGTTCGCGTAGATCTCATCGAGGCCGACGAGGCTCGATAACAGTGCTCCTCACCGTCGCTCGCATCGGGCGCGTACATGGAGTTCTTGGTGAAGTAACTATCGAGGTTCGTACTGACGAACCAGATGAACGTTTCTTTATTGGCTCTGTCCTTGCGACAGAGCCAGCTTCATTTGGGCCGTTGACCATCACCTCGGTGCGCAATCACAACGGAATCCTCCTGCTTGGCTTCCAAGGAATTTTAGATCGCAATGCCGCAGAAAAACTTCGCGACGTCCTGCTTGTTGCCGATGTTGATGTGAATGCCGAGGGTTTTGATGAAGATGATTTTCATATTCAACAACTCTTAGGGTGCAGAGTTGTTACGGAATCAGGCACCGAAATTGGATTGGTGACCGATGTGGTTCCGCTACCGGGTCAGGATTTATTGGCTGTGGACAACGCAGGAAAAGAGATACTGATTCCCTTTGTTCGCGCCATCGTCCCCACTGTAGATGTGAAGAACAAGCTGATTACAGTTATTGAGCAGGAAGGGCTATTGAATGTTGACTAAACCTGCTTTTGATGTCATCACAATTTTTCCGGACTATATGAATCCGCTCAATCTCTCGCTCATGGGCAAGGCCCAAGAGAAGGGATTGGTAGATATTGCTATTCATGATCTTCGTAAACACTCTGTCGGAGTACATAACTCAGTAGATGACACCCCATATGGTGGTGGCGCAGGAATGGTGATGATGCCCGAACCGTGGGGCAAGGCGATTGACGAAGTCGCGGCAGCTAAGCCGGATCTCACTCACACTCTGATTGTGCTAACTCCTGCTGGCGAGAAATTTAGCCAAGCGATGGCACACGAGATGAGCACGCTCGATCATCTGATTTTTGCTTGTGGCCGTTATGAGGGAATTGATATTCGAGTAACCGATTATTATCGGGATGCTCCTGGATTTAACGTTCGCGAAGTATCCATTGGAGATTACGTCTTAGGCGGGGGAGAAGTTGCCACCTTGGTGATGATGGAGGCAATTATTCGGTTAATTCCGGGCGTTCTCGGAAATCCAGACTCAATCATTGAAGAATCCCATTCAATAATGACGCAATCCGGCGAAGTTTTGGTCGAGTATCCCAATTACACCAAACCTGCCGAGTGGCGTGGATTACCTGTACCAGAAGTCCTACTCAGCGGAAATCATGCATTGATTGAAAAATGGAGAGCGGAGCAGGCAAGTGCTCGCACTCAAAAGCTTCGACACCAAGGCTCCTGAACTCGCGAGTAACCCATAGGCATGAAGTAATCTCGCCTTATGGTTAAGCCGATCGACCCCCAGATTCAGTCACGTCTCATTCGTGATCTCGAACCAGCTGTTGCAAAGGAACTCGATCGCCACTTAGCGACAACAAAAGATTGGTACCCACACGAGTATGTCCCGTGGTCTGAGGGTCGAACATTCTCTGGACCCCTTAACGGCGATGCTTGGGAAGCAAAAGATTCAAAATTAACAACCGTTGCGCAAGATTCACTCGTTCTCAACTTAATGACTGAGGACAACCTCCCTAGCTATCACACTGAAATTGCTCTCTCCATGGGACGCGATGGCGCATGGGGCACTTGGATTAATCGTTGGACGGCAGAAGAGGCCAGGCACAGCATTGTGCTTCGCGATTATTTGATGGCAACTCGTGGCGTCAATCCCGATGAACTTGAAGATTTGCGCATGGCTCATATGCAAGTTGGGTATCAGACTCCCTATGAGAACGATATGTTGCATACCGTCGCTTATGTCTCTTTTCAAGAACTTGCTACTCGAGTATCTCACCGAAACACTGGACGCATATCGCACGATGAGGTCTGCGAAGGAATGCTGGCACGTGTAGCACTGGATGAGAACCTCCATATGCTTTTTTATAGAAATCTTCTTGCTGAAGCAATCAAACTAGAGCCCAGCGCAGCGATGCGAGCAATTACAGATGTAGTTACCAATTTCCAGATGCCAGGTGCAGGCATGCCTGGTTGGGGTCGCAAATCGGTTCAGATTGCACTTGCCGGAATTTATGATCTTCCACTGCACCTCACCGACGTTCTCAACCCAGTATTACGCGCTTGGGATATTTATAACGTTGATGGACTCGATGATGATGGCAAGGCGGCACAAGCCGAACTTAAGGCCTTCATGGACAACATGGCAGTTGAGGTCGAACGCTTTACAGAAAAGCGCGAGCATCACTTCGAGCGACTTGTTGCACGCGGGCAAGAGCCACTTCGCCTCCAATAACTCACGGATTTCTCAGGTGCGCCATCTCACGCACTGAATAAGGGAATAATCTCGACACGCCGACTGTTGATTAGGCATATACCTCTGGAATAGGACACTATCCGCCCCATGGCAACTGATTACGACACCCCGCGAAAAACGGATGAAGAATTACACGAGGAATCCCTCGAAGAGCTCAAAGCTCGTCGTGCTGATGCGCAATCTGGTCAAGTAGATATTGACGAAGAAGAAGCGGCAGAGAGCCTTGAACTTCCTGGAGCAGATCTCTCTGGTGAAGAACTCACAGTTCGAGTTGTGCCAAAGCAAGAAGATGAGTTCACCTGCTCACGTTGCTTCCTCGTTCACCACAGCTCTCAATTAGCAAAGGGCGAAGGCGCTAAAGCAGTGTGCAAGGATTGCGAGTAATTTAAATTAGTGATCGGCGAGGTTCAGCAACTTCGCCAATTCACTGGCTCGATGAGAACTGATTAACCAATACGGCGTTGGATCTTTAGGATCGCGGATTGCCAGCTTGATTCCGGTCGATACCCAATATCGGATCTCCAAGAATGCAGCAGGATTAAAATCGACTCCGCGAGCTCTGCGCATCGTTGCAGAATCTAATACTTCAAATTGATGTATATATGCCCGCTCGATGGCAGCGGCCCCAACTAGCAGCCAGCCCTTAGTCATAGTAATTTCCAGTGTGGTCGCGCGGATGTATAGGGCAATAATCATGAGCTCCACAGCGGATGCTGCAACTAATGGCCAGAACCCCACCGCTGCCCAGATTGCAATGGAGAGCGAGGACATTAAGAAGAGCAGAAAGGCGATAACCCAGATAGGTGCCCGTAATTTTTCGTGAAAGAGCGCTACGCCATAATTCTTATCTCGATGGCGCGCTGATTTATTCATGGCTCAAGGTTACTCTTGCTCCATGAGCAGAGTTCCCAGCACCGTGCCGCCAGAGGGAGCAGTTATTCCAAAACGCCACCCCAAGGCTCCTGCGTCGGGCACCAGGATCCCATCTCACTTCGGACATTGTTTCGGATGCGGAGAGTTGCATCCGACCGGATTACATCTCGTCGCACATGTGGGGGATGGTCAGAACATCACCGCTGAATTCACTGTAACTGACAATCATCAAGGAGCACCGGGTCTTGCTCACGGCGGATTGCTCTCGCTCGCTTTTGATGAAGCACTCGGAAAGCTGATGTGGTTGCTTCGCGCACCAGCCGTCACTGCTCGCCTAGAAACAGATTTCATTTTGCCAGTACCGATCGGAACCGTTCTCTACATCACCGCTGAAATTACTGGGCAGGTAAATCGCAAGGTCTACGCCTCAGCGGAAGGTCGACTAGGTGGCCCTGATGGACCAGTCGCTGTTCGCGCCGCCTCGCTCTACATCATCGTGAGCATGCAGCACTTCTTAGATAATGCGCCAAAGGAATACATTGAATATGTAACCAAGCATCCCGAACTCCTGGCATTTGTTGATCCGGATTTTGAAATTAATCCATGAGTGTAAAAGTTTTGATTACGCGCCTTGATTCCACGGTGCCACTTCCTAAGTATGGAAAGCCGGGAGATGCGGGCGCAGATATAGCCTCGCGCGTAGATATGGTGCTCAAGGCAGGAGAGCGGGCGCTCGTTCCGACCGGCCTTTCCATTGCGTTGCCAGCGGGATATGTAGCTTTCGTTCATCCTCGTTCTGGTTTAGCAATTAAGCATGGAATTTCGATGGTCAATACTCCAGGAACAGTCGATGCGAGTTATCGCGGTGAGCTTCAAATTATTCTCATCAACCACGACCCGAGTGCAGACTTTGTGATTAAAGCGGGAGATCGAATAGCTCAACTAGTTATTCAAAAGGTAGAAAACGCCGAATTTATTGAAGTTGATTCCTTGCCCGGCACCGATCGTGGCTCTGGTGGCTTTGGTTCTACAGGTATAGCAAGCACAAAGGAGAGTAAGTGAGTTACGAAGGTCATCAGGAAGATCGAGAAAAGGTAATGGGAGCCCTTGGTGGAACCCGCGGCGTCATTGACTCCGGCGTACCTTCCATCATTTTTCTTCTCTTCTTCAACTTTTCTCACAATCTCAATCGTTCAGTCGTTGCCGCACTTATTTCCTCAGCAATCCTGACCATTGCTCGCTTAATTAAGCGAGAGACACTGCAGCATGCGATTTCTGGCTTAATTGGTGTTGGAATTTGCGCCCTTTTCTCGCGGCATTCTGGACAGGCAAAAGATTTTTACTTGCCAGGTCTCATTATTAATGTGGCATATGCAATTCTGTATGCAGTGACCAATTTAATTGGTTGGCCGTTGCTCGGGATTATGTTGGGGCCAATTCTTGGCGAAGATTTAAAATGGCGGCTACACCCAGCGCGTAAGGCGGCTTATATCCGAGCCGGCTGGTTGTGGTGCGGTCTTTTCATCGCGCGCTTAGTTGTTCAATATCCGCTCTACCGTTCCAATCAAGTGAACTGGCTGGGTACCGCCAAATTAGCAATGGGATATCCACTTTTCATACTTGCTGCGTGGTGGACCTGGTTGATACTGCGAAAAGTGCCGACGGTTAAGAAATAAAGCAGCTCTTTAATTTTTCTTCTGCAGCAGCGGTAGCAATAAACAAAAGTTCATCGCCGGCCGAGAAGAGATCATGGCTATGTGGCGTGATCACGCTGCTATCGCGAACAATCGCAGCAAGAGTGGCATCTTCCGGAAGTGAAACTTCGCCCACGGTCTTACCGACGCAGTTCGCTCCATCCGGGAGAGTAATTTCAACGAGGTTGGCCCGACCTGCGCGGAGCGAGAAGAGGCGAACCACATCACCGACGCTGACTGCTTCTTCAACAATCGCGGCGATAATGCGTGGAGTTGAAACGGATACATCGACACCCCAGGAGTTATCGAAGAGCCATTCATTCTTTGGATGGTTAACCCGGGCAACAACGCGAGGTACGCCATATTCAGTCTTAGCCAGAAGCGAGGCCACCAAGTTGACCTTGTCATCACCGGTTGCTGCAACGAGCACCTGACATTGGTCGAGCTTGGCATTATCGAGTGAGGTAATTTCGCAGCCATCTGCGAGAAGCCATTCGGCAGTGGGGACGCTCTCCATCTTGAGTGCCTTGGGATCGCGATCAATAAGAAGTACGTGATGACCATTGCCGATAAGTTCTTTCGCAATAGCGCGACCGACATTTCCGGCACCAATAATTGCAACCTTCATAGCTATGCCTCCTCGGGAGATTTAGCGAGTGCGGCTTCAACTGCGGCTAAATCACTCTCGTGAACCATGATGTGAACGAGGTCGCCTTCTTGAAGAACGGTATTCACGTTAGGAATCATGCCCTCGCCAAATCGGGTAATAAATGCAACGCGTGCAGGCGTGAGGCGCTGAACCATTTTGGAGGGCTTGCCAAACCAATCTCGGTGCAAGTGAACTTCAACTAATGCGATTTTTCCGGAAGGGTCGCGCCACTCTGAGCGAGAACCTTCGGGGGTAAGGCGGCGAATAATTTGATCGGTCGTCCAGAGCACAGTGGCAACAGTGGGAATACCTAAGCGCTGATAAATTTCGGCGCGAGCTGGATCGTAGATACGAGCAACCACATTTTGAATGCCATAAGTTTCGCGAGCAACACGTGCCGCCAAGATATTGGAGTTATCGCCATTAGAGACGGCGGCAAAGGCATCTGCGCTCTCAATGCCGGCTTCTAGCAATGTATCTCGATCAAAGCCGACGCCAACAACGGTTCGACCTTGGAAATCTGCGCCTAATCGGCGAAATGCTTCTCGGCTCTGATCAATAACAGAAATGCTGTGACCTGCTGCCTCAAGTTCGAGAGCCAATCCAGAGCCAACTCGACCGCAACCCATGATGACGATGTGCACGAGGGAGAACTTACACCCATAAGGTTAGCTCCATGGAAACAACCACCCCCCTTGATAGCAGTTCACCGAAAAAACTTGAGGTGGGGCAGCGAGTAACTGTCGATATTGGCCCGGTTGCACATGGGGGACACTTTGTTGCCCGCCATGAAGGGGCGGTCATCTTTGTTCGCCACGCAATCACGGGGGAGAAGGCAGTTGTTGAAATTACCTCGGTCTCATCCAAGATGGCGCGCGGCGATGCGGTCGAAATTTTAGTTGCTTCCGAACATCGCGTTGAAGCTCCCTGCAAATTTGCCGTCCCTGGCGGCTGTGGCGGTTGCGACTTCCAACATATCGATATCGACTATCAGCACGAACTCAAGCGCCAGGTTGTCCAGGAACAATTCTCACGCCTCGGAAAGATTGAATTAGATTTAGATGTAGTTGCCGTTGAACCAGCTGATGGATTGCATTGGCGCACCAGAATGGATTTTGCAATTTCCCCCAATGGAAGAGCCGGACTCTTCTCCTCTCGAAGTAAAGAGATTACCGAGATCGATAAATGCTTAATTGCCGCGAAGGAGATGGATAAGCCCGAGTTCTTTGATCGCATCTGGAAAGGTGATGATCGTCTAGAAGTTGCACTCTCCAGTGCAGGCGAACTCAATGTTTCCCGCGGAGGCCGAAGCATTTCTGGCCCCACCCAACTCCACGAAACAGTTGGCGAATTCACTTACGAAATATCTCCTACTTCTTTCTGGCAAGCGCATAAAAATGCACCAATAACTTTGATGAAAATTGCCATTGATTTAATGGCGCTTCGCGCTGGCGACCATGCTGCTGATCTCTATGGTGGAGTTGGATTATTTACTGCAGCAATTTCCGCACAAGTTGGCGACATCGGAAAGGTGCATTTGATTGAATCTAGTCATCGCGCAACTCTCGATGCATCAAAGATATTTGCGTCTCAAAAAAATGTAGAAATTCATTCTGGTCGGGTAGAGCAAAAGCTGCCATTGATTCGAAAGATTGATGTCATTCTCCTTGACCCACCTCGTACCGGGGCGGGGGAGATGGTTGTGAAATCCATGGTGGCAGCAAAGCCTCGCACCATCGTCTACGTCTCCTGTGATCCAGCCTCGCTCGCACGTGATGCACATCTCTTAGAGAAGGCGGGATATCACCTCGATTACCTCACCGGCTTCGACCTCTTTCCGATGACTCAGCATGTGGAATGCGTGGCTCGTTTTATCCGAGGCTAAGATTGGGCCATGAGCAAAAATTCCTTTAATGCCAAGACCACGCTAGAAGCAGCAGGATCAACCTATGAGATCTTCGATCTCTCTGTTCTTGAAGGCTCAGCGACACTTCCATTTAGCCTCAAGGTTCTTCTCGAGAACCTGCTTCGGACCGAAGATGGTGCGAATATCACCGCAGAACAGATCAAATCTCTTGCGCAATGGAATCCAGATGCCACTCCAGATACTGAAATTCAATTCACGCCTGCCCGCGTCATTATGCAGGACTTCACCGGCGTTCCCTGCGTCGTGGACCTCGCAACCATGCGCGAAGCTATTGCTGAACTTGGCGGCGATCCCACCAAGGTAAATCCACTCGCACCTGCAGAACTTGTAATCGATCACTCGGTGATGGCTGACAACTATGGCGCAAAAGATTCATTTGAAAAGAATGTTGATATTGAATACGAGCGCAATAGTGAGCGCTACCGCTTCCTCTCCTGGGGACAGTCAGCATTTGATGAATTTAAGGTTGTTCCACCCGGCACTGGCATCGTTCACCAAGTAAATATTGAATACCTCGCTCGCGTAGTTATGCCGCGCACTGTAGATGGTGTTCTTCGCGCCTATCCAGACACTGTTGTTGGAACCGATTCACACACCACAATGGTCAATGGTCTCGGCGTATTGGGCTGGGGCGTTGGCGGCATTGAAGCCGAAGCAGCTCTCCTCGGACAGCCAGTTTCTATGTTGATTCCACAAGTTGTCGGATTTAAATTGTTCGGAAAACTTCCGGTTGGCACAACCGCTACCGACCTCGTATTAACTATTACCGAAATGCTTCGCAAACTTGGCGTAGTCGGAAAGTTCGTAGAATTTTATGGCCCAGGAGTGACTGAACTTCCTATGGCTAACCGCACCACGATTGGCAACATGTCTCCGGAATATGGTTCTACCTGTGCCATCTTCCCCATCGATGACGAAACAATCCGCTACTTAGCACTCACTGGTCGCACACCTGCTCAACTCGAGCTTGTCGAAAAATATGCAAAGCGCATTGGACTCTGGCATAACCCAGAAACAACACCTCGCTTCTCACAGACTATCGAACTAGATCTTTCCACCGTTGTTCCCTCTATCGCTGGTCCGAAGCGACCACAAGATCGCATCGCGCTCTCTGATTCAAAGAAGTCATTTGAAAAGGTTCTTCCTTCGTACTTCTCGGACAAGACTTCACAAGAAAGCATTGCGGCCAATGTAAATGGCAATGCAACTTCAGTGAAGAACGGCGATGTTGTTATCGCATCTATTACTTCGTGTACAAATACCTCCAACCCTTCAGTCATGATTGGCGCGGCACTTCTTGCGAAGAAGGCGGTAGAGAAGGGCCTTAAGTCCAAGCCATGGGTGAAGACTTCACTTGCCCCTGGTTCCAAGGTAGTTACCGATTACTACGATCGTGCTGGCTTAACCACTTATATGGAGCAGCTCGGCTTTAACTTGGTGGGCTATGGGTGTGTTACTTGTATTGGTAACACGGGTCCACTTCCAGTCGAAATTAGCAAGGCAATTAATGAGAATGATCTTGCAGTTTCTGCAGTTCTTTCTGGCAACCGAAACTTCGAAGGTCGCATCAGCCCTGATGTAAAGATGAACTTCTTAGCCTCACCTCCGCTTGTTGTTGCCTACGCGCTTGCCGGAACAATGGATCACGACTTCGCATCTGATGCGATTGGCACCGATAAGGACGGCAAGGCAGTCATGCTTGCTGATATCTGGCCAACTGCTGAAGAAATTCAGAGCGTTATTGATACTTCAATCTCCTCTGAAATGTTTAGCAAGGATTATGCATCTGTATTTGAAGGTGATCATCGCTGGAAGTCATTGGATACCCCTAAGGGCAAGGTCTTCGAATGGGATACCAAGTCAACTTACGTCCGCAAGCCACCTTATTTCGAGGGCATGCCACGTAACCCAGAACCAGTTAAAGATATTGTTGGTGCGCGCGTGATGGCAATCCTCGGGGACTCAGTCACCACCGACCACATCTCGCCTGCTGGAAATATCAAGGCTGATTCACCAGCTGGAAAATACTTGGCAGAGAACGGGATTGCTCGAGTTGATTTCAACTCTTATGGTTCCCGCCGCGGAAACCACGAAGTAATGATTCGTGGAACATTCGCCAATATTCGATTAAAGAATTTATTGCTCGATGGGGTTGAGGGTGGATTTACTCGCAACTTCCTCAGCAATGGCGAGCAGACCACAATCTATGAAGCATCGATGGCCTATCAAGCAGCTGGAGTTCCACTCGTCATCTTGGCGGGTAAGGAATACGGTTCTGGATCATCACGTGACTGGGCAGCAAAGGGAACTGCACTTCTCGGTGTTAAAGCCGTAATTGCAGAATCTTTTGAACGTATTCACCGCTCTAACTTGATTGGCATGGGTGTTATCCCACTTCAATTCGCACCTGGTGTAAATGCACAAACGCTAGGACTCACTGGCGAAGAGACCATCACCATTGCGGGAATCGAAGCCCTCAACACTGGCGGAGTTCCTAAGACTCTCAAAGTTACGGCAGGGGATAAGAGTTTTGATGCAATCGTTCGCATCGATACACCAGGCGAAGCGGATTACTACCGCCACGGTGGCATCATGCAATACGTGCTCCGTTCACTTCTCTAATACTCAGAGCTGAATTAGACTTATCGCATGTTGGAATCTATCGGAGGTCCGGACGACCTTGCGCGCTTGGGATATCCCGAGCTCGATGCACTCTCGGCCGAGATCCGTACTTTCCTCGTTGATCAAGTCTCGAAAACGGGCGGCCACCTTGGCCCGAACCTTGGCGTTGTTGAATTAACAATCGCCGTACACCGGGTATTTGAATCACCCAAAGATGTGGTCGTCTTCGATACCGGCCATCAATCCTATGTCCATAAGATTTTAACTGGCCGAGCAGCTGGCTTTGAAAAATTACGTCAGCGTGGGGGATTGGCTGGATATCCCAATCGCAGCGAATCCGTTCACGATGTTATTGAAAATTCTCACGCCTCTACTGCGCTCTCGTGGGCAGATGGAATTGCGCAAGCATTTAAAGTCCAAGGTATTACAGATCGCACAGTTGTTGCGGTCGTTGGTGATGGCGCCCTGACTGGCGGAATGTCATGGGAAGCGCTGAACAATATTGCCTCTGCACAGAATCTTCGTTTAGTAATAGTCGTCAACGATAATGAACGCTCTTACTCGCCAACCATTGGTGGCGTTGCAACATATCTTTCGACATTACGCACCACCCGCGGGTACGAAAAATTCCTTGATTGGGGTAAGGGCGTACTCGAAAAAACTCCAGTAGTCGGCAACCCAATATACGAAACTCTTCACGGCGTGAAGAAGGGCATCAAAGATATCATCGCTCCTCAAGGAATGTTTGAAGATTTAGGTTTGAAATATGTGGGCCCTATTGATGGACACAATATTGAGGCGATGGAAGCTGCTCTCACGCATGCGAAGAACTTCGGTGCGCCAGTACTTGTTCATGTGATTACCGAAAAGGGTCGCGGTCACGCGCCCGCTGTTAATGATGAAGCCGAGAAATTTCACGCCGTCGGTATCGTTGATCCCAATACCGGTGTTCCAGTCAGCAAATCGGTGCAGAGTTGGACTAGTGTTTTTTCAGACGAATTGCTTAAGGTTGGTCGCGAGCGAGCAGATGTAGTCGCAATTACCGCAGCGATGTTGGGTCCAACCGGTTTAGATAAGTTCCAAGCAGAATTTCCAGACCGAACTTTCGATGTGGGCATTGCTGAACAACATGCAGTCACGAGCGCTGCCGGAATGGCTTTCGCTGGGCTGCATCCAGTCGTTGCGCTCTATTCCACTTTCTTAAACCGCGCCTTTGATCAACTCTTGCTCGACGTTGCGCTTCACAAAGCGGGCGTTACCTTTGTATTAGACCGCGCCGGAATCACTGGTGATGATGGTCCTTCCCACCACGGAATCTGGGACTTAGCGCTCAGCGGAATTGTTCCCACGCTTCATGTTGCCGCCCCACGTGATGGTGCGCGCTTAAAAGAGACTCTTGCTGAAGCACTTAACATCACTGATGCGCCTTCTCTGCTTCGCTTTCCTAAGGGCGAAGTCCAAAGTGATATTCCAGCCTTCGAACGCCGTGACGGTGTTGATGTGCTCTACCGCGGTGAAAGCGCGGATGTGTTGTTGGTCAGTATTGGCGCAATGGCAGCCATGTCAGTGGAGGCCGCATCGCAGGCATATCGCGAAGGCGTCGGCGTGACAGTCATTGATCCTCGCTGGGTCAAGCCGCTACCGGCATCGCTAGTCACCATGGCACAGCGTTACAAGAGCGTCGTTGTGGTCGAGGATGGAATTCGCCATGGCGGAATTGCAAGCACGATTTCAGAGATGTTTAGGGATGCTGGATTAGAGATCCCCATCCATTCCATTGGCGTGCCATTGTCTTTCATCGAACATTCCAAGCGGGGCGAGATTCTCTCCGACCTTGGAATCACATCGCAAAATATTGCACGTGAGCTCGTTTCATGGAGCAGCGCGATTAAAGATGAAAGTTTTAGAGAAGAGAAGCAACTCCCGGCGGATGAAAACGTGAACCGCCAGCAGCCTCGCTAAATCCTTCTCGATCCAAGTACGGCAAGATTCCACCTAAGTGCAGTGGCCAGCCACAACCGAGCAACATACATAAATCAATTTCGGCAGCGGTTGCAACGACACCTTCATCCAACATCATTCGCGCTTCTTCAGCGAGGGCGGTTAACGCGCGGTGGCGAACTTCTTCCACTGTTGACGGTTTAGTTCCCTTTTCAAGAAGCGCAACTGCGGCCGGATTTGCAGCAAGAGTTCCATCCTCATTTTTAATATAGAAAGTGCGGACTCCCTCTTTAACGAAGCGCTGCATGGTGGGGGAGATGCGATAGCGCGGCCCAAGATTTTCATGGAGAGTTTCGGCTACGTGGAGCGCGACGCCAGGACCGACCAATCCCAAAAGTTCGAGTGAGGTCATAGGCAGTCCCAGTGGTTTCATCGCGGCATCAGCAATTTCTGGAGGAGTGCCTTCATCGATGGCATCGGTGATTTCGCCCATGAAGCGAGTGAGAAGTCGATTAACGACAAAGGCAGGTGAATCTTTGACAATCACCATTGTCTTTTTGAGTTCCTTGCCGACCGAAACTGCAGTGGCAGTGGTCGCATCATCGGTAGCCGAGGTGCGAGCAATCTCGAGCAGAGGCATAACTGCAACTGGATTAAAGAAGTGGAAGCCGATTACCCGCTCGGGATTTTTCAAACCCTCGGACATTTTGGTCACAGAGAGCGAGGATGTATTTGTTGCCAATACACATTCGGGGGAGACAATGGATTCAAGTTCTGTAAATAGCTTCTTCTTGAGTTCAAGCTCTTCAAAGATTGCTTCGATAACAAAGCCAGCATCAGCAAAGACCTTCTTATCAGTGGAGCCAGTGACGATAGAAGATAACCATGCTCCAGATTCCGGAGTGATGCGACGCTTCTCGACTAATTTGGCGAGTTCGGTGCGAATATATGCCAGGCCTTTATCGACGCGTTCTTGATCTAGGTCGGTTATTACAACCGGAACTTTGAGATTGCGAAGAATAATCAGCGCTAGCTGTGAAGCCATCAGACCGGCGCCGACGACGCCAACCTTGGTCACCTTGCGGGCAAGTGCCGCCTTTGGTGCGCCCTCTACTTTCTTGCGCTTCTTTTGGATCAAGTTAAAGGCATAGAGCGATGCTCGAAGTGGGTTGCTCATTGTTAATTCAGCAAGTGCAATATCTTCGGCGTCGAAGCCTTGGCTGAGCGTGTTGGTGCGAGCGGCTGCGATGAGTTCAAGCGCACGATGGGGGGCGGTGATATCAGCCCCGCCATATTTCTTGGCGATGGCAGCTTTGCCGGTAGCGATCGCTGTATCCCAAGCTTTCGGATCTCCAGTGTGATCCACGCGAGGCACGGTGATTGACCCATTGAGTACACCTGCGGCGAAGCCAATAGATTTTTCAAGGAAATCAGCAGGGGCAAAGACGGCGTCCACCACACCTAGCGCTATTGCATCCTTGGATTTCATCATGGTGTTGTTGTTGAGTGCATTGAGAATGATGACTTGAACAGCTTTCTCGGGACCAATGAGTCGGGGGAGAAGAGTCGCACCGCCCCAACCTGGCACCAAGCCTAAGAAGCATTCAGGCAGCGCCGTGAAAGCGGTGGTTGCTGCAGTGCGATAGTGAGAGTGCAACGCCACTTCAAGTCCGCCGCCCAGTGCTAAGCCGTTAACAAATGCGAAGGTGGGTTTGGCGCTTTCGCCTAGACGTCGGAAAACATCGTGACCTAATTTTCCAATGGCTAGAGCTTGCGACTTCTCTTGCAGAAATCCCAATGCGGATAGATCTGCGCCAGCTGCGAAAATGAACGGCTTGCCAGTGATAGCAACTGCAACTGAATTACTTTCAAGGGCAGTGGTAATTGCGTTGTTGAGGGAGGCAAGTGATTGCGGCCCGAATGTACTTGGACGGTTATGGTCCATTCCATTATCGAGTGTGATCAATGAGAGTGTGCCGGAATGACCAAATGGCGTGAGGTCAAGTTCGCGGACGAGAGCCTGGGTGATTACCTCTTCTGGTGCACCGTCTGGAAGTTTGATATCGCTCATGATTAAGCCTTCTTTCCGGTGAAATGTGGGTTCTCCCAGATGATGGTGCCACCCATACCTAGGCCGATGCACATAGTGGTGATTCCATATTGAACTTCTGGATGTTCTTCAAATCCTCGAGCTAAGTTGATAAGTAGGCGCACTCCTGAAGATGCGAGTGGATGTCCCACTGCAATGGCGCCACCATAAAGGTTAACCCGCGGATCATTGTCGGCGATTCCGAAGTGATCGAGGAAAGAGAGAACTTGAATAGCAAATGCTTCATTGATTTCAAAGAGACCAATATCTTCAATCTTTAAGCCAGCTTTTTTCAACGCTTTAATAGTTGCCGGAACTGGGCCGTACCCCATGATCTCTGGCTCTACTCCAGCAAAAGCGAAGGAGACTAATTTCGCCTTGATAGGTGCGCCGAGTTCTGCCGCCTTTTCGGCGCTAGCGAGAATGGCTGCGGTTGCGCCGTCATTTAAGCCGGCAGCATTTCCAGCAGTCACTCGACCTGCGGGGCGGAACGGTGTTTTCAGTGCTTGCAGTGCTTCCAAGGTGGTGCCGGGACGTGGTGGTTCATCAACTGTTGCCATGCCCCAGCCAAGTTCAACACTGCGCACTGCAACGGGGATGAGATCTCGTTGAATTTTTCCGGCCTGGTATGCAGCTGCGGTTTTATGTTGAGAGCCCAACGCATAATTATCTGCGCGCTCTTTTGTTAAATGTGGAAATTTATCGTGGAGCCGCTCTGCTGTGTTGCCCATTGCCATCGCATCTGGATCTACCAACTTCTCGGCCAAGTAACGTGGATTGGGATCCATGAGATCTCCCATGGGGTGGTTGCCCATATGTTCAACGCCACCAGCAATTCCAAGGTCGTACTGTCCCATTGCAATTGCAGATCCAATAGTTGTAAGTGCGGTCAGTGCGCCAGCGCACCAGCGATCTATGGAATAGCCAGGGACGGTATTAGGAAGACCAGCAAGGATGGCAACGGAGCGACCAATGTTCATTCCTTGATCGCCAACTTGTGAAGCAGCAGCGATTGCAACATCATCGATTTCAGCGAGATTAATCTTGGGATTTCGCTCGAGCAATCCACGGAGGCAACGAATCATGATGTCATCGGCGCGGGTGCCGGCATAGAGGCTGCCTGCTTTTCCAAATGGGGTACGAGCGGCATCAATTAAGACGACGTCATGAAGTTGATTGGTTGATGCGGCCATGAGGAGTGCCCCTAACGCTGAGAAATTGGGAGTGCTCTCTTATGTTACTCGCGGGTAATGATTTAGGGAAGAACCTAGTTAGGCGGCGATTGGGGTACGAACTGGCGCCTTCTTGAGATAGAAGCGAAGCGTCAGGCCGAGGTAAAGCGCCCAGGTAAGGAGCTGGACCCAAGTGATCGAGGTAGAGATTCCAATAGTTCCATCCAAGATTGTCGTGAGAACGGAATCAGAGCCGCTCAACCAGTTCCATGCGTAACTATGAGCGCCTGGGATGGCACCGAAATCCTGAAATTCAAGGATGCCGTGAGAGAGAACGCCAGCGGCAACCACAATCAGCGCAGTTCCGGTGATGGTGAAAAACTTGCCCAAATTGAGTTTGATGCTGCGACGATAAATTCCAATTCCGAGACCAACTGCAATCGCTAATCCAATGAAGAGCCCAATTGTTGGAGCTGAGTTGGAGGAAACTGTTTTGAAATTTGAATAGATAAAGAGCGCTGTTTCGAGGCCTTCGCGAGCGACTGCGAAAAAAGCAGCGGCTACGAGTCCAATGTTTCCGAGCGAACTACTCTCATCAACTTTCGAGTGAAGCGAGTCGCGCAATGAGCGAGCATTAGCTTTCATCCAGAAGACCATCCAGGTCACCAAGACAACTGCAGCAATAGAACTTGTGCCAGCAAAAACTTGTTCACCGGTTGCGGAGAGTTCGTTGGAGGTAAAGGAGAGAAATGCACCGAGCCCCAAGCTGAGTGCGATGGCGGCGAAGACGCCGATCCAGAGGAAGGGAAGTGAGCGACGACGGTCGCTGCGAACTAGATAGGCAACCAAAATTCCAATGATCAGGGAGGCCTCGAGGCCTTCACGCAATGCAATAAGTAGGGTGCTGAGCATGAGAAGAGCCTACGCACCTTGGCGGGAATTAAGCAACCTAAATGTTGCGTAATTCGTCACTCTGCCTCGCTCTCGCCTTCGGTAGCAGCTTCGGGAAGCTCAACAATGAGCGGCTCGGTCTGGGTCATTGCCAGCCTAAGGGCGGGCGTGACGAGCTCTATTTGCCACGGTCTAGCCCCTAATTCGGCGAGTTGGGAGCCAAGGTCATCGAGGTTTGGAGCGGGCGCCCAGGCGACGCGACGGACCACTTCGGGGGAGATCAGGTTTTCAGTCGGCATGAGTTGGGATTCTGCGAGCTCCGCCATTGCGGCTCGGGCGTGGGTGACACGGGCATAGCCAGGGGCGTTTCGAGTACTCCAAATTTTGACCGGTGGCAGACCGGTCGATGGGACGCGTAACTCTGGTTGATCCTCCACGGGCGTGAGAAGTGCAGCGCGATAGACATCAAACCATTTCTCGATGGGCTGGCCAGTAACTCGTGTGCGCTTGGTCAAAATATGCGCGAAGTCATTAATGACCTTCGGACGCTTGGTTGCAACTTCGACAAGTGCATCATCATTAAAGACTCGACCAGCAGCGATATCAATCTCTTGGGCAAACTCATTTCGGGCAGCCCACAAATCTCGAATGATTGCCAACATTAAACGATCGCGCACTTTGTGCATTCCAGAGGTGCGTCGCCAACCATCCTTCTTTGGTGCTGCAGGTGGCGCATTGAGAATGGCTGCAAAATCTTGCAAGGCCCATTCTAGTTTTCCTTGTGATCGCAAGAGTTCCTCGACTTTGTCGCGCAGATCAATAAGGACATCAACATCCAACGCTGCATATTTCAGCCACTCTTCTTTCAGTGGGCGAATTGACCAATCGACCGCGCTATGTTCTTTGGCGAGCGAGAGATCGAGAAGTGATTCCGCAAGAGGACCCAGTCCTACGCGTTCACAACCAGCAATTCGACCGCCTAATTCCGTATCAAATAATCGCTTGGGCTGGAGTCCAACTTCGCGTAGGCAGGGGAGGTCTTGTGTGCTTGCGTGAATAATCCATTCTTGATCTGCGAATTCATTGCCCATCTCGCGCCATAGCTCTGGCGCATCAGTCTCTACTGGGTCAATCAGATGTAGTCCGCCGCCACGGCGAAAGATTTGAATGAGATATGCCCGCTGGCTGTAGCGATAGCCAGAAGCGCGTTCGGCATCGATGGCGATGGGGCCACTACCAGCTTTCAATTGATGGATGACCTCGCGCAACTCATCTGGCGTGGTGACGAGTTCTGGCAATCCCGCCCGGGGTGCAAGTAAAGGCTCAGGCATCGGAATTAATTGTGCCGCGAAAGCTGAGTGACGCCTTCGGGGATAGGCGGCATACCAGAGGAAATTTCTAGAAGGTCGAGCCAGGCTCGAACATGCGCGGCAATATCCGAGCCATCAATCGGAGTCCACGATGCGCGAACTTCTACTTCACTATCATTTTCGCGATTCTCTAGCGTGCCAAATGAGGCGCTTGCAACTCGCGTCACTGTTCCGGAGGGCGCAAGATATTCGCAGTTTTCTTTCTTAAGTGCTTCTAAAAACCAACTCCACCCTAAATCAATAAGTAGTGGATCGTTTGCCATCTCCTGATCAATCGCAGCACGAACAAAAGTGACACATCGAAACTTTCCAGACCAACCATCTTGACCGGCGGGATCGTGGAGAAGTACAAAACGGCCAGTTGCCACATCTTCATCTGCTTCAGGATCAAGTTCGACGTCAGCAGTGAGGGCAAAGGCAAACGGGGCTAATTTTTGCGGTGCGGGAACTTCCTCGAGAAATATTTCATTACGAGTAGAGATTGCGCGGATATCTGCAACTATTTGATCAAAGCTCTTTTCGCGCACTTGCTAATGGTAAAGGTAGAGTATTCAAATGGCTTCGATACTCGCCCTCTTCTCCAGTGTTTTATGGGGAACCTCGGATTTCTTTGGTGGCAAGCTTGCAAAGCGCTTTCCATCCATGGCGGTGACGGGCGTCTCGCAAACTGTAGGACTTGCGCTCGGCCTCTTTCTTCTCATTATCACTCGTGGATTCATGGCACCGACACTTTCGTGGAGCGGATATTTTCTGCCCGGTGTTGGCGCCGGCATCGCCGGATTTATTGGACTTACCGCCTTTTATGCTGGCCTTGCGACGGGGCGGATGGGCGTGGTCTCACCGATTAGTTCGCTGAGTGCAATCATTCCGCTCTCCGTTGCATTTGCGAGTGGTGAGCGACCACAACAGATTCAATATATTGGAATGGCAATCGCCTTTATTGGTGCCTTTTGCGCTTCGGGTCCAGAAATTGTTAAAGGCCTTCCTGTAAAGCCATTACTTCTTGGTCTCTGCGCAGCGCTTGGTTTCGGAACTGCATTGGCATTGATGGCACAGGGTTCGAAGACCAGTTCATTGCTGACGATGACGACGATGCGCGTGACATCAGTTTCCGTCTGCGTCGTACTTGCCCTCAAGCTTCGAACTATCGGTGGATTTAAACGAAACAATATTGTGATGCTGGCAGTTATTGGTTCAAGCGACTTTTTGGCGAACTATTTCCTAGGAATTGCCACCACTAAAGGCCTAGTCTCGGTGGCGATGATTTTAGGATCACTCTTTCCCATCGTGACTTCGCTACTTGCCTTTAAATTCTTGCATGAGAGATTGCACAAGGTTCAGTATCTAGGAATCATTTGTGCTGTCACTGGCGTTGCTTTAATCTCGCTGTAATTTAATTATTTACTATAAAAGATAAAACTTTCGCCATCGCTATCCTCTGCGCTCACCATCTCCATGTCGCGGGTCAACCACTCAATATCAAGGGGATTTTCACCAATCTCTGAAGTCGTTTGGGTGAGATAGATTCCATCGAGTAAACCAGCTTTCGACATCTCGAAGAGCATCGACTTCCCGGCTTCGACCAATATCCGCTCAACTCCCTGATTGCGCAATAGCGCTATCGCTAATACGGGGGAGAGCTCCCACACTTCGGCCAATGGGTTGGTGCGAACAGCCTCTGGAATATCGCCAGAGTTGCTGAGAATGATCAGTCGGACCGGTGTTTTTGCATAGGGCTCTCGTCGTGCGGTTTCACCGCCAATCACAATGGCTTGACTCTGAGCGCGAATTTCGTGGAAGCGGGCTCGATCAAAGCGAGAACTTAACCCTTTAGATGTGCCGTGAAAAGTGGTCTGCCCCGAGGCGCCGAGTACGAGATTGGCGCGAATCCACATGCCAGTAAATCTACGGCATCGGGTATCGACTCACTGTCAGTGCTCGCTTCTACATTTAGGGCATGAAGATCAATTGCGATTCCTGCCTCATGAGGGACCTTGCCTGCCAAGAGTGCGTAATGTCGGTTCTCCTTGAGATCACAACACCTGCTCCAGAAATCTCAGATAACCAAGTGAAAGCAATCTCTGTATTAGCTGAGAATGGTTTAGTTCCGCCACTTCGTTACGCTCAATAGCCACCTACTCGCTCACTTCAAGCGTAAAAAGTCCGGCTGGTACCCTTCTGCTGTGCATTTTCGAGTCAAGGTAGCAGCGACTACTGCCGCCAGCGCAATGGCGATCTCTGCGCTTCTCTTTACCAGCACCCCAGCGCAAGCCGCTAACCTCGCACAAATTCGCGCCCAAGTAATTTCGCTTCAGCAAGAAGCAACCAGCATTGCCGAGAGCGCCCAGCAAGCTGGCGTTGAGATGAGCAATCTGACTCGAAAGTTAGCGACTGTACAAAATCAGGCTGCAGCCGATCAGGCGACGGTCGCCGCATATTCCAAGACCTTGGGATCAATTGCTGCCGACCAATATAAAACTGGGGGATTGGGGCAGGGTCTACAGCTCCTCTTTTCTGCAAACCCCACTCTCTATTTAACAGAAGCTGCCTCCTTGGAACTCATCACCAAGAAGAAGGCCGCAAAGCTCCGTCAGTATTCAGTCGCTAAGCAGCGCTTGCAGGCAACCTCACTTGTCGTCAATGACAAGCTGGCCTTAGTTAAGGCAGCGCACGAAAAATTTGTGGCCCGTCAAGCAGAGGCAAATAAGAAATTAGCTCAAGCAAAAGCGATTCTCTCCAAACTCACCAAGGAAGAGCAGGCACGGTTAGCTGCGCTGGCAGATAATCAAGATAGCGCTGATGCCGCATATTCCAAGGCGGCTATTGCGCGCGCAAAGATTGGTTCTGGCCGTGGCGCTATAGCACTTCGTTATGCAATCAAACAAATCGGCGATCGATATGTATTCGGCGCAGCTGGTTTAACCTATTGGGATTGCTCTGGTTTAACCCTTCGTGCTTTCGGCGCAGCTGGTGTTTCGCTCCCGCATTCAGCGGCCTACCAATACCACTTTGGCAAGAGTGTTCCGCGTGGCTCAATGGCGCCCGGAGATCTTGTCTTCTTTGGTCGCCCCATCACACACGTTGGAATTTATCTCGGCGGCGGACAGATGGTGGATGCTCCACACTCTGGCGCGAGAGTACGAGTGGAATCATTTGGTAGCCACTTTGGTCGACTCACATTTGTCGGAGCTCGTCGAATTTAATGTCAGAGGCACAAGCGCGGCCTTACTTGCTCATCACCAATGATTTAGGTCCAAGGGCAGGTGGCATTGAGACATTTATTCTCGGACTGATTTCGCAACTCGATGGTAAGAAAATAGTTATCTACACCTCCTCGCAACCGGGCGACCATGAGTTTGATCAAGAGTTAGCGCAAGAATTTGGCGTTGTGGTCATCCGTGACCGGGCCAAGGTTCTCCTTCCCACGCCGCGGGTATATGCCGATATCGTGAAAGTCCTGCGCACATATCAATCAAATGTCATTTGGTACGGAGCAACCGCCCCGTTGGCGTGGCTAGCGCCGTTCTTTAAAAAGATTGGTGTGCGCAAGCAGATTGGGATGACTCACGGACATGAGGTCTGGTGGGCAAAACTTTGGCCATTTTCCTGGGCACTCCGTCGCATGGGCAATGCGCTGGATGTAGTGACGTATCTGGGAGATTTCACCCGCAACGCGATGAAGAAATCATTAGGACCGCATCCTCAGTTAGTTCGAATCGCTCCAGGGATTTCTATCGATCATTTCGTGCCTAGCGCTTCTGGTGCCAAACCTGCAGATTTAGTAAAACGTTACAAGCTAGAGAATAAAATAGTCTTGCTCTCGGTGGGACGATTAGTTCACCGCAAGGGTCAAGATCGGTTGATTGATGCTATGCCGTTAATTCTCGCGCAGCTTCCCAATGTTGAACTTCTCTTTATTGGAGTTGGACCCTATGAAGAAAAACTTCGAGCGCGCGCTCGAAAGAATGGGGTAGCGGAAAATATTCAATTCCTTGGTCGCTTGCAATACAACCAACTTCCTGAACATATTCAATTAGCCGACCTCTTTGCAATGCCATCTCGCTCCCGCTTCTTTGGATTAGAAGTGGAAGGGCTCGGTATCGTTTATCTGGAGGCTAGTGCCTGCGCAATTCCAGTGATGGCTGGTGCATCCGGTGGAGCTCCCGATGCCGTCTTAGATGGCGTTACCGGAATTTGTGTGGATGGCACCGATGTTCAGGCGATTGCAGCTGGTGCAATTCAGATTCTCAGTGACCTTCCCAAAGCAAAAGCGATGGGCGCTGCCGGTAGAGAGTGGGCGGTTAAAGAATGGAATTGGCAGATCTGGGGAGAGCGTTTTGAAGAGTTGTTAGAGAGTTAAAATCCCTGACTCAGTTGCTCGAGCGAGGGCGGCAGTCTTATTTGTTACGCCAAGTTTTCGATAAATCGCCGCAAGATGGGTTTTCACGGTTGCGGTACTCACGAAGAGTTTCACAGAAATTTCTTTCGCAGTCAGCGCCTGGGCTAGATATGTGAGAATCTCACGCTCTTTCTTTGTTAACGGAGCGAGCTCTCGAATATTAATGAGCTGATCAATCTCCGCTGGAGTCGCACCTTTGAGTTTAAGAATTTCTGCGCGCAGCGAGCTAGAGAGATTGTTCTGCGCTGCTGCAATTTCTCGAAGCTTAGTTCGCGTAGCGGGGGTCAAGCCACGCCGCCCGATTACTTCTGCCAGATCTGCGGCAATCGAATCAATCTTGACCGCCAGCCCGTCGTGGAGGGATTGGGCAATTTCTAGCCGAGGTTCTTTCGTAACCTTAGGCAAAGAGCGCTTCAATCTCCGATGCATATTCTTGACCTACAACGTGGCGCTTGACCGACATCTTGGCCGTGAGTTGACCGCCCGCGACGGTGAAGTCAGTCGGCAAAATGGTGAACTTTCGAATTGATTCGGCGCGACTTACTGCCTTATTTGCCTCGTCAATAGCGGTTTGAATGACTGCAATCAGCGTTGGGTCATTAGCTAACTCTGCGATGGTGGCGCCATCCTTTTTGTTCGCAGTTGCCCAACCCTTCATGGCATCCGCATCGAGGGTGACAAGTGCGGCAATGAATGGTTTGTTATCGCCAACCACTAAACATTGACTGACTAGGGGATGTGCGCGAACGCGGTCTTCGAGAACGGCGGGAGCAACATTCTTTCCACCAGCGGTCACAATTAACTCTTTCTTGCGACCAACGATAGAAAGGAAGCCATCATTGTCGATTGCGCCGAGATCGCCGGTTTTGAAGTAACCATCACTGGAAAATGCTTCGGCGTTTGCTTCTGGATTCTTCCAATAGCCACGCATTACGATTGCGCCTTTAATGAGAACTTCGCCATCGTCCGCAATCTTTATTGTTGTTCCTGGAACAGGTCGACCGACGGAACCAACGCGCTGCGCAGTTGTGAGATTGAGGTTAGAGCCAGCCGTTGTTTCAGTGAGGCCATAACCTTCCAAAATATTAATTCCGGCGCCACGATAAAAGTGTCCGAGGCGAGTTCCCAGTGGAGCGCCACCTGAGATGGCTGCCTCAACATTTCCGCCCATGGCGGCGCGAATTTTGGAGAAGACTAACTTATCGAAAAGCAGATGCTTGAGACGAAGTGCAAGTGGAATTTTGGCAGTATCTTGCGCCTCGCTATATGCAATAGCGACAGCAACTGCCTTGCGGAAAATCTTTCCTTTGCCAGCAGCATCTGCCTTCGCTTCTGCGCCGTTGTAAATCTTTTCGAAGATTCGGGGAACTGCTAAAACGAAGGTTGGCTTAAATGTTCCGAGATCATTCTGTAGGCGAGTGATGTCACCACAGTGAGCGAGGTGTAGGCCGGCAGTTATAGCGCCAATCTGAACCATGCGACCAAAGACGTGTGCAATCGGAAGGAAGAGAAGAGTGGAACCACCGGGCTTCAAAAAGAGATCACTCGCGCCTTGAACTACGTTGCCACATTCACTGAGGAAGTTTCCGTGGGTGAGTTCAACACCCTTGGGCTTTCCAGTTGTGCCAGATGTATAGATAAGGGTGGCAAGTGAATCGGGATCTCTGGAATTGCGACGGTTCTCTACTTCCGCATCCGAAATATTTGCGCCGCCTTCAGTTAAATGAAGAATTGCATTATCGGTAATCGTCCAGACATGTTTGCATTCTGCGGGCAGCACGCTCTGGGCTAATTCGCGAAGCAGGGGAGTTTCCACAATGAGTCCGGTTGCCCCTGAGTCACTCAAAATCCACTGAATTTGTTCGGCGCTAGAGGTTTCATAGATAGGAACGGTGACTGCGCCAGCAAACCAAATAGCGAAATCAAGAATCGTCCACTCGTATCGAGTCTTAGCCATGAGTGCCACTCGATCACCGGGCTGAATTCCAGCTGCGATAAATCCTTTTGCTGCAGTACGAATCTCATCTTCCAGCTCTTTTGCGCTCACTGGCTGCCAGGCCTCTCCTACGGGACGGGAGAGCATGGTGCGATTGGGTTCGAGCGATGCCCGTTCGGTGATGAGGTTGGTGAGGTTGCCAGTGGTCGCTGGCGGGACAATGGCGGGAGTCGTGAACTCATTCATGCCCCCACGGTAGTGCGAGTTCAGGGCAAATCGCTAGATATTTGACGGGTAACCTTGCCCCATGAGCGAAGCATCTGAAAACTCCATCACCATCGAGGCACCGGTTTCTGAGGTGCAGGCCATCCTTCTCGACCTACCGGGATACCCAAGCTGGTCGACTGCGATTAAATCTGTCGAGGTCGTGGAGAGCGATGAACAATCTCGTCCAACCAAGGTCAAGATTTCGATTGATGCCGGAGTCATGAAAGATCGCGTTACATTGGATTACGACTGGAGCAAGGCTCCGAGTGAACTTTCATTCTCACTTGACGATGCAGATCTCCTCACCGAGATGACTGGCGCTTACATTATTTCTGATAACGGCGATGACACCACAACTGTTAAATCGCAACTGACAGTCGCGCTATCGATGCCCGTCCCTGCGATGATGCGTACTAAGGCAGAGCGTTCGACCATTGATCTTGCGCTCAATCAAATGAAGCAGAAGCTCGAAGGTTAATTTTGTCCTCACTCAGTATCGGCGTTGATGTCGGTGGCACAAAAGTATTGGGCGGCGTTGTCGACGAGTCCGGATCAATTCTTCTTCGCTCTCGACGAGACACTCCAAAACAAGGTGGCGCAGCTCTTTCAGATGCAATCGCCGATGTCATCACCGAACTCGTCGCTTCGCACCCGGTTGATTCCGTGGGTATTTCCGCCGCCGGGTTTGTTTCGAGTGATCGCAAAACCATGTTGGCGACACCAAACATCTCGGGTTGGAATGGCGTTAATTTGCAGGAAGAGATTGGTTCGCGCACTGGGTTAAATGTCATTATCGAGAATGACGCAAACGCCGCAGCATGGGGCGAGGCAAAGCATGGCGCCGGTCGCAATCAAGATCATTTGATGATGCTCACTATTGGAACCGGCATTGGTGGTGGAATTGTCGTTAACGGTGAGATTTATCGTGGCGCATTTGGCACTGCTGCCGAATTCGGTCACTTACGTGTCTTGCCAGAAGGCCACCTCTGCGGATGTGGCGCACGTGGCTGCTTTGAACAATATGCCTCCGGTAATGCACTGATGCGCCATGCGCGCGAATCGATTTCTGCTACCCCGGATATGGCTCATAATTTATTGGCACGTGGCGATGGCACAATCGCTGGGCTTACTGGCAAACACATCACCGATGCTGCTCGCGATGGTGATGCAGTTGCACTTGCAGCCTTTACAACCACCGGACAATGGTTGGGTGCGGGAATCGCAACGCTTTCGGTCATTCTCGATCCAGCAGTTGTAGTTATTGGTGGGGGAGTCATTGATGCCGGAGAAATTTTGCTCAAACCCACTCGCGAAGCGCTAGATCGTTATATGCCATTTGCGGGTAAGCATCCGACCCCACAAATTGTCGCAGCGCAGTTGGGAAATGAAGCCGGCCTAGTCGGTGTTGCAGATTTAGCTCGTCGCTAAATTACTGCCCCGTCGTCGCCCTCATCTACTTCTTCATCATCTTTTGCAGTATTCCAAATATAAGTAGCGATACCCGCAAGAAAACTAATAATTCCTGGCCATGAGCCCAGGCCAAGAAGATCGAAATGGAAAATTTGTTCGGCGGCGATATACGAAAGTCCGCCAGCTATACCTAAGGTCGCTAGCCGAGCGGTCTTATCAGCACTTTCTAATTGGGGATTGGGCGGTACAAATTTCTCCGATTCTAAGATTGCTTCCAACTCATCCAGGTAGGTTGATGGCGAGGATTGATCGAGTGAAAGTCCACTCACTATTGAGTTAAATTCGGCATCAATCAGTTCACGCTCATCGACTTCTTCAAAGCTCTCGCCACGGCTGAGTTCGCCAGAAAGCACATCGTGAATAAATATGACGCTCTCTTCCACAAGGAGTTCGGCATCATAATCAAGTGCAACATTATGGAATGAATTCTCAAAAATGACTTCGCGAATATCGGCTGAATAGACATTATCGATAATGGTCTCGCTATTGGTGGGATGAACAGTGTGGTCCTCTACTGAATATGCAACCATCAACGGCAGATCAACGAGATAGAGATTTTCCTCTGTCACTCGCCATAACTGGCGGAGCGAATTAAGTGCGCGAAGTGGGATTCGATTAAAGACATGTTTCGGCGGGTTGGGTTTGGCAACATCTGTAGGTCCTCCCGGTAGCGAGGGAATGAAGCGAGAGATAACCGGAAGAACTTTAAAGATATGGCGATCATCGTAGATCGATGCGTTCAACAAAATTGTGCCGGCGATTTCTGAACCGCGAATTTGTGAAAGTCGAAGTGCAAGTGCGCCACCCATCGAAAATCCGGCAACAAATACGACATCACATTTCTTCTTTAGTTCAAGGAAAGATTTCTCTGCCGAGTCATACCAATCTTCCCAAGAACTTTGATTGAGTCCATGCCAACTTTCATGATGGCCGGCCAAGCATGGCGCAGAGATAGTGAATCCGGCATCGTGAAGGCCATGTGCCCATGGTGCGATTGAGGCGGGCGATCCCAGAAAGCCATGGAGGAGCAGGATTCCGATTTTTGAGCCGGAGAGCTCAATTGCCGCTCTTTGTGGGGTATCGCTCACGCTCAGATGGTGTCACAGATGCCAAAGAAGCCCTAAATTATCCCTCTACGGCTTTATGAACATTGGCTAAGAATGAGGAAGGGGTTGAAGTGGTCTATCAAGCGTTGAAATCTTTCCTGATTCCCATCCTGACCCTGCTCTTCCGTCCCAAGGTCACCGGTCTTCGCAACGTTCCACAAAATGGGCCCGTCATCATTGCCTCCAACCACTTGTCGTTTAGCGATTCGATCTTTATGCCATTAGTGGTTCCGCGTAAGGTCACCTTTCTCGCCAAGAGCGAGTACTTCACTTCACCAGGAGTGAAGGGCTTTGCCAAGAAGAAGACCTTCCAAGCGCTCGGACAAGTCCCGGTTGATCGCTCAGGTGGTCGTCGAAGTGAGGCGGCGCTTCACACTGGTTTGCAGTTGCTCGCCGATGGCGCATGCATCGGAATTTATCCAGAAGGTACTCGCTCTCCAGATGGCAAGCTCTACAAAGGCCGCACTGGAATCGCGCGCATGGCGTTGGAGTCAGGCGCTGCTGTTGTACCAGTAGCCATGTTTAATACCGCTGAGATTCAACCCACCGGACAAGTCGTTCCCAAGGTGCAGCAAGTCGAGATGATTTTTGGCGAAGCAATGTACTTCGAGGGCGATTCATCGGATCTCAAATTACTGCGCAGCATTACCGATCAAATCATGGATGCCATCGGCAAGATTTCTGGCCAAGAGTATGTCGATATGTATGCCTCAGAGGCAAAGGTCTTGATTGCACAACAGATTCGCGAACGCATCAAAGAAGAACACCGCGAGAAGAAAGTTGTGAAGAAGAGCGCCAAGAAGAAGGCGAAAGAGTAGTACTACTTACTTCCGAGAATTGCCTGTCGATTGGCGATGTATTTACATTGATCGCAATTTGATTTTGACTCAGGCACTTCGCCAGTAATAACCCCAATAAATTCTGCCAAGCGCGCCTGAAGTGCTGCCGGATCGCGTTTGATGGGATACCAGTTGCACGAGAGTTCCATGCCGAAATTTCCGGATGAGTTTCCGCGAATCTTGACCGGTGACCAGACCAACAAGCCGAGAGAAGAGATGGTCTTTGCTTCACCCTTAGCTGGATTTTCAAGCGCGAATGCGTATGCCTCGAGCTGGGGGGAGTAGAACTGACCCTTATCGCTGGCGCGAGCTTGGAATTTACAGTCAATGACGCCATACGTGCCATCGGGAAATTCCATCACCAAGTCATATTTACCTTTGATAGCAAACGGGGTGGCAACGCCATCTACTTCAATGGGCTTAGACATAACAAAGCCACCATGTTGGAGAACTTTTCCTTCTGGAATATCAGGGTGGAGATCGGCCGAGGTTTTGCCGATACATGAAACTTCTTGCATCTCTGCAATTTCAGAGACAAGTGGCATAAAGAGCGGCGCCTTGATCTGCTCGTTGTAATAGAGCCAGAGACAGCGATGACAGCCGTTCCAGGAAAAGGTGAGATCACTAGGGCTGATATTTGCTCGAGCATTTTCAGAGAGTTGAATCATGGCTACTCATTTCGCGCTTCTTCAGTAGAAGCATTTTGTTGGTGACCTAATTCTGCCCCGTGCCACTGACAGGCAGCGCCTTCGCCACGCGTTGATTCAGCGGTGAGAGATTGCGTTGTAAATGGTGAAGAGCCCCAGCAAGATCATGACGCAGCCACCGGCAATACGCATGCGAACCAATCGCTTCATCTCGGTCGCCAACCAGTTTCGGATGGTGCCGGCAAGCACGCCCCACGCGCCATCGGAGAAGAAGGCCAGAAGCGAGAAGATTGCGCCCATCAAAATCAGCTGGGAAGTGATGTGGCCTTTCTTCTCGTCGGCAAAGGCGGGAAGGATCGCGGCAAAGAAGACCATTCCTTTGGGATTAAGTGAACCTACCCAGAAACCATCGCGGATGGACTTCCATTTACCGGGGCGGATATCGCCTTGATTGGTCATATCTTCAGCGTGCATCGAACTATGTTTGATGGCGTCGTAACCCATGTACATCAAATAGAGGCCGCCAAGGATCTGCACGACGATGTAGAACAGGTGCGACCGTTGCAAGAGCGGGCCGAGCCCTACCGCGACGACAATAGAAAGCGTAAATGCACCGACTACATTTCCGGCGACGGTTGCAACCGCTGTTGATCGCCCCCAAGCAATTGCTCGAGCGACTACAAAGAGAACGCTAGGGCCCGGCGCCAAAATAATCACCATCGCCGCTGCTACGTATTCCCAGATTCGACTGGGTACAGCAACTAATCCGAAGAGCATTCCTCAAGAATACCGAAAAGCAAAGAGGGGCGAAGCTAAATAGCCCCGCCCCTCTGTCTAATTACTTGTTAATCGTTACCACGTGACTTCGCAATTGCATGAAGTACGCGGTAGCCAATAACAGCAACAAGAGTTGCATTGATGATGCCGTTAAAGGTGTATTGGCCACGGGTCCATGAGAGATCGGAGATTCCGATAATCACAGAAGTGGCTGCGATGATGAGGTTGGTGGAGTTGGAGAAATCGACCTTGGATTCAATCCAAATACGTGCGCCGAGAACGCCAATCATTCCGTAGAGTGCAACGCCCAAACCACCGAGAACTCCAGCTGGAGTTGCGGTCAGAACTGCGCCGAACTTAGGGCAGAGTGCGAGAAGGACTGCGCCAATAGCAGCAATCCAATAAGCAGCGGTCGAGTAGACCTTTGTCGCTGCCATAGTGCCGATGTTTTCGGCATATGTTGTTGTGCCAGATCCGCCACCGATACCCGCAAGTGCGGTCGCAGCACCGTCTGCAACAAGTGCATCTCCCATAACATCATCGAGATTGCGACCAGTCATAGCAGCAACTGCTTTGACGTGGCCAACGTTTTCTGCGATAAGAACAAGGACCACTGGCAAGAAGAGAACAATTGCGGAAACTTTGAAGGAAGGTGCAGTGAATGTTGGCATGGCAATCCACTTCGCTGCCTTAATGCCTTCGGTGTGGAGATCTCCAGTGAGCCAGGTATAGAGATATCCGACAACAAGACCACCAAAGATAGCGATACGAGAGAGGAAGCCCTTAGCAAGTACCGAAATCAATGCGACTGCAGCAAGAGTGATGATGGCAACGGTTGGGCCAGCAACGAAGTTGTTCTTCGCCGCGCCAGCAAGATTCAGACCGATGACCATAACAATCGAGCCAGTAACTACTGGAGGGAGAAGCCAGTCAATCCACTTGATGCCTGCCGCTTTAACTACGAAGCCAACAATGGCGAGAAGAACTCCAGTGATGACTACGCCACCAAGTGCCTCGGCCATGCCACCGGCTTTAACAGATGCCGCGATAGGAGCAAGGAATGCGAAGGAAGAACCAAGGTAGGAAGGAAGCTTGTTGCGAGTAATGAGTAGGAACAACATGGTGCCCACGCCCGAGAAAAAGAGTGTGGTGGTTGGTGGGAAGCCGGTGATGATGGGGACCAAGAAGGTGGCGCCAAACATGGCGGCGATATGTTGTAGTCCGGTGCCGATAGTGCGTGGCCAGGAGAGACGCTCGTCTGGGGCGATCACGCCACCTGAGTTATTTACTTTCCAACTGAACATGCTCATTAAATATGCCTTTCCTCGTGCATAGGGCTAGGCGCATGAGAGTTCAACGCTTAGCTTTAATGGGACCTCGAGCCTGATGCGGCTGGGAAAGGAGGGCGTTGAAAATTAAGGGTAAAGGTGGCCCTGCCCACATCTCCCGCCTGAGACAACCGACACGCGGAGGAGTTTTGGGGGTCAGAAGTTGCACTCCCGAGGGGATTTAGGCTTAACTATCGCATCGATATATCGAAACGATATATCCGCTCGTTATAACTAGTCATCATATGAGGGAAGGAGTCCGGTATGCGCTCACGTTCTGAAGCACTGGAATTCGCCCTCCTCGGCCTGCTTAGTCAGGGCGCTCTCCATGGCTATGAACTCCGCAAGCGCTTAATCGCCATCTATGGCCCATTTCGCGCGCTCTCATTTTCTGTTCTCTATCCGCAACTTCGCCGGATGCTCGAAGCTGGAATTATTGAAGAATCTATCGCGGAAGTCGTTGGACGATCTCGGCGCTCGCGCATTGTCTACGCGCTCACCCCAAAAGGGGAGAAGCGCTTTGCTGACCTTGCTGGCAGCACTGGTCCCGAGTCATGGGACGATGAAAGTTTTGAAGTTCGGTTCGCATTTTTCGGACCAACTCCAAAAAATAACCGGTTGCAAATTTTGGAAGGCCGACTTCGCCGCCTTTCTGAGAAGGCAGCCATTCTTCGTAACGAGTTGGAGAAATCTCCAGCCGGGATCGATAAGTACCTCGCGGAGTGGCGTCGTCACTCTTTGGAATCCTCCGAGCGCGAAATCGCCTGGTTGGAAGAAATGATAAATACCGAAAGGAAATCCTCGTGACCACTTCTAAAGGAGAAATCCGCGTAGCGATTGTTGGCGTTGGAAACTGCGCTAACTCCCTGATCCAGGGCGTTACTTACTACAAGGACGCAGCTGCAGATAAAGAGATCCCAGGTCTCATGCACGCTGTTCTTGGTGGCTACCATGTGCGCGACGTTAACTTCGTTGCTGCATTTGATGTAGATGCTAAGAAGGTCGGCCTTGATATCGCAGACGCCATGTGGGCGAGCGAGAACAACACCATTAAGTTCTGCGATGTTGCCAAGACTGGCATCGTCGTACAACGTGGTCACACTTTGGACGGCCTAGGTCGTTACTACAAGGAGACCATCACTGAATCATCAGCAGCGCCAGTAGATATCGTTGCAACCCTCAAGGCCGAGAAGGTAGATGTTCTCATCTGCTACCTCCCTGTAGGTTCAGAAGAAGCAGCCAAGTTCTACGCACAATGTGCAATTGACGCTGGCGTGGCATTTGTCAACGCTCTTCCTGTCTTTATCGCATCAGACCCAGTTTGGGCAGATAAGTTCACTAAGGCCGGAATTCCTATCGTCGGCGATGACATCAAGTCACAGGTTGGCGCAACCATTACTCACCGCATCATGGCTAAGTTGTTCCAAGACCGCGGCGTGCACCTTGATCGCACCTACCAGCTCAACGTTGGTGGAAACATGGACTTCAAGAACATGCTTGAGCGCGATCGCCTAGAGTCAAAGAAGATTTCTAAGACCCAATCTGTTACTTCTCAGCTCGATCACGACATGGGTGCAAAGAATGTTCACATCGGACCTTCTGACTACATTCCATGGCTCGATGACCGCAAGTGGGCATATGTTCGCCTTGAAGGCCGCGCCTTCGGTGACGTTCCACTTAACCTCGAATACAAGCTTGAAGTATGGGATTCACCAAACTCTGCTGGCGTCATCATCGATGCACTTCGTTGCGCAAAGATCGCTTTGGATCGCAAGATTGGTGGACCGCTTCTCTCACCTTCCAGCTACTTCATGAAGTCGCCACCGGTGCAATACACCGATGAGCAAGCTCATGAGAAGACTGAAGCATTTATCGCTGGATCACTTGAGCGCTAATTCTCTTGCACTAGCAAAAAGGCCCCTGACATTTCAGGGGCCTTTTTCGTTTCTTGATTATTACTGAAAATAGTGTGGAATTAATTTCGCGTCATTGAAATGGCGCCATTGGATATTGAGAACTTCTACAGGATGATCTACGTCGCTGGAATCTCCTTGCCAAGTATCAGTTGCCCGATCGTTTGCAAAGTTTGCGAGGACGTGATGGTGCATCTCGCCATCAACAAAGAACCATTCCTCCCAGATAACAGGGGCGTCGGGACGGTCACGCAATGACGAAGCTGGGTAGGCATGAAGCACGCCTGGATTGATTTTGGTGTTGGGCAATATTTCCCAGACGTAGCCTTCATAGGCAGGGGAGTTGGAGCGGGCAAGTGAATCGACAAAGGCGCTCTGATAATCGATGCCGATTTCCGCGCAGAACTTCGAAAGGTTGATGACCTCCCATTGAGCCTGGAGTTCCGTTTTCCACGCTGGTCGCTCGCTGCTCATCTCTGTTTCCGCCAATCTCTCGCATCTATTTGTTATCAACTCGTTATCTCCCCTAGGCGAGAAAACGATTGACATCGTTGTCAGACAAGTGTGTAATCCGTTGACATCGTTGTCAAGTGGGGCACCACCCCGCTGAAGGCGAAGGTCCAGGGCTCAACGGGGGTTCCTGACAGTGAAAAGGTTCTGAAAGGAACATATACATGATCCGTACATCAAAGAAAGCTGCAGCTCTCGTAGCTCTTGCAGCTGCTGGTGCACTCGTTGCTGGCGTAACTGCAACTGCAGCTCGCGCAGCAGACAAAATCACCATCGCATTCGTAATGGGCGCAGAATCAGACCCATTCTTCCAAGCAATGAAGGTTGGCGCTGAAGCACAAGCTAAGGCATCAGGCGTCACACTTATCTGGCAGGGAGACCCATCGGTCTACTCACCAGCAACACAAATTCCTATTGCTGACCAAGTTCTTGCCCAAAATCCATCAGGTTTGGTTCTTATTCCAACGGATCCAGTTGCTCTTCAAAACACAGTAACAAAGGCAAAGACAGCTGGCATTCCAGTGGTCAACGTTGATACTCACGTCAATGATCTTACCGATGTTGTTTCATTCATCACCGGCGACAACGCTGATGGTGGCGCAAAGGCTGCAGATGCAATGGCAAAGGCCATTGGATACAAGAAGGGTGGCAGCTACCAAGTAGCTGTTGGTCTTACTTCTGCAACAGCAACAACAAACGTTGCTCGCCTCGAAGGCTTCTCAAAGGCTATCGCCAAGAAGTACCCAGGAATCAAGATCGTCGACAAGGCTTACTCTTCATCACAGCCTTCAGTTGCTAACACAAACGTAAACAACTGGTTGACCAAGTTCCCTAAGCTCAACGGCATCTTCGCAATTGATGGAACCAACGCTGATGGCGCATCTGCCGCAATTCAAGCTAAGGGCCTCAAGGGCAAGGTAGCTCTCGTTGGCTACGATGCTTACGCAAAGAACGTCAAGCTCATCAAGTCTGGTGTTATCACCGCTCTTGTTGCGCAAGATCCAGCTGCAGAAGCAAAGCTTGCAATCAAGACCCTCGTTGAATACATCAAGACCGGAAAGACAGCGACTGCAAAGAACGTAGTTATCCCTAACTTCGTAATCAGCGCTTCTACTTCTGCTGCAGATGTAGCAAAGTACACATACGTACAGAAGTAATAACTACCTGAAATAGGTGGAAATCTGGCCGCCCAGTCCTAGACTGACCAGGCGGCCAGTTTTCACTTATCCAAAATCTCGTGAATTTATTAGCTCGAAGGGCGGAACATGAATCGCATACGCGAAGTGCTGAAGAATCAGCAGTTCATCTTGGTTCTCGCACTTGCAGTAATGGTTGCCTTTTTTAGTATTAAGAATCCAGTTTTCTTTAGTATCCCGGTCTTTGGAAATATCCTCTCCGATTGGGCGCCAGTTGTTCTTATGGCTGTCGGCGAAACCTACGTCATTATGTCGGGTGGAATTGATCTCTCCGTTGGTTCAACTGTAGGTCTCTCTGGTGTTGCGGCGGCATTTGTAATGCGCTCTATGACCACAGCCGGTCAAAATCAAAATTTCACAATTCTTGTCGGAACGTTTATTGCGATGGGTGTCGGGTTGCTCATCGGACTCGTCAACGCTTTTCTCATCACCAAGGCGCGCATGGTGCCCTTTGTCGCGACACTCGCAACGTTGGGCGCTGCCCGCGGACTCTGCATTGTGACCACCGGCGGCGGTCCAATAGGCGAAGGCCCAGAGAAAGCCATCTCATATTCAGTTCCTTGGTTTGGTCCACTCAATACGCCAGGAATTATCATCATCGTTATTGTCGCCATCTGCGGGCTCTTTATGCACAAGGCTAAATTAGGTCGCTATACCTACGCAATTGGTTCTAACTCATTCGCGGCTCGTAGCGCCGGAATCAACGTAAAACTTCACCTCGCTAAAATTTATGTTCTCTCCGGTGTTCTCTCTGGTCTAGCAGGCATGTATCTGTATATTCGCTTAGGTTCAGGTTCGCCAAGTTCAGGAGCAAGCGGTGAGCTCATGGCGATTGCTGCAGTAGTTATTGGTGGCGCTTCACTATCAGGCGGTGTAGGCCGCATGTCTGGCACTGTTCTTGGTTCGCTCATTCTCACCACTGTAACTAGCGGTTTGATCATTATCGGTGTTGCCCCTAACTGGAACCAAGTTGTTGTTGCGGTTCTGATTGCCGGAGCAGTCTTTATTCAAGGTTTTCGCACATGGACGAAAGATTAAGAGGGGGAGAGATGAGTAATTCGACAACTCCGCTTTATGAAGTTCGTAATATCGGAAAACAATACGGCTCCGTCGTTGCGCTAGATGGCGTTAATTTTAAGATTCACGCTGGTGAAGTTATTGGTCTGGTTGGCGATAACGGCGCGGGCAAGTCAACACTTGTTAAGGCTCTTTCCGGCGCTCACCAGCCAAGTAGCGGTGAGATTTTGCTCGAAGGTAAGCCAGTGGTCTGGAAATCTCCACACGACGCTCTTGAAGCGGGAATCGAGACGCTCTACCAAGATTCCGGATTAGCGCCGGATCTTTCCGTCAGCGCTAACGTCTTTCTTGGTCGCGAAAAGGTTGTTTCGGGCATCCTTGGAAAATTGGGCTTTCTCTCGCAGAAGCAGATGGACAAAGAAGCTCACGAAGATTTGGAACGTGTGGGTATTGCTGTTCCAGCGTCAAATAGGTCAGTTTCCCAACTTTCCGGTGGCCAGCGTCAAGCCGTAGCTATCGGAAGAGCAGTGTCGTGGGCGAGAAAGGTCATCATTCTTGATGAACCAACCAACCATCTTGGTGCTCGCCAGGCGGCAGAAGTACTTCAGATTATTAAGCGCGCCAAAGAACGTGGTCTGGGTGTGGTTTTCATTTCCCACACTTTGCCCCACGTTTTGCAAGTAACTGATCGAATTGTCGTGCTACGTCTTGGTCGCGTGGTGGCAGATGCACCAACTTCTACATTTGATGCTGAAAAACTCCTAGGAACTATCACGGGCCTCATCGAAACTAAGTAGCCTTCCCACATGAGCTTAGAGAATTCAACGCATCGCCCTCTCCGGGTGAGAGCAACCATGCGTGATGTCGCAGATCTTTCTGGAACGAGCCTTAAGACCGTCTCGCGCGTTATTAATGGTGAAGAAAATGTTGCACAGGATACGGCCGAGAAAGTTCGCCAAGCCGCTGAACGATTAGGGTACCGTCCTAATTTCTCCGCTGGTTCACTTCGCAGAAGTGGTGGGAAAACCAAGACCATTGGACTTTTGCTTGAAAATATTGCCAACCCTTTCTCCTCTTCTTTGCACAGAGCGATTGAGGAGATTGCTCGCAAACACGAGGTAATTGTTCTGGCTGGCTCATTAGACGAAGATCCCGAGCGCGAACGAGAACTCACAGAGGCGTTTGTTTCTCGAAGGGTCGACGGCCTCATTGTTGTTCCCGCAGGCGATGATCAAAGTTATCTGCAAAGCGAAATTGATTCCGGTACCGCTCTGGTCTTTGTGGACCGTGCCCCAACGGGTGTAGCTGCCGACACCGTGGTGTCGACCAATGCCAAGGGTGCGCATGAGGCGACCATGCACCTCATTCATCACGGCCACACCAAAATCGCTTATTTGGGTGACTATGCCACAATTTATACCGGTGCCGAGCGATTGGAAGGCTACAAACGGGCGTTGAAGGAAAACAAGATTGCCTACAACCCGGATTACGTGCTTCAGGGATATCACTCACCAGAAGAAGCAGAGATTGCGTTGCGAGCTTTGCTTAATCGTCCAGATCGCCCAACCGCAATTTTTGCTAGCCAAAACTTGGTAACCATTGGTGCACTCCGAGCGTTGCACCATAGCAATTTGCAACACCGAGTCGCATTGGTTGGTTTCGATGAGATTCCGGGCGCCGATTTGTTTGATCCGCCAGTGACATTAGTTGCGCAAGATGTACTGGCGATGGGAGAGGCTGCCGCAAACTTACTTTTTTCTCGACTGAATGGAGACACGAGCGCACCTAAGCATGTTGAAATTCCCACAACTTTAAATCTTCGTGGTTCGGGAGAGATCCCAGCAAAATAATTATTAAAGAGATAGCCCCCGTTCTCTTTCGAGAACGGGGGCTTCTTACTTACCCCACGGAGAGTTGGGGATTAGATCTCGGAATCTGTAGCTGCTCTACGCAAGTGAGCGAAACCGAGAAGTGCGAGGATGAGGAAGACGATTCCTCCAACGTAGGCAACATAGGATGCAATCATCGCGATGGAGCCGAGCGTCGCGAATGCGTATGTAAATCCAAGTAATCCACGAAGTGTTGAGCCCATGAACAATGTTGTGCGCTGCCCCCCGAGAGTGGCTACTTCAGCTGCGAGAGCCTTGTTGTTCGGATCTGCTGCAAGCGCGGCATTCTTGCCCATAAATTCACCTGAAACTTCTTCGTACATCTTTCCGCCAGCGATAAAGCCCATGTGCACCTTGATGTAGTGGTTAGCGTAAGTATTTGCTTGCGCACCAGTTGTCATCATTTGACCGGCATAGACCTTCATTGCTGCTGCATCAGCGGGTGGAAGTTTTGCAAGATCTGCGACAGCTGGGAATTGAATCTTCTGTTGGCTGAGCTGATCTTTAACTTGTGAGGCTGCAAAGTTGCCACCCCAAGAAAGGAGTGCGCCAGCAACAAGTAGGCCAATGCCGAGCATTGCGCCAATCATGCTTGCGATTTTGTCGAATGTTTTTCTTTTCATTTTCTTACCTTCGCTCTCCGAATATTCGGTCCGAAATCTGGATTGATTTCGTGATGATTGAAGTGTGCAACAGTTGTTGAGAGAGCGATATGAAAAGGGCGAGTGCTAGCCCTATGCGAAAAGGTATAGGGGGTAGCACTCAGTCGTAGGTCACACTTTGAGACTAGTGAGCCTAGATGTGACGGGAGCAGTACTGCTTTCCATCTGGGCCAACTTCAAAATGTTGGCAAGGAACTTTCAATTTATCGAATGAGGCATCACCAAAATGTGCGCGATAAGCCAGAGCGAGAAGAACTCGAATATTTGTATCGGAATTTGATTTAATTCCAAAGGCGCGGGCCATGCGAGAGACGGTATTTTCAATAACTTTTTCGGTATGAGCAGTGGCATTAGCGATCGCGACATTGGAGAGCCCGTCACAGAGGTGTTCGGCGACTAGACGCTCGAACGGGGTCAGCTCCCGCGACAAAATTCGGATATCCAAGAATCTCTCCATTCGGTGGAATATGCCTATTCTGCTCTATTTTTTCGCTATCCACCTTCAGCTGAGTCACAGAGGCGTGGCTAGACTCCTGCTCATGACTGATCTCTCTAACATCTCTCGCGAGCGTCAAGGCAATATTTTGGTGCTCACCCTCGATCGTCCGGCCAAGAAGAATGCGATCACCTCGGCCATGTATCAAGAGCTCACGGCAGCGCTCTCTGAGGCAGCCGGAGATTTTGAGATTCGCTCTGTTGTTCTCACGGGTGCGGGTGGAACTTTCACGGCAGGTAATGACATCTTCGATTTCATGAATGAGCCTGCGAAAGATGAGAGTGCGCCTGGCTTTCAATTCCTTGCAGCTCTGCATAACTTTCCTAAGCCGTTAATCGCGGCAGTGCAGGGGAGTGCGGTCGGAATTGGAACAACAGCGCTCTTGCATTGCGACTTGGTCTATGCAGCTCTCGACACTCAGTTTCAGATGCCATTTGTGAATTTGGGACTCGTTCCCGAAGCTGGGTCAAGCCTGCTCTTTCCACGATTGGTTGGTCATGCTAAAGCTTCTGAAATTTTCTTGACCGGACGCTCTTTCGGCGCGCAGGAGGCGCTCGATATGGGGTTGATTAATCAAATAACTGATTCGCCACTGGAGACTGCTATCAAGGTTGCCACAGTTATTGGTGATCAACCTCCCACATCTGTCATTAATACCAAGGCGCTACTGAAGAGCAAAGACCATCTCGCCATTGAGCAAGTTATGGCAGTTGAGGGCGAACTCTTTAGAATTGCTTTGGAATCTGAAGAGGCACAAATAGCATTTATGAAATTCCTCGAGAAGAAGGGTAAGTAAATGTCACTAGCCGGAAAACGAATCTTTATCACTGGCGGTTCCCGTGGAATTGGTTTAGCGATTGCACTCAAAGCCGCCGCTGATGGCGCTCAAATTGCCATTGCGGCGAAGACAACCGATCCACATCCCACTTTGCCCGGCACTATTTTTAGCGCCGCCAAGGAGATCGAGGCAGCCGGCGGCAAGGCATTGCCCATCCAATGCGATATCCGCGAAGAAGAACAGATCGAGGCAGCAATCGCCAAGACCGTCGCTGAATTCGGCGGTATAGATATTCTGATCAACAACGCCAGTGCAATTAATTTAACTCCCACCGAGAAGACGCCGGCAAAGCGTTTTGACCTCATGTTTGATGTCAATGTGCGTGGCACTTTTTTGACTAGCCAGGCAGCGATTCCCCATCTTCGCGAGAGCGCGAAGCAAGGTCGCAACCCACACATCCTGACACTCTCGCCGCCGCTTTCAATGAAGGCCAAATGGTTTAAGAATCATGTGGCCTACACGATGGCCAAATATGGAATGAGCATGTGCGTTCTTGGCATGGCAGAAGAGTTCAAGCGCGACGGAATCGCCGTCAATGCACTCTGGCCACGCACCGCCATCGATACTGCTGCTCTAGCAATGATTCCTGGGATCGATACCGCTTTCTGCAGAAAACCAGAGATTTTGGCAGATACGGCCTACATCATTCTCAATCGCCCAAGCGCAGAAGCAACTGGCAACTTCTTTGTTGATGATGAAGTCTTGGCATCCGAGGGTGTCACGGATTTAGATAAGTACGCAGTCGTACCCGGAACTACCGATTTCTTATTGGATTTTTTCCTCGACTAAATACTAATTTCGGTGTGATCATGCTCAGTTTCAACGATTCCCGATGAGTATTTTTCTTCGTATCGTCCGAATTTCCAGATCAGAACTGAAGCAACCCACGTTGCCACAAATGAGCCTACGATGAAGAACCCCACCTTGTTGAGTTCGATACTGGCGATAAAGGTAAAGGGTTGGTAAGCACCAATATTTGTCTTCTCGGAGAGAACGCCGACTAGCTCAATAGTCCCGATGAATAGAGCGACGAAGATCGAGATTCCTGTTGTGGTGAGGTTGTAATAAATCTTGCGCAGTGGTGATGTAAAAGCCCAGGCATAGGCCTTGGTCATAAATATGCCATCAGCAGCATCCATCATGGACATGCCAGCTGCAAAAATAATAGGTAGAGCAATGATGGCAAGTGGTGGCAAAGTTCCACCCACGGTTCCGATGGCAGCAGTTGCGGAAAGACCTAAGAGACCCACTTCAGTCGCGGTATCAAAACCAAGACCAAAGAGAACGCCGATGGGATAGAGCTGCCAGGAATGATCGAAACCCTTTTTGAAAAATCCACGAAAGATTCGATTCATCAATCCGCGCTCGTTAAGAAGTTGTTGTAAATGTTCGTGACTAAATTTTCCGGACTTCGCCTGTTTCCATACCTTCACGATTCCGAACATGATGACGAGGTTGAGAATTCCAACCAGGTAGAGGAAGAAGGCCGAAACGCTTGCTCCGATAATGCTGCCGGTCGCGGCGAAGTTATTTTGAAATTTAACAGCGCTCTTTGCAGCAAAAGCGATACCGATGGAGAGCGCGAGAACAATGGTGGAGTGACCGAGGGAGAAGAAGAGCCCCACGCCGAGCGGCTTCTTGCCTTTTGCCAACATCAAACGAGTGGTGTCATCAATTGCCGAGATGTGATCGGCATCGAACGCATGTCGCAGACCAAATGAATAGGCGAGAGCGCCAGCGCCGGCATAAACCAGGGCGTGATTTCCATCGGTCAGGCTGTGGAATTGCGGCATGGAGTTGTAGTGGATGAACAAGCCCCAGCCAATAACGTGAAGGCCGATAACAGTGCCCAGAACGCCGGCCAGAGCGGGTATCTCATCGCGCGTGAACTTGAGATGCTGGCGGAGGGAGGGTTTGCTCATCGGCATAGGCTACTGCAAATCGTTTGCATCTGCGAAGTTTCTGCATTGCTTTCCCCTTACTATCTCCTCATGAGTTCACGTCAACGAGCCTTGGTTCTCGCCTTATCGTTATTCGCCTTCACCACTCCGGTCGCGCCAGCAGTGGCACATACAGAACTGGTCTCGGCCATTCCGGCGGTGGACTCGGTAGTTGATTCTTGGCCTTCCAAAATTCAATTGACCTTCAATGAGGATCTCGCTTCCCTGAGTCAGAGCAGTGCCATGCAACTCACAGCGCACAATGCAATTGCCGAGGAAGTAAGCGATGGAAATGCAACTGTTTCTGGGTCGACTATTTCAGTCCCATTAAAGGCAAACTCCACCCAAGGACTAGTCCTGGTGAGTTATCGGGTCGCATCTGCAGATGGGCACGTGGTTGAAGGGGAGTACACCTTCACCTTTGGAAAGAAGACAGTCAGCTCGGCGCCGTATCTAGCCGTGAAGAAAAAAGACAATACGGCAATCTATGGTGCATCGACAGTTCTAATTGTTCTCACCATGCTCTTCGGCATTTGGGCTTACCGCAGAAGGCGCAGCTAGCTAAAACTTAGTGAGGGTAGCCTCAAAAGTTTTTCGATTTACTTCGAGATAGTGGTGATTAGGAATCTGCTTCCAGCCGGGTTGATTCCATCCAGATGAGGCGACTAATACGCCTCGATCATCTTGGCGATAGAACAAGTCGTAGTACTCAGGACCTTCGCCCTCAGGAATGCGAGAGTAATTGTGCTCGCTGATGGTGATGTATGTATCCGGCGTCATTAACATTGCATTGAGGCTTGAAAAATCGCAATGAGAAGTAATTGTCTTAATACCCTGATGGATTCCTTCGTGCAATCCGAGTTTGTCGATGAAACTCAGAAGAACGTAGAAATATCGCTCGCTATCGGTAGCGCCACGTAACTTATCGAGGTAGGCAACGTCGATATAGGCATCTAGGGACTGCGGTGGCTTGATAGAACCATTATGAATGAAGGAAAAATCCCCATGTTTGAATGGATGAGTATTTCCTTCAGTGATATCCAAATTAAGAGTTGCCCAACGCAGATGCAAGAGCGCGCCAGTACTTTCTAGCGACTGCGTGAGCTCTGCAAACTTTGGGCTTTCCTTGGCGCGTGCAACTTCTAAGGTGAGTGAGTGATCCGCTGCGGAATTAACATTTGCATAACCCCAGCCATCGCCATGTTTTGTAGATAGCTCAGTAAATTGTGCGAAATCAGGGCCAGCAACTTCAGAGATAGTGTGTTTCTCTGGCGAGACATAACCCATAAGTCGGCACATAGCTGCTCCTCTTTATCCTTGCGTATCGAAGAAGACGTTCTTCGTTTCAGTAAAGGAATCCAACGCATCTGGACCAAGTTCGCGGCCAAGGCCGGATTGCTTATATCCGCCAAATGGCGTCCAATAACGAACAGAGGAATTGGAGTTCACGGACAGATTGCCGGCCTCAACTGCGCGAGAGACTCGTACGGCACGACCTAAGTCGCGTGACCAGATAGAACCTGACAAGCCGTATTCGGAATCATTGGCGATACGAATAGCATCTGCCTCATCTTCAAAGGGAAGAACCGAAACAACTGGCCCGAAGATTTCCTCGCGGTAAGCGCGGTCATTTGAATCCTTTGGTGCCAAGACTGTTGGTGCAAACCAGTAGCCAGGTCCGGATGGCTTACTTCCTTGGAAGGCGATCGGAGTTCCTTCAGGAAGGAATTCAGATACCCGTTGATATTGGGTGGCAGAAATCAGCGGACCCATTTCGGCGGTATCGAGTGATGGATCTTCGACGCGGAATTTTTTCACCGCAACTTCGAAGAGTTCCATAAATTTGTCGTACGCAGAACGTTGAATCAGGATGCGCGAACGAGCGCAGCAATCTTGACCCGCATTGTCGAATACTGCTCCAGGAGCTCCCGCTGCGGCCTTTTCAATGTCAGCATCCGCAAAAATGATATTTGCACTCTTGCCACCGAGTTCAAGGGTCAGACGTTTTACTTGATCGGCGCAGCCACGCATGATTTCTTTACCAACGCCAGTAGAACCAGTGAAAACAATCTTGCGGACGAGTGGATGTGTGACAAAACGATTTCCGACAACGCTTCCCTTGCCAGGAATGACGTTAAATACACCCTCTGGAATACCGGCCTCGAGTGCCAGCTCGCCTAAGCGAATCGCAGTTAGAGGAGTGAGTTCTGCAGGCTTTAGAACAACGGTGTTTCCGGCAGCGAGTGCCGGGCCAAAACCCCAGCCTGCAATCGGCATTGGAAAGTTCCAAGGAACAATAATTCCGATAACGCCCAGGGGTTCTTTGAAGGTGATATCGATTCCATTGGGAACTGGAATCTGGCGACCAAAAAGTCGCTCTGGCGCAGCGCTGTAATAATTAAGGACATCGCGAACATTGCCGGCTTCCCAGCGAGCGTTGCCGATGGTGTGGCCTGAATTAAGAACTTCAAGTTGTGCCAACTCTTCATTGTGCGCATCCACAATTGCAGCAAATTTACGAAGTAGCTTCGCGCGATCTCCAGGTGCGACCAGGCGCCAGGTTTCAAATGCCTTGGCAGCCTTGGAAATAACTGCATCTGTCTCGGCTACATCGGCCAAGTGAAGTTCTTGGACAGGCTTTTCGGTAACCGGACTGATGATGGTGTAGTTAGACATGAATCTCCTGAAGTAGTGGTCGACTTAAATTACATACGTTCGAAACTGCGGACGCGCTCCCAATCAGTCACTGCACGACCAAACGCATCGAGCTCGGTATCAGCCATATGGGTGTAATGATCCTGAACATCTTTACCGAAGGTCTCGGTCACCCAGGCCGAATTAGCCCACAGGTCACGCGCCTCCTTGAGGGAGGTAGGTACGCGATCGGTCTCAACTGCATAAGCATTGCCAGTAAATATTGGTTCGAGTTCAAGGTTACGTTCAATGCCATCGAGTCCTGCCGCCACCATTCCGGCAACTGCAAGGTACTGATTGACATCGCCACCAGGTACGCGGTTTTCAATGCGCAAGGCATGGCCTTGACCCACTAAGCGAAGAGCGCAGGTGCGATTATCGCGGCCCCACTTAATTGCTGTTGGTGCAAAGGTTCCGGCTTGATAGCGCTTGTACGAATTGATATTTGGGGCAAAGAGAAGAGTGAGCTCGCGCATATGCAATTGCTGGCCAGCCACAAATGAACGCCCGAGAGCAGACATACCATCGCCGGCATCGCCCGCCATAACTGCATTGTCGTTCTTATCGCGGAAGGAGAGATGAATATGACAAGAGTTACCTTCGCGTTCATTGAACTTTGCCATGAAGGTAAGTGAGCAACCTTGTGCCGAAGCGATTTCCTTCGCGCCCATTTTGTAGACGGAATGGTTATCGCAGGTACGGAGAGCTTCTTCATAGCGGAATGCGATTTCATGTTGTCCTAAGTTGCATTCACCCTTAGCGGATTCAACAATGAGACCTGCCTTATCCATCGAGACGCGAATCTCGCGAAGCAATTTCTCGACGCGCGCAGTTCCGCCGAGTGAATAATCTACGTTGTACTGGTTGGCAGGAATCAAATCTTTATAGCCTTTATCCCACGCCTCTTCATAAGTATCTTTGAAAACAATGAATTCAAGTTCGGTTCCGCACAAGGCGACCATTCCAGCTTTATCGAGTCGCTCGAGCTGTTTCTTTAAAATAGTTCTGGGGGAGACTGAAATTCCCTCGTGATGGTGATCTACAAAGTCAGCGATAACAAAGGCTGATCCCTCTTGCCACGGCAGAAAGCGAAGCGTGTCGAGATCGGGGGACATTCCCATATCGGCATATCCGGTCTCCCAGGAAGAGACGGCATAGCCTTGAATCGTATTCATATCGATATCGACAGCGAGCAGGTAGTTGCAGCCTTCAGTGCCGTTCTTGAGAGTATCGGCGAGAAAGAATGGCGCGTGAATGCGCTTGCCCTGTAAGCGGCCCTGCATATCGGTGGCGCCGACGACGACCGTGTCGATAGTGCCGGCTTCGATTTCCTTGCGTAATTGCTCAAGGCTTAGGGCCACGAGATCCTCCAGGGTTGTGGGAAGTGCTATCTAGACCCCGAGGTTACTCGGCTCGGCACGCGGAGGGCAACGCTTTGACGGTCGCAAAAAGCCCAATTAAGGGCGCTAGGTGCTTCCTTTTCGCTGAGGCGGGCGTCACACTATTCCTTAACTTCTAGAAGGGCGGAACTTATCCAATGGTTAATACCCATGATGCCGACGCACAAAAGTTGGCAGAGCTAGGTTACAAGCAAGAATTTGATCGCAAGTGGAGTGGTTTTCACAACTTTGCAATCTCCTTCTCCATCATCTCAATTCTCTCCGGATGCTTCACCACATTCGCACAGGCCTGGAACAACGGTGGCCCGGTAGCGATTTCTGTGGGCTGGCCAATCATTGCAAGCCTGATCATGATTATTGGACTTGTCATGGCTGAGCTGCTTTCGGCAATGCCAACTGCGGGCGGAATTTATTACTGGGCTCTGAATCTCGGAAAGCCAGTACATGGATGGGTAACCGGATGGTTAAACCTCTTGGGTCTAGTCGCTGTAACCGCTGGCGTGGATTATGGCTTCGCTAACTTCTTCGTCTACACCGCAAACCTTTTCAATAACTCCATTGACCCAACAAATCTCAAGTTAGTTTTCCTTGTTTTTGCAGTCACACTTCTACTTCACATCGCAATGAACATCTATGGTGCAAATATCATCCACAAGCTCCAGAGCATCAACGTCTGGTGGCACGTAGGCGGAGTTGCAGCAGTAATCCTGATTCTCGTTTTGATTCCTGCAAAGCACCAATCAACATCATGGGTCTTTACCCACCAGATCAATAACAGTGGATTCCACAACTACTGGTTCTACGTTCTTCCTATTGGTTTCTTGCTTACCCAGTACACCATCACTGGTTTTGATGCCTCAGCTCACGTTTCGGAAGAGACTGGCCAAGCAACTAAAGCAGCTGCACAAGGTCTCTGGAAGTCAATTGCTTACTCTGCAGTTGCAGGCTGGGTCATGCTTCTTGCCTTTCTTTATGCCGCAACTGATGAAGCGGGCATCACTAAGGCCGGCGGAATTTCACAGGCAATCTTTGTTACCGCGCTTTCTACTGGCTGGGCAAAGATCATCTTGATCATCACTTGCGTCGGTCAGTTCTTCTGCGGAATGTCATGCGTTACTGCTGGCTCACGTATGTTGTTCGCCTTCTCTCGTGACCGCGCTGTTCCTGGTCACAAGCAATGGACCAAGCTAGATAAGAATCGCAACCCATCTCATGCAGCATTTGGTTTGGGCGCTGCAGCACTTGTCGTCACAATTCCAGCAATCTGGTCAGCAGTAGCGTTCTTCGCTGTTACCTCCATGGCTGTCATCGGTCTCTTTGGTTCCTTCGCAATTCCAATCTGGTTGCGCTGGCGCAAGGGCGATGCCTTCAAGCAAGGCGATTGGAATCTTGGAAACAAGTGGAAGTGGATGGCCCCTATCGCTGTTCTCGAAATCGTCATCATGTCGGTCTACTTCTGTATGCCAACTACTCCAGCTGGAGTGTGGTGGGGTTCAGAGTTCAGCCTCAAGGCTGCTAACTACACACCTGTTGCCTTCCTCGCTGTTATCGGTGGCGCAATGATTTGGTGGTGGGTATCTGCTCACAAGCACTTCAAGGGAGCGGTTAGTACTCTCAATAAGTAAATAACAGAACTACAATTAGCCCGTCCCACTTCGGTGAGGCGGGCTAATTTTTTATATTCATGAGGAGTAGATATGTCTGATCGTGTTGCAGGTCGCGTAGCAATAGTTACTGGAGCCGCTTCTGGAATCGGTGAAGCAAGTGCAGTGCGGCTTGCTGAAGAAGGCGCTGCGGTTATTTGCGCGGATCTCAATTCTGAAGGTGCCGCCAAAGTTGCAGCTGATATCAATGCTGCTGGTGGCCGTGCTCTGGCGTACACCATCGACATCTCTGATTCTGCGCAATGCGATGCAATTGTCGCCAAGGCGGTCGAGGCATACGGTTCAATCGATATTCTCGTCAACAATGCCGGCGTCAATCTTCCTGGTGTATTTCATGAAGTCACCAATGCAACTATCGAAAAGACGCTTTCAGTCAATGTCATGGGCGCTATGTATTTAACTCGTGCGGCGCTGCCGCATATGCTCAAGAATTCACGCGGATCCATCGTCAACATGTCGAGCGTTAATGGTCTGGTCTCCGAACCTTTCCTAAGTGTTTATTCTGCATCTAAGGGTGCAATCGTTATGTTCACTCGCGGAATCGCTTTGGATTACGCAAAGACTGGAATTCGCTGCAACGCGATCTGCCCTGGTTGGGTGGATACGCCAATCAATCATGCTCACGCACAGATGCTTGGGGGATTGGATCACGTGTATAAAACTATTGATTCGTTCCAGCCGATAGGTCGCCCGGGTACCCCGCGCGAGATAGCAAACCTCGTGCTCTTCTTAGCTTCCGATGAAGCATCCTTTATGACAGGCTCAATTGTCTCGGCTGATGGCGGAATGACCGCTCAATAATTAGACAGTTGTTAGTGAGAGAACTGTCTGGCCCCAACGTTGAACGATTGGTTTCCAGGTTGCAAAGAGTTGATCCTCGGCCGCTTTGACTTCAGATTCCACGCTGCTCTTTCCTGATTCCAGAAAAGCGTTATCGGCATTTGCTTCCCAAGTATTGATAATGGAGGCATCAATTTCTGGGTGGAACTGCACCGCATACTGCGCAGCACCGATTCGATAGACCTGATTTAGGCAGAGCTCGCTGCTGGCGAGCAAGGTTGCTCCGGTAGGTAGTTTGGCCACTTGGTCTTCGTGCCATTGTGCGACGGGTACAGCCGATGAGAGATTGAAAATCTGGTCGGTTAAAGCATCTTTATTTGGAGTGAGGTCGTATACGCCGATCTCAGATATTGCAGCACGTGTCACTTCGCCACCGGCCGCTGCAGCCAAGAGTTGTGCTCCTAGGCAAATAGCAAAGATGGGAATATCACGATTGACTGCATCAAGCAGTAATGCACGTTCGTTGGGTAGCCACGGTGCGATGTGATCATCAAGCGCACCCATGTGACCGCCGAGTGGAATAAGGCCTGCAATATTTTCAGGAACAGTTACTGGCACCGCTTCACCATCATATGCGCGCAAAATTTTTATTTCGAAACCAAGCTCCATCAACCAACGACCAACTAAATGTGGTGGATCAGTGGGGTCGTTTTGGATTGCTAAAAGAACCGGTTTCATAGTGGAATATTATGTGTGAGTTTGAAGAATTTTGAAAAAAAGTCTAAAAGCCACGCAGGAAGCGCCTGATGTGTGCGTAAATAACTGAGTTCTGATACCTTGGCTCTCATAAGGAAACCAAAAGGTTTTATTCGAACGTTAAACAAAGGGGAGCGTAAGTACCTAAAAGGAGTCGCATTTTTAAGGCTCAACAAAAGGTACCTATTCCAAAATGACCCGAACACTTGAACCTCAAACATTTCGTAAGTTGCCTGACAATCCACTTCCCGTCCCACGCGCCAGAGTAAAAGAGCTCATCGCGCAGGAATGGGAACGCTTCACTAAAGAGACTGGCGGTTCTGAGCGCGAGAGCGAGATTGCTCATAAGTCAGTTCCGATGGGCGTTACTTCTAGCTTCCAATATTGGGATCCGTACCCCATCAGTATTGTCTCGGCTGAAGGCGCTTATATGACTGATGTCGATGGTCGTAAGTTATTGGATTTATCCATGGGCTTTGGCGCGATGCTTGCTGGCCACCTGAATCCAGTTGTGATCGAAGAAATTAATGTTGCCCTCAAGCAGGGAATGCTCTTTGTAACCCCTTCACCGATTTCTCGTGATGCCGCTGAAAGACTCTGTAAGCGTTTCAATATTGATCAGGTTCGCTTTGCTAACTCGGGAACTGAAGCCACGATGTACGCAATTCGCGTAGCTAAGGCTTTCACCAATAAGAACGCCATCGTCAAGATGGAGGGCGGCTATCACGGCTCCCACGACTCATTGACTGTGTCAGCTAAGCCCGCTCTCTCTGAGGCCGGCCCTGCTGATGCGCCAATTCCAGTTCCTACCGCCGGCACCAACCCAGGAACCGTTCATGTCGTTCCGTTCAATGATTTAGATGCAGTACGTAAAGTCTTTACCGAGCATTC
>CANBVO010000001.1 GCA_947372915.1 Actinomycetota bacterium | reverse complement strand
GGATCAGAAGATTTCAACCGTTGTTCCGACGATGCTTATCGGCACAACAATTATTTTTACTTTTGGTCTGCTCTGGTTGCAGCACTCAACTGGTCAATCATGGTCATGGACTTTTGAAAAGGGTCTCCAACCATTTGTTGTTGGTGAAGCTATCAAAATTGCAATTGCAAGTACTGCGCTTCCTACCGTTTGGCGGTTTGTCTCAAAGCGTTAATTCGTTTTCTGCACAAATATGGCTACAACAATTACCACCGAAATTCTCGGTGACCATCCAGCGCTTACCTCTGTCGCATTCGGAGACGAGCTATCTACTTCGTGGATTCGTGGCGGAGATGGCCTCATTGGTTTTGGAGTTTTCAAGAGCACAACAGTTAAAGGCCCAAATCGCTTTAATGAAGCACGTGATTGGTGGCGTGCACAATTAACTACCTTTGATATTCATAATAATGTGCACGGAAGTGGCACTGGGCCAATTCTCTTTACCTCTTTCGCCTTTGATCAGAATGAAGAGTCTCACTTAGTTATTCCCCAAATTATTGTGGGGCAGAAGAGCGGAAAGTCATGGATTACTTGGGTCGGCCCTGATGCGCAGCCTGCTTTCAACCTTGCACCAACTGAGAACTCTCATCCAACTATCACGTGGCAGGAAGGTTCACTTCCTGATGGACGTTGGACCGAACGAGTTGCTGATGCTGTTTCGCGCATCAAGAGTGGTGAATTAGAGAAGGTAGTTCTTGCACGCGATGTAAATGCAATCGCAGACTCCCCTATTTCTACTCGCGCACTTCTTCAGAATCTTGAATCTAAATACCCTTCAACTTGGGTCTTCACTGTCGCTGGGCTCATCGGTGCAACTCCAGAACTCCTGGTTCGCTTGAGTAAATCGCTAGTTACTTCACGAGTTTTAGCCGGAACAATTCGGATGACCGGTGATGAAAGTCGTGATTTAGCACTTGCGGCATCGCTGGCAAAATCTTCCAAGGACTTAGAAGAACACGAATATGCGGTGCGCTCGGTTGCAGATGCACTTGCTCCATATTGTTCGTCTACTAACGTTCCCGAATCACCATTCGTTCTGCACCTCGCAAATGTCATGCACCTTGCAACCGATGTCACTGGCGTTGTTAATGATTCGGCAACTCCGGTAGATATCTTCACAGTTATTCAATCGTTACATCCATCAGCTGCAGTCTGTGGCACTCCTACCGCAACTGCTAAAGGCGTGATTGATGAAATTGAGGGAATGAACCGTTCCCGTTATGCCGGTCCAGTTGGTTGGGTCGATTCTCGTGGCGATGGCGAAATTGGCATCGCACTTCGCTGCGGCTTACTGGCCGAAGATCAGCGCTCTATCCGACTCTTTGCTGGTTGCGGAATTGTTGCGGGATCAAATCCTCAAGATGAACTTGCTGAAAGTCAGGCTAAGTTAAGCCCGATGCGTACCGCGCTCGAAACGCTCTGATACATCTCTTTAATTCCGGCAGACATATCTGCTCGGTTAGGAACTTCAACAATCACAATCTGTAATCCGTTTTTATGGGAAGCAATTGCTGCTGAAATATCAGATTCGGTCTTTACTTTTACAACCGGAATACCAAAGCCAGAAATTATCTTTTCTAGGTTGGCATTCTGGGGAGTTCCAAATATTTGCTCAAAGCCTTCGACTCCGGCTTGTGGCAAGGTAGAGAAGATGCCGCCGCCATTGTTATCAATAATAAAGATGGTGAGATTAGCCTTAGTCGGAGCGACTAAGGCAGAGAGGTCATGCATGAAAGTGATATCTCCCAATATCGCAAAACTCTTTTCATACTTTTCTGCGATACCAAATGCGGTCGAAATATTTCCATCGATTCCTGCGAGTCCGCGGTTTGCAAAGGTATGGATACCGGTGCGAGGCATCGCAAAGCCCTCGATATCGCGGATTGGTCGCGATGAGCCCACAAAGAGCGCAGAATTATTAGGAAGCTGCGCCGCTATTTTCTGGGCGACTATCTGCTCCGTAAATTGTTTGAATTCATGGAGTGCAGCATGTGCGGCCTTAGATGTTTCCTGCCACTTATCAAAATATTCTCCGCTAAAAGCGCCTGTAAAGAACGGTAAGCCGGTGAACTTAATATCACCGCTTCGCTTCTTATCTACGCTAGCTAATCGAGGATCAACCACGATCTGCTGCGTGGCTTCGGCAACAAATGAATTAATGCTTCGTGAAAGCGTTGTTCGCCCAATGACTATTACTCGCTCGGCTTTCAGTGCGGTGCGTACATCGGCATCAGCTAGGAAGAGTGAAGCATGCGCAATCGCTTCAGGAAATGAGAGTGGGTCTTCGGCGATGATGGGGATGCGAACGCCAGCAATTGCTTCCCGAATTTCTTCGACTGTGAAAGTACCCCGATCGTGACCGATGACAATTACGCTGCCTTCGCCTAGTGAGAGCGCATCACAATTTTCGCTGGGAAAAGAGAGCGGCGAAACGGAAATTCCAGCTAGCCAGTCGCTCTTCTCGCTAGGTAGTAGTGGTTCGTCGAATTGAATGTTGAGGTGCACCGGACCGCCGGTAAGAATTGCACGAAGATCAATCGGTGCGGCAATATCGTGCGTCTTGATGTCACCAAAGATATTGCTCTGATTGGTCGTTTGATTAGCTCCGGTCTCGCGCAACCGAGCTGGGCGATCAGCGGTAATCACTAATAATTTATTAGCACCATGGTGCGCTTCCACAATAGCTGGGTGATAGTTAGCAACTGCAGTGCCACTTGTGCAGATGACCGCAACATAGTTATCAGTTGCCTTTGAGATTCCTAGCGCAAAATATCCGGCACCGCGTTCATCAATCTTTACGTGAAGATCAACTAAGCCTTTTTGACTAGCCTCATAGAGCGCTATGGAAAGTGGAGCATTACGAGAACCGGGAGAGAGAACAAAGGTATTAACGCCGGCTTCAATGAGGGTGCGGATAGTGAAGCGAGCTAAATCGGTCGAGTTACTCATGAGACCCAACCCTTCACTTCTTCGCGTAATTCGGTATTCCAAATTTCGGTGACTCTATTCTCCCACCACTGAGTGCGTTCTGCAGATGCTTGATACTTCGCCAACGCTTCTGGATTAGGTTCACCACGAACCACATCCATCACGCCAGCTATTGGGCGCATCAGCGGTAATGCGATGTCCTCGACCAAGAGCGCTGTAGTGCCGAGACCGCAGGCATACTCCAAGGAATCGAGCGATGCGGCTAGCGCTAATCCATGCGAGATACCGATACCGGTATCAATTGCACTAGAAATAACGGTGGGCAATCCAATTTCAGAAATTAGCTTGTGGGTAGCCGCGATTCCTCCAGAGGGAGCCCATTTCAAAATTGCCACATCTGCAATCTCCGAGAGCGAAGAAAAATCACTTCCAATAAATTTTCTAATGGATTCATCCACTGCAATCTTCATCGGAACTTCGCTCTTCAGTGTCGCTAGATCTTCTAGTGATTCACACGGTTGTTCGATGTACTCGAAGAGATGTCCAAAGCGCATAAAATAGTCATGCAAATATTGACGAGCTTGTGAGAGCGACCAACCAGCATTGACATCAAGGCGCACCTTTGCATCGGGTAGAAAATCAAGTACTGCTTCTAGGCGATCGGCATCAGATTCAAAGTCATTTACTTTCATTTTGATGGTGGTGCAGCCAGGGTAGTTATTAAGGAATTTCGCTACTTGATCTGCTGGAATTCGCGGAAGAGTTGCATTGATCGGAATCGACTTTCGCTTCAATTCTGGCCATGGTTTATAGGCGCCCTCAATAGCTGCTTCCAACCACCGCGCTGATTCAGCTGCGTTGTATTCAATAAAGGGTGCGAACTCTGACCAACCTTGCGGGCCGCGAAAGAGAAATGCCTCGCGAATATTTATCCCACGGAAATCAGTCTTTGTGGGTATTGCGACGACGCAGCAATCATTGAAGATATCGCGTAGCGCAAAGTGGGAGGACATGAAATTAAGGACGCTTGGGGAACTTACTAAAGTCTGGGTCGCGCTTCTCTTGATAAGCATTGCGACCTTCTTGACCTTCTTCAGTCATGTAAAAGAGAAGAGTGGCATCGCCAGCTAATTGTTGAACTCCTGCGAGTCCATCATCTGCGGCATTGAGACCAGCTTTAAGTAAGCGGAGCGCCATTGGCGAGTGACGTAACATTTCGCGGCACCAGCTGACGGTCTCGACTTCAAGTTCTGCAACCGGAACAACGGTATTTACTAATCCCATATCTAGCGCTTCGGCAGCATCGTATTGGCGACATAAGAACCAAATTTCGCGCGCCTTCTTCTGGCCGATATGAGCTGCGAGTAAACCTGCGCCGTAGCCGCCATCGAAAGATCCAACCATTGGGCCGGTCTGACCGAACTTGGCATTGTCGCCAGCAACTGTAATGTCGCAGACCACGTGAAGAACGTGTCCACCGCCCACTGCCCAACCTGCGACCATTGCAACTACTGGCTTAGGAAGGCGACGAATTTGAATCTGTAAATCTAAAACGTTTAAGCGACCAATACCTTTTTTAGCTAATTTGTCATCGCCGATATAACCATCATCGCCGCGAACATTTACATCGCCACCAGAACAGAATGCTTCGGAGCCAGCACCAGTAAAGATGATGACACCGACTTCATCGTTATCGCGAGCTAAATTAAAAGCATCTTGTAATTCAAAGAGGGTTTGTGGGCGGAAGGCGTTGCGCACTTCTGGGCGATTGATTGTTATCTTCGCCATTCCATCTGCAACTTGATAGATGATGTCGGAGAATTTCTCTCCACCTTCAGCAGTTTTCCATGCGGGAATCGTCCGGTCACCTGGTTCGCGCTTAAATGGCTTGCTCACATCTACTCCTATTAATTTCAGTTTTAATCAGATGTGGATAGCCTACGGGGGTCATGAACGAAAATCATCCGCGCGAAGTTCTGCCCATCAGCCCTGAGTGGTCGATTCCACAGGTGGCCGAGGCGCTTTTTCGCGCACTCTCCGGAGCAGGACCCGCTCTCGCATTTGCGCCAATCAGTACCAGCTCTGTCTCCCCCGAAATCGCCGTCATCATTCCTACAAGCGGATCGACCGGAGCGCCAAAAGAGGTCGCGTTGAGCTCCGCTGCACTCATTGCATCTGCGCGCGCATCACATAAATTTCTTGAAGCAAAGTCAGGCGAACGTTGGTCGCTGCTCTTGCCCATCAATCACATTGCTGGCGTCAACGTCTTAGTGCGAGCACTAGAACTCGGTGTTCAACCGGTGGGCGTCGAAGATGATGCCGATTACAGCGCAATTGTTCCCACTCAACTACATCGAGCACTTCACGGTGATGAAAAACTTTTGCAGCATTTAAAGAATTGCAAAGCGGTTCTTGTAGGTGGCGCCGCTTCATCAGAAGAGCTCGTCGCTGATGCACGCGCTGCTGGAATCAACGTCATCACTACATATGGAATGTCAGAGATGTCTGGTGGCTGTATCTACAACCACACTCCCCTTCATGGCGTTGGGGTAAGAATTTCTGATTCTGGAAATATTCAACTCAAAGGCCCAATGATGGCAGACGGATATCTCAATAACCCTGAACTCTGGAGCGCTCTAACCTCTGATGGCTGGTTCACTACCAGCGATCTTGGCGAGTTGATTGACGGAGAACTCTTCATTCACGGTCGAAGTGATGATCAAATAATTTCCGGTGGCGAAAAGATTTCACTCGGCGCCATTGAAAATCTATTGCGCCAAAAATTTTCAGCTCAAGAATTTATCGCTGTTGGAGTTCCTGATTTGGAATGGGGCACAAAACTTGTTGTAGTAAGTAATCACCACATCGATATTGAGGAAGTGCGTTCTATCACTCGCACTAAATTCGGCGCGCATGCAGTGCCTAAAGATTTCATCACCCTTCAAGAATTACCGCTCACAAGCATCGGAAAGCCTGACCGAACTCGTGCGCGTGAAATATATTTAGCTCATGAATAAATGGATTGCCGGAGCACGCCCACGTACCTTGCCTGCTGCCATTGCACCTGTCGTTGTCGGCACTTCGCTATTTGCTCGAACCAACCTTCCATTTAATTGGCTCAACGCTGCATTGGCACTTGCCGTCAGCCTCTTACTTCAAATCGCAGTTAATTACGCTAACGATTACTCCGATGGAGTTCGCGGTACTGACGAAGTTCGAGTTGGACCGGTTCGACTTACCGCTTCTGGACTCGCGTCACCGAAGGCAGTGAAGAGCGCCGCATATCTATCATTTTTCTTAGCCGCGATCTGCGGTGGAGTTCTCGCACTTCGCACTAGCTGGGTCTTAATTATTGTCGGGGCAATCGCAATCATTGCCGCGTGGGGTTACACCGGAACAAGTAAGCCATATGGCTACATGGGCTTTGGCGAACTCTCCGTCTTTCTCTTCTTCGGAGTTGTTGCCACGATGGGTTCTTACTTTGTGCAAAGCGAACAAGTGAGCGGCAAAGCTTTTCTCGTCGCTATCCCCATGGGCGCGCTTTCATGCGCCATCCTTGCTATTAACAATCTTCGCGATCGCCCTAAGGATGCAGAGGTCGGAAAGCGCACTCTTGCAGTACGCCTCGGCGATATGAAGGCGCGGTTCTTTTTCGTTCTACTCCTGATCAGCGCTCACATTGCTGCTCTATTGGCCAGCTTTATCTCTCCTTGGGCGCTATTTACTCTCGCACTCCTCCCAGTGAGTTACTCAATCTCGAAGAGTGTTATCAAAGGCGCGGTCGGTCGAGATTTGATTCCATTGCTGGGTAAGACTGGCCGGTTGCAGATGCTCTTTGCCTTACTGCTCTCGCTCGCATTCATTATCTAGTGGAGTTAGACTAAAACTATGCGCGTTCTTCTCTTGTATGTATTGCCCATCGCAATAGTGCTTTATGCTTTTTTCGATTGCGCCCGCACGCCACAAGAGCTAGTTCGTCGACTACCTAAGTGGGCGTGGATTCTCATTATTATTTTCTTTGATCTACTTGGTGCACTTGTCTGGTTCTTCGTAGGACGCCCAAAGAAGAATCCCGGTAGCAATCCAAAGCGTGGACCTAAGCGCCCGATTGCACCCGATGATGATCCAGATTTTTTGAAGAGCCTCTAACTACAAACCAGAGTAGGTATGGCGGCCTGAGCCCCATACATTTACATAAACGTAGTTAAACAAGAAGGTTGATCCCGCGAAGAGGCATAACCATGCAGCTCTACGTCCGCGCCAACCAATTGTTACGCGGGCATGCAGATAAGCGGCATATGCAACCCAAGTAATAAATGCCCAAGTCTCTTTTGGATCCCAACCCCAATAACGGCCCCAGGCAGATTCGGCCCAGATGGCGCCAGCAATAACGGCGAAGGTCCAGAGTGGAAAGACAAATGCCACTAATCGATAGGAAAGTTGATCAAGAACATCGAGTGATGGCAGACGCGATGCCCATGGAGTGCGTGGACCCTTTGATTCCATATGGTCGAGATATAAATAAGTTGCAGCGACGCAGTTAGCGAGCAAGAAGACGCCACCAGAAACAATTGCGGCCGATACGTGAATCGCAAGCCAAGTTGATTTGAGCGCCGGAACAAGTGGTGCGCTAGGACGATACAAGACGGTAATTGCAGTGCCGAGAGTTAAGAGAACAGCGATGACTACTGGGAGTCCTAACCAGCGAACTTTAAATTTCCAGAGGGCAAAGAGGTAAGCACCAGAAAATGCGAGTGCGCCGGTAAGTGAGAACTCATACATATTTCCCCACGGGACGCGAGATGCTGATAAACCACGAACAACCACACCTGCAAAGAGAATGACTGTTGCGAGCACCATCATCGCAGAGCCGATTCGACCGGACTTTTGAGTGCGAGTGAAATCAAACTGGGTGGCATCGCCAACGTTACGTACCGAGAACGCAACTTCAATTGCATGTGCAAAGAAGGCAATGGTGTAAACAACCATTGATGAATAAACCAAGTAGTTAGAGAGGTAGGCGTAATTAGTAGAGGTCATGCTCTGCTCTCCTTTTCTAGCTCACTCTTAAGTGAGGAAATTTCATCTTGTAATCCTGGTAAACCATTCTTCGCTAATCCTGCAATCGAAACCCGACCATCAATCTTTACCCAAATTCTGCGTTGGCGAGTAAAGAGTGAAAGTAGAAGACCGAGGATTGCGAAGACTGCGCCAAGCAATGCGTACATCTTGCCCGGGTCATCGACAATTTGCAGATTCACCCACGAGCGATACCCATCAAATGTGATGGAGCCCTCGCCAAAGTTATAGCTTTCGCCGACTTTCAACTGCTTGAGACCAATCTTGACCATCTTGGAAGTATCGAGGCGATAGACCGATTGGGGTTCACCTGAATCTAATCCCAGGTTGCCGCTCCAGGCCGAGAGAAGTAACCGCGGATCGAGGACTTCTGGAAATGCCGAGAAAGCTCCGCGGGTAGAGCTGCGAGAGTAAGTGGGAACAAATGAACCAACAAATCCAATCTGCGGATTCATATCAGGAAGTTTGATTGCACCAGTTGATGTCAGGTTTCCATCCTGAGGCAAGAAAATAACTGGCCCCTGGAATGTGACCGCGCCACTCTTATCCTTAACGGTGACCACCGGCGAATATCCATTTGCTTGCAGATAAATCTTGGTGCTACCGAAGGTGAGTGGGGAATTCACTTTAATAATGTGAGTAATTGATTTACTTCCGATTGGATTCTCCGTAGAGACCTTTAAAACATAATCGCTCGGCGCATTGGTCTGCACGTTATACGTTGCCTTGAAATTATCTGCCGTTAATGAGAATGGGGTAAGGGTATTTGCACTCTGAAATTTTCCGAAGGTGAGAGTGTCGTAAGAGGTTGGGGCATTTACAAAGCGCTCACCAACATTCAAGATTGCTTCGCCCTTCATTCCAAATAATCCACCAATTGCTACCGCAACTAAAATTAAAATCAGAGAGAGGTGAAAGAGTAGGTTGCCGCTTTCGCGGGAGTAGCCCTTCTCGGCTGAGATTGAATTTTCATCACGGCGAATTCGAAAGTGCTTCTTCTGCAACCAGGCTTCAGCTTGATCAAGAGCGCGCTTGGAATCAGTCTCAGCTTCAGTAAAGAATTCCATGCGATCAAGAAACTTAGGTGTGAGCGGTGGCTTAGCGCCGATCGCTTTGAGATGCTCAATCGTGCGTGGGAGCACACAACCTATGAGTGAGATAAAGAGAAGTAAGTAAATAGCGCTAAACCACGGTGAGCTATAAACATCAAATAACCGCAGCCGATCCATCCACTGTGACAGAGTGGGGTTAGCGGCGAAATAATCGCGCACCTTCATTGGATTCTGTGAGCGTTGCGGAAAAATCGAACCAGGCACAGATGCAAAGCCAAGCAACAATAAGAGGAGAAGCGCAGTCCGCATACTCGTGAGCTGGCGCCACATCCAGCGAAGAGATCCTGCGGTATCGAGTTCGGGAGCTGTACTCATTTAAATCACCGCGCCAAAGCCAGAGATAAATGAGCGGAGTGAATTCATTAAATGATCCCAGAGCCCGGTCATCTGCAATAGACCAATCAGAATTAAGAAAGTTCCGCCAAATCGAGTGAGGTAATTTCCATGGCGCGAAATAAATCGCCGTAACTTTGTTGATTGATCAAAGAAGAGTCCGACCAAAATAAATGGAACTCCTAGGCCGATGCAATAGAAGAAACTTAAGATTGCACCACGAAGTGCACTCGAACTTTGAAGTGAGAGCGCCTGTACTGCTCCAAGTGTGGGACCAATACATGGCGTCCACCCGATACCAAAGAGAAATCCCAAGATAGGTGCGCCGATGAGGCCAGCCTTTATCTTCCACTGGGGCTTAAAGGAGCGATAAAAGCGTTGATTAAAGAGAAAGATAATTCCCATCGCCGTTGTGAGGGCGCCGAGAACAAAAGTGAGCCATCTGGAGTTTGAGCTAATGGTTGAACCTAACGAACCAAAGAGCGCGCCATATGAAATAAAGAGCGCAGAGAATCCCAAGACGAAGAGGATCGAACCAAGGGCTACCCGACTTCGGCTGCGCACTTCTGTCATACCTGCTGCATATGAAAGATAGCCCGGCACTAACGGCAGTACGCATGGTGAGAAGAATGAAATCAGGCCAGCAATTAAGGCAACGACAGCTGCCACAATTAAATTGCCATCGAGTACTTGGTTTTGGAAGAAGTTATGCATAGACAGGTGCACCAATAACTTTTTCAAGAACTTTCTGTAAACCAGCAACGGTGACTGCACCACTGATTCGTGCGGCAATCTTGCCCTGATTATCAATAACGAGCGTGGTCGGGATTGCATTGGGCGTCAGCGATCCACGGAATTTAACAATTAGGGAATCATCCACAAGAGAGGGGAACGTAATCGCGAACCGCTGGGTAAAGGCGCGCGCGGCAGACAAATTGTCGCGGGTCAGAATTCCAACAAATGAAATACTTGAGTTCTTGCTAGCAAAGTCCTGAAAGATAGGCGCTTCGGCGCGACAAGGAGCGCACCACGAAGCCCAGACGTTGATAACAGTGAAGCGGGATTTATCAAGTGTGAAAGAAGTGCCGTCAAGCGTCTTACCGGAAATATCAGGTGCTACCTGGCGATTCTTCGCATCAATCACTACCGCGGCGCCGTTACCGGAGACGAAGGAGTTTTCACTTGCTTTAGAAACTCCGCCACTCCCACATCCGGTCAGAAATAAAGTTGAGGCAATCGCTACGAGAAAAAGTTTCTTCATTTTGATGGAAGGAGGTGCTTCGCTGGTTCTTGGTAAGAGACGCCTTCAATTGCGCCATCATTATCTAAATGAAAGCTTGTTACTGAAGCAAGCGAACATTCACGCTTACGTGGATCGTGAAGTAAGCGCCGGCCTTCGACGGCAGAGCGAAGAATCCAAATCGGAAGCTGATGCGAAACGACGAGTGCATCCTTGCCCTGCGCAGCATCACGTGCGACAAAGAGCGCTTTTAACATTCGCTCAATCTGCTCTTCGTATGGTTCGCCCCATGATGGTTTAGCTGGGTTGTAGAGATAACGCCACATCTTTGGGTGGCGCAGTACGCCACTTCCGAGTTCGAACTTCTTGCCTTCAAAAATATTTGCCGCTTCAATCAAATTCTCATCAGTAGTGATTGGTAAGCCATGTTGTGCAGAAATTGGCGCTGCTGTCTCTTGCGCTCTCTGCAGTGGTGATGCATGAATTGCACCCAAGGAAAGCGGCTTTGACCAATCTGCTACCGCCTGCGCCATCGCTTGGCCGCGGGTAGAAAGTCGCCAGCCAGGTTGACGTCCATAAAGAATTTTTTCAGGATTCTCCACTTCGCCGTGGCGAAGGACGTGAACGGTTGAACCCATACGAGAAGCATATCTGCGCCATAGATACTCATAAAAACGAGAATCAAGCTAGGCAAGGTTATGGTTGTCGCATGGCTCACCCGCAGAAGCGAGTCGCCTTCTTTGATCTTGATAACACGATTCTTCAGGGCTCGTCCCTGTATTTCCTTGGTCGTGGGATGTATCGAAGGGGCTACTTCACTAAGCACGATATTGCTAACTTCATGTTGGCTAATTTGCGCTTCCGGCTTCGCGGTGAAGATGCAGTCGAAATAGATAAATTTCGAGATGCAGCCCAAGTATTTATCTCAGGTCACAAAGTTGATGATTTACAGAATTTGGCATCAGAGGTCTATGACCAATACGTCTCGCCCTCCCTATGGAAGGGCACGATTGACATTGCAAACCAACACCTCGCTAATGGTGATGAAGTATGGCTGGTCACTGCTACGCCCAATGAAATGGCGGAGTTCATCGCAGATCGACTTGGATTTACTGGTGCCCTCGGAACTCGCGCAGAAATTGTGGATGGCGTGTACACCGGTCAATTGTGTGGCGCGGTACTTCACGGAAAAGAGAAGGCGCTTGCGATTCGCCAATTAGCGAACGAACATAATTTTGATTTACCGAACTCTTATGCATATTCCGATAGTCATCATGACATTCCACTACTCGAAGCAGTTGGAAATCCGCGGGCCATCAATCCAGATACCTTGCTCCAAATTCGAGCGATTCGGGACCACTGGCCGATTCACGATTACCGACGTGCTCGCGCCCTGAAGGCCATCTTTGGGCCAGTTGCCGCGAAAGCACTTTCGATTGTTGCCTTCTTCGCTCCTAGAAAACGTGGTCAGCACACCTAACAAAACGCCGGTAAAGTAAGCCAGTTATGTCGACGACCTCCTTTGCAGATGAACTCCGCTCTCGCAGCGATGAGGCTATTCGCGCGCTCTTTGAACTTCGTCCTGATTTAGTCACACCGGTCCCGACTGATTTCTCTGCTTTTGCAGCTCGAGCAAACTCAATGCCCAGCTTGATTCGTGCGCTGGAAAACCTCAACAAAGTTCAGATTGATCTCCTCACCGCGATGTGCACGCTCGATGAGCCATTTGCTAAAGCCGATGTCGTAGCGCTCACCGATAAGAGCATCGCCGTCGAAATTGAGGCGCTTCTTACTCGGGCGATGATTTATCAGGATGGAACTAAATTTCGACTTGTAGGAAATGTTCGCAACCTCATTGGGGATGAACCAGCTGGCCTTGGTCCACGCCTGCCTACCAATCTCAAAGTTAATTTTGCACTTCTTAAAGATGCGCCAGCAGGTGCGGTAGCGATGCTAGAAAGATTGATGTGGGGACCTCCTCGCGGCGAAATGGGCAACTTAAAGAAACCCGGTCCAGTCATATCTTGGTTGCTCGATAATCATCTTTTACTAGCGATGGATTCACAAACCGTTGTGCTACCCCGTGAAGTAGGCCTTCATCTCCGCGGCGGCAAGATTCATAAAGAGTTAACACTTACCCCGCCGGCACTCACTGGTACTGCTCGTAAGCAGAAAGAAGTGGACCGAGCAGCAATCGCGAATGTCTCCTCGTTCTTACGTTGGTGTGAAGAACTCGCCCACAACTGGTCCGATGAACCTCCAGTTGCACTTCGTTCTGGTGGACTTGGAGTCCGTGACCTCAAGAAGAGTGCAGAGCACCTAGGAATCGATGAAAATTGCGCAGCCTTTGTTGCCGAACTTCTCTTTATTGCCGGACTGATTGTCATCGATACCGATGACCAAATTCTTCCGACAAATAATTTTGATTTATGGCTCACCCGCGAGATGGAAGAACGCTGGCATGGATTAGTCACATTGTGGCTTGAGACCTCACGAGTGAGTGGTTTGGTAGGTAAAGCAGACAGCAAGAATATTGCGCCGCTTGGGCCCGAACTCGATCGCGCCGGTGTTCCAGCTATACGTCGTGCTGCGCTTCGGGTTCTTCAACAACATCCAGAAATTGATCCAGCACTTGATTCCATTCACGAGCACCTTAAGTGGATGGCGCCTCAACGATTTAATAAGGATTACATTGAATGGACACTTCGCGAAGCGGAATGGTTAGGCCTATCTGGTCAAGGTGCACTCTCTACATTTGGTGGCGCACTTATTAATGGTGATGAAGATTTAGGTATTCAAGCGGCACTTCCTAAGCCAGTAGATCATATTTTGATTCAAGCAGATAACTCTGCGATTGCGCCGGGACCACTCACTCTTGAGCTTGCAAATATGATTGGCACAATTGCAGATATCGAAAGTCGTGGTGGCGCCACGGTCTATCGCTTTAGCGAACAATCCATCCGACGCGGATTAGATCATGGCCAAACTGGCGATCAAATTAGAGATTTTCTCAAGAAGACTTCCAAGACTCCGGTTCCACAACCGCTGGAATATCTCATCAATGATGTCGCTAAGCGCCACGGAAAATTACGTATCGGTACCGCAAGCTCTTATCTTCGTTGCGAAGATGAAGGTCTCATTGCACAAATTTTGCACGATAAGAATCTAGATCACCTTCGGATGCGCAAGTTAGCGCCACAAGTTCTCGTCACTGATATCGATGCGCACGAAGTAATGACTGCGCTGCGCGAATCCGGATATTTACCTGCGGCTGAGAACGGAACCGGAATTTTAGTCTCTGCTCCTGCAGTCCGTCGCGCGAAGTCGAGACCACGTCCGCCACGAGTCATTAGCGACCAGAGCGCACCAACCGATGTGCTCCTTACCTCTGCCGTGCGCGCGCTTCGTGCCGGTGAACGTGCAACTTCACATAAGCCTCGAGAAGTTCCTCGCACAACCGCCAACGAGACGCTAGATCTGCTTCATCAATATATCGAGCAGCAAGCAAGTCTCACTATCGGGTATGCCGATACCAATGGCGGCGTCTCCAATCGCATCATCGATCCCGTCTCCATCTCGTTAGGTACCTTGCTCGCGCGTGACCATGCGACGGGCGAGATGCAGACCTTTCGAATTCCACGAATTACCGGCGTGAGCCCGGCGGAATAAGAGAGAATTAACCATGACATTTATCGCCGACCTGCAAGAACTCGTTGAATGCCAATCTCCGACTGAGGATTTAGCGGCATGCACAAAGGTTGCACATCTGGCTTGCGATATTGCTGCTCGACTTCTTTCTTCACCAGCAGAAGTTATTGAAGAGCAAGGCCGACCAGTTTTCTGGTGGGGTGCCAAGTCACCAAAGATTCTCGTCTTGGCCCATCTCGATACGGTCTGGCCACATAATTCATTTTCACCGCTCTGGTCGGTTGAAGGAGACATCGCGCGTGGCCCTGGGATCTTCGATATGAAGGCAGGTTTCTTACAAGCGCTTTATGCAGTTGCAGAAATTCCAGATGCAGCTGATTCTGTTGCCGTTGTTGCAACGAGCGATGAAGAGGTAGGCAGCCAAACATCTCGCGCACTTATCGAACGGCTGGCTAAGAACGCTTCCGCAGTCCTCGTTCTTGAAGCAGGTCTTGGTTACAAGGTGAAGACAGGTCGCAAAGGAACTGCGATGTATCGCATCACCGTGACAGGTCGCGCTTCGCACGCAGGTCTCGAGCCAGAAAAGGGAATCAATGCCACTACCGAGATTGCGGCAGTTGTTGCAGCTGCAGTCGCGTTACAGGACTCAACCCATGGCACAACCGTTGTTCCCACAACCATGCAATCCGGCACCACCACCAATACCGTTCCGGCACTTGCTACTTTAGATTTAGATGTCCGCTCTTTCAGCAAAGCAGAACTCACCCGAGTAGACACTGCTGTGCGAGCTTTTACAGTCGTTCATCCAGAAGCGAAGATTGAAATTACTGGTGGAATTAATCGTCCGCCACTCGAAACATCATCAACCATGGAACTTTACGAAATTCTTGAACGCGCAGCTAAGTCCATCGGAATGGATCCAGTTGGGCATGCATCTGTTGGTGGCGCCAGTGATGGCAACTTTGCCGCCGCAGTGGGCGCACGCACGCTCGATGGTCTCGGTGCAGTTGGCGAAGGCGCCCATGCACCTAATGAACAATTAATTCTCTCTAGTGTTCCCGGTCGCATCTCCCTACTAACTGCTTTTATTAAGGAATTAATTCGTGAGTGATGGCCCGTTAATTGTTCAAAGCGATAAGACTCTTCTCCTTGATGTAGATCATCTGCTCTCCGACGAATGTCGTCGTGCTATCGCCTCCTTCGCCGAACTCGAAAAATCTCCCGAGCACATTCACACTTACCGTTTGACCCCACTCGGTTTATGGAATGCACGCGCCGCTGGTCAAGATGCTGAAGCAGTCATTGATATTTTGCTGAAGTATTCGCGATACGCCGTACCTCATGCCCTTCTAGTTGATGTCGCGGACACCATGTCTCGCTATGGCCGACTTCGCTTAGAAGCGCATCCCGTACATGGCCTCGTTCTCGTCTCCAATGATCCTGCTGTTCTCAAAGAAGTTACTCGGGGCAAGAAGGTTGCTCCCATGCTTGGCCTTCAGCTGGATGAAGAGACAATTGTTGTTCACCCAGGTCAACGTGGCTTTCTTAAGCAAGCACTTCTTAAATTAGGTTGGCCCGCAGAAGACTTTGCTGGTTACGTAGATGGCGAACACCACGATATTGCTCTTGTTCAAGATGGCTGGAGCATCCGTAAATATCAGGAGCTGGCAGCTGAAGGTTTCTGGCATGGCGGTTCAGGTGTCGTCGTTCTCCCCTGCGGCGCTGGAAAAACTATTGTTGGCGCGGCTGCCATGGCGCATGCGCAAGCCACAACTCTCATCTTGGTCACTAATACCGTTGCTGCACGTCAATGGCGCGATGAACTCCTCAAGCGCACTTCGCTTCACGAAGATGAAATTGGCGAGTATTCCGGATCCAAAAAAGAGATCCGCCCCATCACAATCGCTACTTATCAAGTAATGACTACTCGTAAACAAGGTTTATATGCGCACTTAGATCTCTTTGATGCCATCGACTGGGGCTTGATTATCTACGACGAGGTTCACTTGCTTCCCGCACCTATCTTTCGCTTTACTGCTGATATCCAATCACGCCGGCGCCTTGGCCTCACCGCAACTTTAGTTCGCGAAGATGGCATGGAAGGTGAAGTCTTCTCACTCATTGGTCCTAAGCGTTATGACGTTCCCTGGAAAGAGATTGAGGCGCAGGGCTATATCGCACCAGCTGATTGCGTTGAAGTTCGCGTAACACTCACTGATGCCGAACGTCTTGCTTATGCAACCGCCGAACCAGAAGAGCGCTATCGCTTCTGTGCGACCACTGCGACGAAGCGCAAAGTTGCTATTGCGCTTGCTAAGCAACACGAAGGCGAACAAGTATTGATTATCGGTCAGTACATCGATCAATTAGATGCGCTCTCAGAAGAGCTTGGCGTTCCACTCATTAAAGGCGACACCCCGCTTAAAGAACGCGAACGACTCTTTGCCGCTTATCGAACTGGAGAAATTACTTGTCTGGTCGTATCTAAAGTCGCAAACTTTTCGATTGATTTACCTGAAGCGACCATTGCAATTCAGGTCTCCGGAACATTTGGTTCTCGCCAAGAAGAAGCACAGCGACTTGGTCGAATCCTGCGCCCTAAGAAAGATGGCCGTGGTGCTCGCTTCTACTCCGTAGTTGCGCGCGACACTGTTGATCAAGATTTCGCGCAGAACCGGCAACGCTTCTTAGCCGAACAGGGCTATGCCTATCGCATCATTGATGCAGACGAGATATTGAATTCCTAAATCGTTCGGGGTCAACTCTAAAGAAGTCGTGCATTGCGCCATTAATTAATATGACGGGCACTTGCTCGCCATACTGCTTCTCTAACTCGGGGTTGCCATCAATTAATTTCTTATCAATCTCGAATTCCAGATCCTTCTGTAATTCCAGCAAGGTCGCCATAGCTACTTCACAGAGGTGGCAATGAGCGCGTGAATAGATCGTGACTTCAATCGACACTTATTTACGCCTTTCTCGAGCCCGTAACCTCAAGAATATCTGAGCATTTCGCCTCGAAAGCCCATTCTGGCGCTGGCCCCTGCCGGCGACTGCTAGCGTTTTCGCATTGTGAAAAGCAGATCCCTCACCTTCGTATTAGTCCTTTTGGGCTCATTGGTAAGTGCGCCCGCACTCTCACCAGCACAAGCTCAATCGGTTGTTTCAATTCCTGCCGGGTGGGCATACACCTACGCTTCAGGGGCGCCAACTACTGCTGGACATCTCGCATCCACCCAACAACATAAAGATGCTCATATAGATAAGTCTTCTACATTTATCGTTAATTACAACACTGTTCCTTATGCTTACCAGCCTGCTATTCAAGCCGCGGTCGATATCTGGTCGGCAAACTTCAATTCATCAGTACCGATTCATATTGAAGCCACTTACGGCAGACAATCTTCACTTGGTGTTCTTGCATCTTCATCGCCTGTTAAGTTCTTCTTGGGTGCGACCTTTTCTGGTGGGCCCGATAAGGATCTTTGGTATCCATCTGCAATTGCTAATGCACTAGCTAAGAAAGATTTAGATGTTGCAAACCCTGAAATCACGATTCGGATTAATAGCAATATAACTCCCCTTCTCTATTTGGGAACTGATGGAAACTGTCCGTCAGGGTTATATGACCTTGAATCCATCATCGTTCACGAACTTGCTCATGGCTTAGGCTTTATTTCTAACGATGACGTTCTTTATGGATATGGCTCTATTCAGCAAGCGACGCCGTTTGATGCCTATTCTCAACTCTCCGATGGCACTCGCTTGAGTGATCTCAATTCACCTTCTAAAGAGTTAGCAGATGCATTCACTTCTAAATTAGTCTGGTCTGGCGCGCGAGGTATTGCGGCAAACAACGGCGTAAAACCATTGCTCTACACACCAGCTAACTACTCCAGCGGTTCATCGATTAGTCACTTAGATGAAGCAACCTTTCCTACTGGTACACCTAATGCAGTAATGACTCCAACTCTTTCGCAGGGAGAAGTTTTTCACGATCCCGGTCCGTTGGCGATCGCGATGATTGAGGATATGTTCATCAAGCCGCCAGCTGGAATTCCAGTGGGAATCCCCACAACTCCACGCAATGTGAAAGCCCTCGTTGGTGATAAATCTGCAGTTATCACCTTTGATCCACCGACAAATGCTCGAACTGCGCAAGTGACGTCTTACGAGATCAAAGTTTCTCCTGGTTCTATAACCAAGGTCTCTACTTCCAGTCCGGTCACGATAACCGGCCTTAAAAACGGCTATCCATATTCCTTTTCAATTACCGCAAAGAATGCGCTTGGAGTTTCGGATGCCGCGGCAACCAATGCGGTAATTCCACAAAGTGCATGGAAATCTTCGATTCTCGACGCCTCTGCAGATGCGAAAAATCTAGTTGTCGGCACATATAACAAAGAGCCAATCATCGCCTATAGCGACAGTAAGAATGGCGATTTGAAACTAGCTACTTTTCACGCTGGCCTTTGGTCAACAAAGGTTGTCGACGGAAACGCACTCACTGGTGGTAAAACACCGAACGATGTATCGGGAAATATCTCAATGTGCGTGGGCACGGTTAATGGAGTTTCAACTCTTAATCTTTTCTACGCAGATTTAACTAAGAAGTGGCTTCGCTGGGCTGGCTACGATGGACGCAAATGGAGCTACAGCATTGTCGATGGCAACGGTCCTATAAAGCAGCCGTATCAAGAGAAGCTTCGAATTCGGACAGGTAGTGATGTCAGTGTTCAGAGTGCCTGTGCCGTCACTCCATCCGGGCTACAAGTTTTTTATCGGGACGAAAGTCAGGGCATTCTGCTTGGCGCTGTAAAAGATGGAACGAAATGGCGATATGAATTAATCGATGGCGATCGCGCAACTGACTTCCGCACGACCGGCGATGTTGGCTTCCATATGCAAGCAACAGCAGTTGGAGCTCGGGCATATCTCTTGTACGACTCAGTAATTAGCGTCAACACTAATACCAAGGAAGCGATTCGTGGCGAAGTTCGCTTGGCCTATCGAGACAGTGCATATCCGGAAGATTGGAAATACAGCACGCTTGATAGCAGCGGAAGTGGCTTATCGGTTGCTGGTTTTGATGTAGCTCTTTCTAATAATGGTAAATCCCAGAGCGCGACCTGGTTCGCATCAACGATTAATCCCTCCGTTCCAGATCAAATCCGTTGGATAGATTTGAAGAACGCTCTGACTGGTGGATCTCCGACCACAGTTTCGACCGAACGATTCGGTGCACCAAATTCACCGCTAGCGCTAGATGCAACCGGAACACTCTTCGGCTGCCAGTCACGACTTTGTGCGGAAAATGGTGCAGATCAAGAGATTACTCTGGTCTCAACCAGCACCTTCTCATCCAAGATTGATGCAGCCTGGATTACCCTCAATAAGTTGCGTTATGCAGTAGTCAGCAACGGGAACAAATTAACTTTGTTTAAAGCTGCTTAAGCAACTAAAGGTAAGACGTACACCAACGTTGAATTAACATCCTGAGTAATAAGAACGAGTCCCAGGCCTGATTGCCACGCACGGAAAATTACAGTTCCCTTGATGGAATAAGCCGCTTTCAACGTCTTTGCCTTGGTGTATTCCAATACGACTGGAGTAGGCGTCTTTGGTTTCCAGCTTGGGATTCCAAGAATTGTGGTCTTCGAAATAAAACTCTTAAATGTATAACTTCCGGCCGCAATTACGTCTATTGCCTGCGGAACAATTTTCTTAAGTGTGAGTGGTGAGATACTTCCAAATACTCCCACGCTATCGATGGGGAGCGTGAATGACGTTGAGTCGGCGAGGTCTCCAGTAATTGTGAAGCCGGTTGCTGACGAAGTAAGTGTCTTAGGGAAAATAGATTGGGGTGAGGTCAAGTTGTAGCTGGCGAGGAGAGAGCCGGTGGGACTTACCTTCCAGATAAAGATTCGATTAAAAGTTGTTGGTGAGGTTGTTGGTTCGGCAGTTGCGCTATCTGGATTTATTCCTGGTGCAACCGGATTTATTGCGACGCTGACAGCTGGATCACAACTTGCACCAAGCACCCAATAATTTCCGCTCTTATCTTTGGCAACTGCGGTCGCAATATCGTCAGTGACTCCCCCTAGGCGAAGCTCCCATTGCTTTACTCCAGTAGCCAAAATTGCGGCGATATAACCATCGCTCATTCCCAGTGCTGGAGTAGCCGTAGCGGATTCAACGGTGCCGATGTAAATAATGGAATTTGAAGAGGTGCTAGCACCAAAGAATTGGTCTCCTGGTGCACCAGAAAAAGTGAGCGAAGAAATCGCTTTTACTGGCACTACCTTTATGACTTTGGTGGCGGCAAGTGCTGGCGAAGTGTTCGAGAGTACAAGTGCAAGAAGAAGCGCGCCCTTAAAGATCTTCACGCTAATTCCTGAGAACGATCCCTCGCTGCAGTCATTGCTTTAAGTACTAAGTTCTCTAGTCCACCTTCATTAAACGAGGCAAGCGCAGCAGCAGTGGTGCCGTTGGGGCTGGTTACATTTTCGCGAAGAGTTGTTGCACTCTTTCCGCTCTCTATTAACATTCCCGCTGCACCATAGATAGTTTGCACAGTGAGTTGAGTAGCAATCTCTTCGCTCAGACCAAGGCTCTTGCCAGCAGTAACCATCGCTTCAACAAATGCAAAGAAATATGCTGGACCCGATCCGCTGAGTGCGGTAATAGCATCTTGCAAATTTTCGGGAACAGTAACGACTTCACCGGAAGCGCTAAGAAAATCACTGACGAACTTGAGTTGTGCCGCAGATACATTGCTTCCTGCTGAAATTCCGGAGGCGCCTTTACCGATGAGGGCTGGCGTATTAGGCATGACTCGAATTACTGCTGCCCCTTTATTAATGCTCTTCTCGATAAAGCCAGTGGTCTTACCGGCGGCAAAGCTGACGAGAAGGACATCACTGGAGAGTGATGGTGAAATTTCGAGAAGAAGTGCTTCTAAATCTTGTGGCTTGGTAACTAAGAGAATGGCCTGGCAATCTTTGGCGATATCCAGATTGCTCTTTCGAGTAGCGCCGTATTTGGCGGAGATTTCTGCTGCGCGATCATCTCGCTTCTCCGAAAAGCAGATATTTGATGCAGGTGTTCCGGCTTGAAGAAGGCCAGCAAGGAGTGCTTCGCCCATATTGCCCACACCAATGACTCCGGTGCAGGTGCTCTGAATGTTGAGTGAAGCCGACATGTCGAAAGTCTACCGAACCATTCATTTACTTGATGTGCGTTATTCACTAATTACCTCTAGGCTCACACACTATGCCTGAGGTACAACCGAACTTTGCTCGCGATTGGGTCGAATTTTACGATCCGGCCAATCCTGCCGAGCTTTATAAGTGTGACCTCACTTGGCTCACCTCCAACTGGGAATGCATCTACGGCAATGGTTGCTGCGGTATCGATGAAGATAAGCCTGATGCCGGATGTTGTTCCGATGGCGCTTATTACTCTGATGAAGAAGATGAAATTCGCACCATGAAGATTGCACAACGTCTGACTCCAGATATGTGGCAATACTTTGATGAAGGCCAACCTAAAAAGGGTAAGGGTCAGATGCGCATCTCCGAAGTCGGATTAGATGGCGACCGTAAGACTCGTAAAGTTGATGACTCTTGCATCTTCTTAAATCGCGTTGGATACGAGCGTCCTGGCTACACCGGAACTTTTGGTTGCGTACTTCACCACCTCGCCGAAAAAGAGGGCGTCCACTTTGTAGAAACAAAGCCAGATGTATGTTGGCAACTTCCGATTCGTCGCAGCTTTGAACAGCGCGAATTTGGTGATGGCGAGATCTCCGTCAATGTCATTGGTGAATACGAGCGACTTGCCTGGGGCGAAGGCGGAGCAGAATTCAATTGGTACTGCACTTCTAATACTGAAGCGCATGTCGGCAAAGATCCAGTTTATAAATCAAATAAAGCCGAACTCGTAGCGCTCATGGGCCAAGCCGCTTATGACACACTCGTTATGCACTGCGAAAATCGGTTAGAGGCAATTGCTCTCGCCGAGAAGGATATAAATAAGCGCAACTTGCCGCTTTTTATCATCCATCCAGCCACTGTCGCCGCCAGAAAGTAATCTAGGCGCATGGCCAAAGCACCTGCAGCACCCAAGGATCCATTTCGTTGTGCGGAATGTGGTTGGACATCTGCCAAGTGGGTCGGCCGTTGTGGCGAATGCCAAGCGTGGGGCTCGGTTGAAGAAATCGCAGCTCCCAAAAAACTTTCACTCGTTGCAGGACATGTAACAACCGCAGCTCTCCCAATCGGCGATGTAAATCTTGAAAGCGCTAAAGCGCGCACATCCGGTGTCTCCGAGCTCGATCGCGTGCTGGGTGGTGGCCTCGTTCCTGGCGCAGCAATCTTGTTAGCCGGTGAACCCGGTGTTGGTAAATCCACACTCCTTCTCTCCGTTACCGCCGAAAGCGCACGCCAAGGAATCACCTCGTTATATATCAGCGGCGAAGAATCAGCATCACAAGTTCGCTTACGCGCAGAGCGCTTAAATGCGATTGATCCTAATTTATGGCTCGCCTCCGAGAACGAACTTGGTGCCGTCATTGCACATATCGATGCGGTTAAGCCACAACTCTTGATTGTTGACTCGATTCAGACAATTGCCAGTGCAACGGTCGATGGTGCGCCTGGCGGCGTTACTCAAGTGCGCGAAATAGCCGCAGCTCTGATTCGTATTGCGAAAGAGCGCTCAATTACTTTGATTCTGGTCGGTCACGTGACAAAGGATGGTTCTATTGCCGGCCCACGTCTCCTTGAACACTTGGTGGATGTTGTTCTCAACTTCGAAGGTGAGCGCCACTCCCGCCTTCGCTTAATTCGAGCAATTAAAAATCGCTTCGGTGCATCCGACGAAGTCGGTTGCTTTGATATGAACGAATCCGGAATCACCAGTCTTCCTGATCCGACCGGACTTTTTACTACGCGTCACACCGAACCCGTTCCTGGAACATGTGTCACGGTCACACTCGAAGGTCGTCGCCCATTACTTGCCGAGATTCAAGCGCTGGTTAGCGCCGGTAATTCTGATGGTCGCGATTACGGCAACTCTCGTCGCGTAACCTCCGGCCTCGATAATCCCCGCACCGCAATGACACTTGCCGTTCTCGAACTCCGCGCAAATGTTCGCGTCTCTGGTCGCGATGTTTACGTGGCAACCGTCGGCGGAATGAAGATTGGCGAGCCAGCCGCAGATTTAGCAGTCGCACTAGCTGTTGGTTCTGCTGCCAAAGGCTTGGCACTCCCAGCGGACTTAGTTGCCATTGGTGAAGTCGGACTTGCTGGAGAAATTCGTAAAGTTACTGGTGCTACCCAACGCATCCAAGAAGCAGCTCGCTTAGGTTTCAAGAAGGCGATGGTTCCCGCCGGTAGCGATATTAAAGTTCCCGGTATCGAGATCATGGAAGTTGCGCGCCTTGAGCAAGCAATCGCTCGCGTCAAAATTAATTAATTGGTTCGATAAGAACAAACGCGATCTACCCTGGCGAAATACCTCCCCATGGGGCGTACTCGTTTCAGAGTTTATGTTGCAACAAACTCCAGTATCCCGAGTTACTCCAGTCTGGCATCAATGGATGGAGCGCTGGCCAACACCTGAGGCACTAGCTCTTGCTCCGAAGTCAGAAGTTATTAAGGCGTGGGGTCGGTTAGGTTATCCACGGCGCGCGCTTCGATTGCATGAAACCGCCAAAGTAATTTCGAAAGTTCACGGCGGTGTTCTCCCCCGAACTCGCGAGGAACTCATCGCCCTTCCTGGCGTTGGTGATTACACCGCAGCAGCAATCACCGCCTTTGCCTTTGGCGAGAGCGCACTTGTCTTAGATATAAATATCAGGCGCTTCTTCTCGCGCTACTTTGATGGCGAGCAATTTCCCAGTAGTTCACCTTCATTAATCGAACGAAAGATTAGGGCAGAGCTCATTCCCACAAAACGTGGAGATGTATGGGCGGCAGCCACCATGGAATTTGGCGCACTCATCTGCACCTCAAAGAATCCCAAGTGCGATTCGTGTTTCTTATCCAATGAGTGCGCTTGGCGTGCTGCGGGTTACCCCGAGATGGAGATTAAGCGCCAAGCAAAGTTTGAAGGAAGTGATCGCCAATGTCGGGGTGTGGTGATGAAAGTTCTTAAGGAGCGAGATAAAGCTTCACTAACTCTGCTTTCAAAAGAGTGGCCGATTCAATCACAATTAGAAAAAGCCCTAGAAACGCTAATTGCCGATGGCCTCATTGAGACCACCGGCAAAAGCTATAAATTAGCGAGCTAATTAAGCAGAAGGTGCTTCTTCAGCTAGATCTCCTGGGGTATCAGGCATCGCTGACTTGGGAGTACTTGTGAAAGTGAACTCCTCTTTATCATCGACAGTAGCGACATCAACAAGTGCGATATCGCCAGCTTTAATATCACCAAAGAGAATCTTCTCGGAAAGAACATCTTCGATTTCACGTTGAATACAACGGCGAAGTGGACGTGCTCCAAGAAGTGGATCGTAACCACGCTTAGCCAAGAGTGCCTTAGCTGCAGTAGTGAGCTCGATGCCCATATCGCGTGCGCGAAGACGCTCATCCAAGTTAACAATCATCAAATCAACAATCTGAACTATTTCTGCTTCAGATAGTTGATGGAAGACGATGATGTCATCAATACGGTTGAGGAATTCAGGACGGAAGTGAGTCTTGAGTTCATCGCTGACCTTGCCCTTCATGCGCTCGTAATTTCCGAGAACATCGTCGGCATTGTGGAATCCAAGGCCTAGCGTCTTTGAAATATCGCGAGTACCGAGGTTTGTGGTCATAATGATGATGGTGTTCTTAAAATCGACTACGCGACCTTGCGAGTCGGTGAGGCGACCATCTTCGAGAACTTGAAGAAGTGAGTTGAAGATATCTGGGTGAGCCTTCTCAACCTCATCAAAGAGAACTACAGAGAATGGCTTGCGGCGTACCTTCTCGGTTAGCTGTCCGCCCTCGTCATATCCAACGAAGCCTGGAGGTGCACCGAAGAGGCGCGAGGCGGTGTGCTTCTCGGAGTATTCCGACATATCCAATTGGATAAGTGCATCGGAATCACCAAAGAGGAATTGAGCGAGAGTACGAGACAGCTCGGTCTTACCTACGCCGGAAGGACCAGCGAAGATAAATGATCCGCCCGGACGCTTAGGATCTTTAAGTCCTGCGCGGGTACGACGAATCGCCTGTGAAAGCGCCTTGATTGCTTGATCCTGACCGATAACACGGCGATGAAGTTCATCTTCCATGCGCAAGAGACGAGAAGTCTCTTGTTCGGTGAGTTTGAAGACTGGGATACCAGTTGCGGTAGCGAGAACTTCTGCAATGAGTTCTTCATCAACAACTGCAACGACATCGAGGTCGCCGGCCTTCCAGGCCTTCTCTTTCTCGTTCTTCTCGTTAATGAGGTTCTTCTCATTATCGCGAAGTGCGGCAGCGCGCTCGAAATCTTGGGAGTCAATTGCTGACTCTTTCTCTTTGCGAGCGTTAGCAATCTTGTCATCGTATGCGCGCAACTCTGGTGGCGCAGTCATGCGACGGATGCGAAGTCGAGAACCAGCTTCATCGATCAAGTCGATCGCCTTATCTGGGAGGAAGCGATCAGAGATGTAGCGATCAGCAAGAGTTGCAGCAGCGACAAGGGCATCATCAGAGATTGAGACCTTGTGATGTGATTCGTAGCGGTCGCGAAGTCCCTTAAGAATTTCGATGGTGTGCGCGACGGTTGGTTCGGCAACCTGGATTGGTTGGAAACGACGCTCGAGGGCTGCATCCTTTTCGAGGTGCTTGCGGTACTCATCAAGAGTGGTTGCGCCAATTGTCTGGAGTTCGCCACGTGCGAGCATTGGCTTCAAGATGCTCGCGGCATCGATTGCACCTTCAGCTGCACCAGCACCTACGAGGGTATGAATCTCATCGATGAAGAGGACGATATCGCCGCGGTTTTTAATCTCTTTGAGAACCTTCTTGAGGCGCTCTTCGAAATCGCCACGGTAACGAGAGCCGGCAACAAGTGCACCGAGATCGAGTGAATAAACCTGCTTATCCTTCAAAGTTTCTGGAACATCGCCCTTAACGATTGATTGGGCGAGACCCTCAACGATGGCAGTCTTACCAACGCCAGGTTCACCAATAAGTACTGGGTTGTTCTTGGTGCGACGAGAGAGAACCTGCATAACGCGTTCGATTTCTTTATCGCGACCAATAACTGGATCCAACTTTCCTTCCCGCGCAGCGGCGGTGAGGTTGCGTCCGAATTGATCGAGAACGAGTGAGGTTGATGGTGTTCCTTCAGCTGGGCCGCCAGTTGTTGCGGCTTCCTTACCTTGGTAACCAGAGAGAAGTTGAATAACTTGATTACGTACGCGAGCAAGATCTGCGCCGAGCTTGACGAGAACCTGTGCTGCTACGCCTTCGCCTTCGCGAATCAGACCAAGCAAAATGTGTTCGGTGCCAATGTAGTTGTGGCCTAATTGAAGGGCTTCACGAAGTGAGAGTTCGAGAACTTTCTTGGCCCGCGGAGTAAAAGGAATATGTCCGGAAGGAGCTTGCTGTCCCTGTCCGATGATCTCTTCTACCTGTGAACGAACAGCTTCGAGTGAGATACCTAGTGCTTCAAGAGCTTTGGCGGCGACGCCTTCACCTTCGTGGATGAGACCGAGCAAGATGTGCTCAGTGCCGATGTAGTTGTGATTGAGCATGCGAGCTTCTTCTTGCGCGAGAACAACAACGCGACGGGCTCGATCGGTAAAGCGCTCGAACATCTGACTACCTCCAGTAGCGGTAACTTGGTTGAACTTGGCTAAGCCTAATGCGAAGGGAGCGTTGCCCGCTTCCCGAGAAAAGGCCCAGATATAGGGGTAGAACCAGCGATTGCCCCAATTTATGCCCGGATTTGGGCTTAAAGAAGCTTAAGCATTCGGGTATTGCCCAAGGTGTTGGGTTTAACACTTTCAAGGTCCAAGAACTCGGCGACGCCTTGGTCATAGGAGCGAAGGAGTTCGGAATAAACATCTGGATCAACGGGAGTGCCTTCAATAACTTCAAAGCCATGACTTCCAAAGAACTCAGTTTCAAAGGTGAGACAGAAAATTCGCTTCACACCAATTGCGCGTGCACGTTCAATAACGGCTTCAAGTAGTTGGTGGCCAATTCCTTGACGTTGGTGATCAAGTGAGACAGCAACGCTTCGCACTTCTGCTAAATCTTCCCAGAGCACGTGGAGCGCCGCGCAACCAACAATTTTCCCATCTTTAATTGCTACTGAAAATTCTTGAACGCTTTCATACAAAGTGACTGATTCTTTTCCGAGCATGCGACCAGGAATTGCATGAGTATCGATGAGTGCGCGAATCGCTTTAACGTCGCTGGTATGCGCCGGACGAACAATGACTGACATGGGTCGGCTTATTCTTCCGGCTTCACTAACGGGAAGAGAATTGTTTCGCGAATTCCAAGTCCCGTAAGCGCCATCAGTAAACGGTCAACGCCCATGCCCATTCCACCCATCGGTGGCATTGCATATTCCATTGCGCGCAAGAAATCTTCATCTAATTGCATCGCTTCCAGGTCGCCCTTTGCCGCGAGAAGTGATTGTTCGGTTAAACGTTCGCGTTGAATAACAGGGTCGATAAGTTCGGAGTAACCGGTGGCAAGTTCGAAGCCTTCAACATATAAATCCCACTTTTCCACGATGCCTGGAATTGTGCGGTGAGCGCGTACAAGTGGCGAGGTATCAACTGGATAACCCTTAACAAAGATGGGTTCGTTGAGCTGGCCTTGCGTGACATGCTCAAAGATTTCTTCAGCGAGCTTGCCGGTAATCCACTTCGGATCAATCTTCATGCCGAGCTTGGTAGCAATCGTCTTGAGCTCATCATGGGAAGTCTGTGGTGTTACTTCTTGGCCTACGCCCTCAGAGATTAAGTCAAAGAGATTTGCTTCGCGCCAGGTGCCACCAAGATCTAGTTGGCGACCATCATGGTGCGTGACTACATGGCTGCCAGCAACTGCCATCGCTGCATTTTGAACCAGAGTGCGAGTGAGGTCAGCAATTGAATTCCAATCGCCATAAGCCTGATAACTCTCAATCATCGCAAATTCTGGTGAGTGGCTGGAGTCAGCACCTTCGTTGCGGAAGTTGCGGTTAATTTCAAAGACTCGCTCAATACCGCCAACAACGCAACGCTTAAGGAAGAGCTCTGGCGCAATGCGCAAGAAGAGTTCCATATCGTAGGCATTACTTAAAGTCTTAAATGGACGTGCGGTTGCTCCGCCATGCATCACCTGCAGCATCGGGGTTTCGACTTCAATGAAATCTTGAGAATTAAATGTCTCGCGAAGTGAGCGCATGACTGCTGGACGAAGGCGAGCATTAGAGCGCGCTTCGGGCCGAACAATTAGGTCCACATAACGCATACGCACACGAGTCTCTTCGGAGAGCGGCTTGTGTTCTACAGGCAATGGTCGCAAAGACTTAGCGGCCATCACAAAAGAGTTAGCAAGAATTGAGAGTTCGCCGCGCTTGGAGGTGATTACTTCACCGGTAACGCTGACCAAGTCACCAAGATCGACTTCGCTCTTCCATGAATCTAAAGTTTCTTGGCCGACCTTGTCGAGCGAAAGCATCGCTTGAAGTTCGGTGCCATCACCTTCGCGAAGAGTGGCAAAACAGAGCTTGCCGGTATCGCGCTTAAAAATTACTCGACCAGCAACGCTCTCAATAATTCCGGTAGCAGTATCAGTCTCTAGCGCTGCATGGGTATCGCGAATTGCTTTGAGTGAGGCAGTGCGAGGAACAGAGACGGGATAAGGCTCTTGCCCGCGAGCCATAATTGCAGCACGTTTTTCGTGGCGGATCCGAAGTTGTTCGGGTAGGTCTTCATCCGGCGTCGAGTTATCGGGTGTCTGCGTCATAAGGAGAGGAAGTCTATCCGTTAGCGATTGCGCTCATGAACTAGTCGCAATCCAATAAGCGTTAAATCTGGCTCGTGAAAATCAATATTTTCCGCAATCCCGATAACTAATGGGGCGAGCCCGCCAGTAGCGATAACGCTCACTACCCCGCTATCCGGATATTGCTTTTCGAGTTCATCTGAGATGCGCGAGACCAAGCCATCGACCTGACCGGCGAAGCCGTAAATAGTTCCGGATTGCAACGCCTCAACTGTGTTCTTGCCAATGACATTCTTGGGAAGGACGAGTTCAACTTTACGAAGTTGCGCCGCGCGCGCGGCAAGTGCTTCCACTGAGATTTCAATTCCGGGCGCGAGTGCGCCACCCAAGAATTCTCCCTTAGGTGAAACCACATCGAGATTTGTTGAAGTTCCGAAATCAACAACGATGCATGGACCATCTTCACCATACAGTGCATGTGCAGCCAATGTATTGACGATGCGATCGGCGCCAATTTCCTTTGGATTATCGACTAACAGCGGCACTCCAGTTTTGATTCCGGGCTCAACCAAAGTTGTTGGGATATTGCTGAAGTAACTAGCAATCATGGTGCGAATTTCGCGTAGCGATGCGGGAACCGTGGAGCAGACAGCTAACCCAGAGATATCAAAACCCTCGATGAGTGCACGGAATCGAATCCAGAGCTCGTCAGCGGTGTCACGCGGATCGGTCTTCACTCGCCATGACTTTACTAAATCTTCGCCATCGAAAATTCCAAGGACTGTGTTGGTATTGCCAACATCGACAGTTAATAACATTTCACGCCATCCTTAGGTCGAGACCGATATCGAGTACAACTGCTGAGTGTGTGAGTGCGCCCACTGCCAAGTAATCCACGCCAGTCGATGCATACGCTTTAGCATTTTCAAGGGTTAAACCACCTGACGCTTCTAGCCGCGTAGCGCCGGCGACAATCTCTACTGCAGCACGACATTGTTCAATACTCATGTTATCGAGAAGTACCAGATCGGCGCCTGCGGCAACAACATCCCGAAGTTGTTCTAGATGATCAACTTCAACTTCGACTTCGACTTTCGGAAACTGTGAACGAACTGCCGTAAAGGCTTGCGTGACTCCCCCAGCTGCAACAATGTGATTATCTTTAATTAGTGCTGCATCGGAGAGCGACATCCGGTGATTAACTCCGCCACCACAGCGAACTGCAAACTTCTCTAACTCACGGTGAAGCGGTGTGGTCTTGCGAGTATCGCGAATCTTGACTGGAAAAGCTTTAACTTCTTCCACCCAGCGATGAGTCAGGGTTGCGATGCCGCTCAAGCCGCCAAGGAAGTTAAGCGCAGTGCGTTCGCTAAGGAGTAATGCGCGAGTATTTCCGCGAGCCTCAATTATTAATTGACCGGCCTCAACGCGTGAGCCTTCTTCTACCTTGATGCTGTAATCGGTGATTCCTGTTGTTTCTAGGACAGCTGCCGCAATATGCAGGCCAGCGATAGTGCCGGCCTTGCGGGCTCGGTATTCTGCGATGGAGTTCTGATCAGTTGGAATTGTTGCCACTGAAGTGACATCACTTCCGCCATCTAAATCTTCCTTGATTGTTGCTTCACTAATCCATTGGACATAATCTGCATCAAGTCCGAGATTCTTTAAATCACTTTGAAGTTTTTCGCTCAGCGCCATTACTTCACCTCTTCAAATCGAGTATGCCAATTTCCGTTGGAATCAAAACGCTGTACGACTCGCTTATGCCAGGATTCAGAAGTTTCTGGGAAATCACTTCGCCAATGCGATCCCCGTGATTCTGTCCGCTCTAGGGCTGAGCGGACGATTGCCGTTGCAAGTAAATAGAGATTTGATACTTCCCATGCTGCAATCTTCGGTTCGGTAGTAGTACGCGTTGCGAGTTGTTCCAGAGTGCGTAAAGTTTCGGCAAGCGAAGCTTCAGAACGCATAACTCCTGCGCCTTGGCTCATCGCAAGCTGTAGCGGCAATTGAATGGATGGACTGAGCAAGAAGGTCGACACTTCTTCAACTGGTGCTTTCTGCTCAGGAATATTCGTTGAAATATCACTCGCGATTCGAGCACCAAAGACCAGACCTTCGAGAAGTGAATTCGACGCTAATCGATTAGCGCCATGCGCACCAGTGCAAGCAGTCTCGCCACAGGCATATAGGCCAGGGATAGTTGTACGGCCATTCAAATCAACCTTAACTCCACCTGATGCATAGTGAGATGCGGGAGCTACTGGAATCATTTGTGTGAGTGGATCTATTCCATTTTCAATGCATGAGGCATAAATAGTTGGGAAGCGAGTAGCAAATTCTTTAATCCCCGTCGCATCGAGCCAAACATGTGGCGAGTTGCTCTCCTTCATCTGTGTAAAAATTTCTTTTGCGACAACATCTCGCGGTGCAAGTTCGGCTTGCGGATGTTTGCCGACCATAAAACGTTCGCCTTTATCGTTGAGAAGTAAGGCACCTTCACCACGAACCGCTTCACTAATTAACGGTTGCTGTCCGCCCGCATTTGTATCTCGCCATAAAACTGTCGGGTGGAACTGAATAAATTCGACATCGGCAACCTCGGCCCCGGCACGAAGTGCGAGTGCAACGCCATCTCCAGTGGAGACCGGTGGATTAGTTGTTTGTGAGTAAACCTGACCAAGACCACCAGTGGCAATAACAACTGCGCGCGCCAAAGCGCGACCAACCCCATCTTGGCTGCCAGCTCCGATGACATGAAGGGTGACGCCGCAGACGCTGCCATCACTGCTTTGAAGCACATCAATGGCCAAGGCATTTTCAATAACTTCAATTCCAGAATCGTCATTAACGGCCGCAAGTAAAGCGCGCGAAACTTCGGCGCCGGTAGCGTCTCCACCGGCATGCAATATTCGGTTTCGCAAGTGACCGCCTTCGCGGGTTAACGCAATTTCACCAGTCTCAGATTTATCAAAGACTGCACCCCGAGCTATCAATTTGCGTACAGCTTCAGGTCCCTCTTCTACCAAGACATCGACCGCCGAGTTATCGCAGAGACCGGCACCAGCAATTAACGTATCTTTTTTATGTTGATCGGGTGTATCTCCTGGACCAAGTGCTGCCGCAATTCCGCCTTGCGCCCATTTTGTTGAGCCCTCATCAATCTTTGCTTTTGTGACAAGTAAGACCGATAAGCCACCGGAGCGAATATTGAGTGCTGTAGTTAATCCAGCTACACCTGAGCCAATAACAATGACATCTGCTTGAACAGTCCAACCAGGTTTTCCAGCAAGGAGTTTCATCGCTGGCCACCGAAGTTCATTGGCATATTGTCTATCAACCGAAGATCATTAATCCAGCCAGCTACTAGCGCGCGAGGTTTCGCGGTGGCGCTAGATGCAATTTCAAAGTTCTCCTCATCAATAATCTCGGCATAATCGAGGGCAAAACGCGCCTCTTCGCGCAAGGTCTGATGCAGCAATGTCCGCGCCGAATCCAAATCTTGCTGGCGTGCAGCTGCATGAAGCGCACGTGAAATGACGAGCGCTGCTTGCCGACCTTCGGCAGAGAGCCGCACATTCCGAGAAGACATCGCCAAGCCATCTGCTTCTCGCACGATGGGAGCCTCGATAACGGTGATGGGCAAGGCAAGCTCTCTTACCATACGTTTAATTAGGAAAAGTTGCTGAAAATCTTTCTCGCCAAAGAGTGCAAATTCTGGTTGGGTTAAATCAAAGAGTCGTTTAACGACAGTAAGTACGCCATCGAAATGGCCAAAGCGATGAACCCCTTCAAACTTATTTCCTAATTCACCAGCGGAAATAATTTTAGGTTCACTTGGATAAATTTCTTCGACGGTCGGAGACCAAACAAAAGTTGCGCCAGCGCTTTCCGCCTTCACCGCATCGCCTGCTAAATCACGGGGATACTTCGCCAGATCATCTGGATTTTCGAATTGAAGTGGGTTGACGAAGACACTCACTAGAACGTTAGGTGCGTAACTCTTTGCCATCGAAATGAGGGATTGGTGGCCAGCATGAAGCGCGCCCATCGTTGGCACAAATGCCAGCGGGTGCAATAGCTCTAGTTTCATGCTCCAGTCCTTTCCGGGTACCGGGCTCGTGTGCTTAGGCTACTCCGCTTCTTGAATTGCTTGCAAAAGGTCCCTGACCAATCCCCGACCTGGGATAACGGCATCGGGATCGATTTCAAGCCAGGGTTCGAGAACAAATGCTCTTTCATGCGCGCGCGGGTGCGGAAGTTGAAGTTCGGGAGTATCCATAACTACATCTCCGGCGACGATGAGGTCTAAATCAATAGTGCGAGGTCCCCACCGGACCTCACGAGTTCGCCCTAGTTTTGCCTCAATCTCTAACATCGAACGAAGTAAATCAAGTGGTGGTAGTTCACTTTCAGCGATGAGAACTGCGTTTATGTAATTGGGTTGTTCTGGACCGCCCACTGGTTTGGTTTCAAGATAGGTAGAGAGGTGTGTAACTGTGATGATTTGATTGAGTTGCTCAATCGCCTCATCGAGCAGAGCAGTGGAATCACCAATATTGGAGCCCAGTGCAATGACAGCCTTCATCGAACTCGTTCGATAGTTACTGAAATATCAGAGACTTTAACTCCAACAGGTGCGAGTGGTTTATGAATTGTTACTGCGACCATATCGACAAGTAAGAATTGTTCCAGAATCTTTTCGGCAATGATGGTTGCTAACCGCTCGATGAGATCAACGGGTTCGCCCTTAATCTCGGCCTCCACCACTTTGGCAACAGCGCCGTAATCCACCGTCAGTAAAAGTTCATCGGTTGCGCCCGCAGGAGCGAGGTCAAAGGACAGAGTCACATCGCAGGAAAATGGTTGTCCTTCGCGACGCTCTTCTGGAAAGACTCCGTGGAAGCCAGTCGCGGTTATTCCGCTGATCGAGATGTGGTCGCTCATTTGCCTAACTCTCCCACAACTTCAATCGCATCGCGATGGGGCTTTACTGAATGAGTGCGAACTCCCCAAATACCTTGGCGCGCCATCTCGGTAGTTATCGCAATTGATGCACTCTCCCGATCGTCAGGAGCCGCGCCACCCAGCAATGTTCCTAAGAATGATTTGCGAGATGCACCAATCAGAAGTGGAAAGCCAAGAAAGGAGAGCCGGTCAAGATTACGAAGAATCTCCCAATTGTGTTCACCGGTCTTTGAAAAACCAAGTCCGGGATCGAGGATGATGCGTTCAGCATCTATTCCTGCCTTGATGAGCGACTCGCTGCGAGCTTCGAGCTCATCTTTCACTTCTTTCACTACATCTTTATAAGTTGCCGCTTCTTGCATATTTGCAGAGTGGCCACGCCAATGCATCGCTATATATTGAATCTCAGAACTTCGAGCAATCAACTTAGCCATATCGGGATCGGCTAGGCCACCACTTACATCGTTCACATAAGTAACGCCGACATTTATTGCGGCGGCGGCAGTTGTTGCCCGCATAGTGTCGATAGATGTGGGAATACCAACTTCTTTGAGCTCAGTAATAATAGGAATGACGCGGTTGATTTCTTCTTCTGGAGATACTCGCTCTGCGCCTGGCCGAGTCGATTCTCCGCCGACATCGATAATGTCAACGCCTTCTGAAATCATTTCGTGCGCGCGCTTAAGTGCAAGTTCAAATGTGTTATGACGTCCGCCATCTGCAAATGAATCCGGTGTGATGTTAAGAATTCCCATTACTAGGGTGCGGTTTTCGTTCATGAGATTTTCCGACAATTAATTGCGAGGAGTTGTAATTAAGCTCATCGCTTCGGCGCGAGTAGCTGGATTGCGCAATTGGCCACGGACGGCGCTGGTCAAAGTTCTCGCTTGGGATTTACGAACTCCGCGCATAGACATGCAGAGATGTTCGCAATCAATAACAACAATGACGCCTGCAGCATCAAGACCTTCAACTAGTGCATCAGCTATTTGAGTAGTGAGGCGCTCTTGCACTTGTGGTCGTTTTGCATAGAGATCGACAATCCGCGCGAGTTTAGAGAGGCCGGTAATTTTTCCGCTCTCACCAGGGATATATCCAATGTACGCAAAGCCATGGAATGGTGTGAGGTGATGCTCGCAATGAGAGAAGACTTCGATATCGCGAACAATTACTAACTCGCTATGACCGATATCAAAGGTGGTGGCCAAAACATCAGCCGGCTTCTGAAAGAGCCCACCAAAATTCTCACGCATCGCACGCGCTACTCGTGCTGGCGTATCTTCTAACCCTTCGCGATCAGGGTTCTCTCCGATTCCAATCAGAATTTCTCGAACTGCACGTTCGATTCGCTCCTGATCGAATTCTCCAGCGGCGCCGCCATCGGATGGCCCCATAGAGATGGAGTTAATTTCACTCACGAGGTGGTGCAGCTTTCTTTCGCGTCGCCTTCTTCAATGGCTCTGCTACTTCAATTGCCGCAGCCTCTTCAACAATTACTTCCTTCTTGGAAGCTGCTGGTGATGTCGCAACTGGTGGTTGGGTGCTGGGAACGCGAGTAGTTGAACCAGTCCACGCCGGACGAGGCTTCACTGCGCGAACCTTGGCAAAGATTCGCTCAATCTCATCCTTGAGCAACGTTTCCTTCTCAAGTAGCTCAACGACCAATTCATCCAAAATATCGCGGTTGGCAACAAGAACATCAAAGGCTTCTTGATGTGCGTTTTCAATCAAAGTTCTGATTTCAGAGTCAACGACTGCTGCGACTGCTTCTGAATAGTCGCGTTGATGACCGTAGTTACGGCCCAAGAAGGGTTCGCCTTCAGAGACGCCTAATTTGATTGCGCCAATTGTTTCGGTCATTCCATATTGAGTGACCATCGCGCGCGCAAGATTAGTTGCCTTCTCAATATCGTTGGATGCACCAGTGGTTGGATCGTGGAAGATTAATTCTTCTGCTGCGCGTCCACCTAATGAATAAGCCAACTGATCGAGCATCTGGTTGCGAGTTGTTGCGTAACGATCTTCATCGGGCAAAATCATGGTGTAACCAAGTGCGCGGCCGCGCGGCATGATTGTGATTTTGTGTACCGGATCTGTATGTGGAAGTGCATGTGCAACAAGCGCATGTCCGCCCTCGTGATACGCGGTAATACGACGCTCTTCTTCGGTCATTAAACGAGTCGTGCGTTGTGGGCCTGCCATCACGCGATCAATGGATTCATCTAGTGCTTCGACAGTGACAACTTTTCCACCTTGGCGGGCGGTAAGCAGGGTTGCCTCATTAATAACATTTGCAAGGTCTGCGCCAGTAAATCCAGGTGTGCGCTTTGCAAAATCAGAGAGATTAACTGACTTAGCAAGCGGCTTACCCTTCGCATGTACCTCCAAAATCGCAGTACGACCCTTGAGGTCTGGTCGGTCGACTGGAATCTGGCGATCAAAGCGTCCCGGACGAAGTAGTGCAGGATCTAAAACATCAGGACGGTTAGTTGCAGCAATGAGAATGACTTGGCCATTTGCTTCAAAGCCATCCATTTCAACGAGCAATTGGTTAAGAGTTTGTTCGCGCTCATCGTGACCGCCACCTAAACCTGCGCCGCGTTGGCGTCCGACCGCATCAATTTCATCGACGAAGATAATTGCAGGAGCGGCAGCTTTTGCTTGCGCGAAGAGATCGCGAACGCGAGATGCACCCACACCAACAAACATTTCAACGAACTCAGAGCCAGAGATGGAGAAGAATGGAACATTTGCTTCACCCGCAACTGCGCGAGCAAGCAAAGTCTTTCCGGTTCCGGGAGGGCCATAGAGAAGTACTCCCTTAGGAATCTTTGCTCCCATATCTTGATACTTCTTTGGTTCAGCGAGGAAATCCTTGATTTCTTTAAGTTCAGCGACTGCCTCATCGGCGCCAGCTACATCAGCAAAGGTGTTCTTCGGCATCTCTTTTGTTTGAAGTTTTGCCTTTGAGCGACCAAAGTTAAAGATTTTCTTTCCGCCCTGGGCATTGCCCATAAACATCAAGAGCAAGAAGGTAATCAGCAGAAGTGGCAGGAAGCTCATTAGCAAGCTTGCTACAAATGAAGTTGTGGGAACTTTAATATCCCAAGCCTTTGGTGGCGGATTACTAGTTAAGAGTTCAACAATTTGCGGTTCTTGTCCGGTGACATACGATGCATAGACCTTCTTGGAACCCTTAATAAAGTTGCCAGATTTAAGGACAATTTCAATCCGTTGGTCGCGATCGATCACACGGGCAGATTCGACTTTGTTCGCCGAAATCGCTGCTAACACTTTTGAGGTATCGGCCTTTACAAACTGCGCACCACTGCCTGAAATTCGGCCAAAAGCTGAAACTGCAAAGAGTGCAACGAGAATCCAGAAAAGTGGACCGCGCAAAATCTTACGGAAATTTGGTTTGCGAAGAACGATCTTCACCTTTTTCGGGGAAGGAGTTGGGCTCTTCTTTGCTGGGGATTTTTTCTTTGGTTGAGCCATTATGCGTACATATGTTTCGCTAGTACACCGATGAAATCTAAGTTGCGATACTTCTCGTCAAAATCAAGTCCGTAACCAACTACGAATTCGGTTGGAATATCAAAACCAACATACTTAACATCAACTTCGACCTTCGCTGCTTCTGGCTTGCGGAGCATGGTGAGAATTTCAACGGACTTAGCGCCGCGGGATTCGAGGTTGGACTTGAGCCAAGAGAGCGTTAAACCGGTATCGACAATATCTTCAATGATCAATACTTCGCGACCGGTGATATCGCGATCTAAATCCTTGAGAATGCGAACTACGCCGCTGGATTTTGTGCCAGAGCCGTACGAGGAGACTGCCATCCAATCCATCTCAACATGTCGTTGAAGTGCGCGTGCAAAATCTGCCATCGTCATGACTGCACCTTTTAGCACACCGATGAGAAGTAAGTCGCGACCTTGGTAATCAACCTCTACTTTTCTAGCTAACTCCTGCAAGCGAGCAAGAATTTCTTCATGCGAAGCAATAACTTTTTCGATATCGCTACCTGATGTTGCTAGATCCACGGTGCTCCTTTTATGGGTTTGAGAGCGAAAGTCTGCCCGAAAATCTCGATACCTTCACACCGCCGGGGAGCGAAATCTCCCCCTGGCCCTTCCAATCTGTGATGAGAGCCTCAACCGGGGCTAAATGTTCGGCCGTTAACCCGCCCACAGGCGCTCCAGCAGCGTAAATGGCCAGGCGAAGGATGCGGGAACGGATTGCCTTGGGGAGTTCGAGGAGCTTCGGGCAATCAAGGCTGATGGGGTCAAAGCCAGCAAATTCCGCTTCTGCCCACTGATCCAGTGCCGCCGCATCTTCACGAAGAATTGCGGCAGAGCGGGCAAGCGCCGGTGAAATCCCCGGACCTAAATCTCGTTCCATGATGGGCAAAATATTTTCGCGCACTCGTACCCGTGTGAACTTTTGATTCTGATTATGGGGATCGTTCCAAAATGAAATGTTGGCCTCGGCGCATGCTGCTTCAGTTGTTGCGCGATTGACCGATAGGAGTGGCCGAATATATTTGCCATTGATATCTGCCATTGCAGATAAAGATTTTGTTCCGGAACCTCGCGCAAGACCTAAGAGCACTGATTCAGCTTGGTCATTAAGAGTGTGCGCTAAAAAGAAATAAGAAGATGCAAATGTCTCCATCGCTTGTTCGAAAATTTGATAACGAGCGCGTCTGGCAGATGCTTCAAGTCCATCATTCATAACCACGTGCGCTTTCGCCGTAAAGATATTTACCATTCCCCATGATTTGAGTTCAGCGACAGTACGAGCTGCGACTTCCGCAGAGCCCGCTTGCAGATCATGATCGACAACTACCGGAATGAGAGTGAGGTTAAAGGCAGGAGCCTCTAAGAAAAGTGCGCGAGTGAGCGCAAGTGAATCTGCACCGCCGGAACATCCAACAAGGATGTTGTGATGCTCAGGGATTGACTCTAAATATTTACGAAGGGCAGCCCGTACCTCTAGAAGTGCAGGGGTGGTGATGCTCATACCGGCAAGTCTATTGGCGCAGCTAAATTAAACGCGACCGCCAAATGGCATGAGCCCCTTGATGCTGTACATATTGGAGTGAATCAAGCCCACCCGCTTGGAGTTTGCTTCCCACATCATCTCGTTGCCTTCGTAAATAGTGATGTGATGGATATTTTGAACTGAGCCATCGTATGAATAAAAGAGGAGATCGCCTGGCTGCAATTGGCTAAGGGGAACGCGTTGAGTAGCGACAAAGTAGAGCGCAGCATTGAGCCGGCCCCACTCTGGATAACCCAAGCCGGCTGCCCGATATGCGGCGTAGACAAGTCCTGAACAGTCGAAAGCCTTAGGACCTTGCGCACCCCAGATGTATGGCCAACGTGCAAGTACTTGTGCTTTTGCATATGCAACCGCCTTTAAGCGGATTGCTTCGGTCGATCTAATGGATGAGCGACCAGTGAATCCACGATTAGGCCAGATTGATTTCTGTCCCGGAGTCTTAGCAGCGGTATTTGCATTTTGCTCTTCGAGAATTGCTAACTGTCGTTGCTGTTCGAGGGTGACTCTAAAGTTCTTTGCCTTAGCAAGTTCGGTCGCTAATTTATTTTGAATTGCTCGTAACTTATCAACTTCTTTTTGTTGTAACGCTTTGGCGTCATCTGCAATTTTCTTGGTCGCTGCGACTTTTGCTGTCGCAACTACTTGCACTGCCTTTGTACGATCGGCTTCAATCTTTGCTGCCTTAGCTGCGGCTTCAGCGGCTTGGAAGCGCTTTAGAACGACTGCATCACCGGTGCCGATCTTTTCTAATGTAGAAAGTCGATCGACCATATCCTGGGGGCCGTTGGCATTAAGAACTGAGTTGAGATTGCTAAAACCATTTCCCATTTTGTAGGCACTACTTGCGGTTTTACCAATTGTGCGGTTTGCGGCGGTGACAGCTGCTTGAGCGGCTGCTGCATGCGCTGCTGCTGCATTTGCCTTAGATGTGGCAATCGAAAGTTCTTTTAACGCGCTTTGATAGGCAGCTGCTGCTTTATTAGCAACCGCAGCTAATTGATTAAGAGTCTTGGTTGCAGAACTTAGCTTTGCTTGCGCTGCGGCGGCTGCTGCCTGCTTAGCTTTTTCGGCGGATTTTGCCGCATCAATCTGTGCTTGCGTTGGCTTTGGAGTTTTAGCAGTAGCGACGCCCGAAAGAGGAGCGATAAGAGTCGTCGCAGCCATCATCGCGATAGCGGTGCGAACTGCAAAATTGCGCTTCATAAATAACCCCCGGGGAGGTTTAAGAATAAAGCAGCGGCTACTTATTGCGCTTTATGAAAACGCAGTTTTAGCTCAGAAATTAATTAGCTACATCTCGTCGCTTAAAGAGCAGTGAGACAACCGCCAAGCCAACTCCCAGGTAAGCGAGTGAGACGAGGAGGGAATGGGAATATCCAATCGTTCTGCTTCCACCTTCTGCAATATTGGCGATGTTCTGTGCCGGCAACCACTTCAGGGTGCTACTGATTGCGGCAGCAAGAATTGTCTCGAGAATAAGTGACCAGAGCACTCCAATGGAGATTGCAGTAATCGGAGATCTAAAGAGAAGTCCGAGAATCATTCCTAGGGTTCCAAATCCGATAGTGGAGAGGAGGATATTTCCGAAGGTCTCACCAAGTAATTGGATTGCATCGCCACTCATCCATGCTGATGTTGTTACACCACCCTTTCCGGCAAGTGCGTATGAAGTAGCAATAGTCATCACTGCGGTGAAGGCAACCATGATGGTTGCAAATAAGCTCATGGCTAAAAATTTGCCAGCCAAGATCTTTATGCGAATGGGTTGGCGCACCAAGAGATTGCGTAAAGTTCCGAATGTATATTCTTGAGCAGTCTGAGATGCGAAGATGCAGAGCGCGGTGATTCCCAAGAAGAAAGAAACCAACTTGAATCCGTAGACAAGTCCGATGTATTGGCTGAGTTCGGTTGCGGTGATGCGTTCGCCCATCTTGGTATTTGGTTCGCCAGATTTGATGCGCAAGTAAACAATTGAGGTAAAGAGCACAGAGAACGCTGCCACCGTCAAGAGTGTGGAGAGGGCCAGAGTGGGACGACGTAACTTACGGGATTCAGCAAAGAATGATCTCAACATAATTACTCCCCTATCTTTTCGGTCAAGGTAAAGAAGGTCTCTTCTAGCGATGGTCGAACTGCGGTGAGCGCGGCCAAGGTAATGCCAGCTTCGAAAGCAAGACGATTAAGTTCGGCGCCCCAATCCGATTCACTAATTATGTGCGCCTGATCGTCAACGACAGATGCTTCATGTCCATGCGAACGAGCAATCTCAATAAGTCGCGCGAGATCAACACCGTATTCAGGTGTTGCAACTAAGACTGGTTGTTGCGCAGATAAGAGATTTGCAGTGCTACCGGTATAAATAACTCTTCCTTCACGAAGCATCACCAGATATTCAGCAATCATCTCAAGTTCACCGAGCAAGTGTGAAGAGACAAAGACGGTTGTGCCTTGGTTTGCTAAATCGCGCATAAGTTCGCGGACTTCGTGAATTCCAGATGGATCTAAACCATTGGTCGGCTCGTCCAGTACTAATAAATCTGGATTTGGAAGTAGCGCGGCTGCAATTCCAAGTCGTTGCTTCATGCCTAATGAATAGGTCTTGTACTTGGAGCCACCGCGATCTGTTAAGCCCACCCGATCAATGAGTGGCGCTACTCGATCCTGCGGAAAGCCACCCAGGCTGGCGAGAACGCGTAAATTTTCCTCGCCGCTGAGTGCAGGATAGAAAGCTGGTCCCTCAATCATTGCGCCGACTCGAGGCAGATATTTATCAGGATGTGTGATGCTCTCACCTAATACAGTTGCACTTCCGCTGGTTGGTGAAATCAACCCCAGCAACATACGAATAGTCGTTGTCTTACCCGAACCATTGGGGCCAACAAATCCGCAGATAGTGCCGAGCGGAACTTCGAAATTTGCATTAGCAAGTGCTGCACGATCTCCATATTTCTTACTGAGATTTGTAACTGTGATTGCTGATTGACTCATGAGTTGAATCTAGCGGGCATCGCTGGCGCTATCTACTTAAATCCTCAGGTGCAGGAAAAAGAGAGGAAAAGAGTTACTTGAGTAAGGCCGCAATCACTAATAGGAGTGAGTAAGCGCTCAAATAGGTGATCGACCATTGGAAGAGCTTGGCGGCTGCCTTACCGCCATCGCCTTTTCGAATGCGCAGTAGTTGCTGGATAAATCCACCAGCTAAGAGTGCGGTTACAACCCAACACCACCACGGCAGCTTCTCAGAGTAGTTAACGCCAAGTGAAGCGATGATCATGCCGATTGTGTGCAACCACATCTGCTTTTCGACCGATTTCATGGATGCAACAACTGGCAACATCGGAATTCCCGCAGCTGCATAATCATCTTTATATTTAATGGCAAGGGCCCAGAAATGCGGTGGCGTCCAGAAGAAAATTACTAAGAAAAATAACCAAGCAGTGAGAGATAGCCCATCAGCAACGGCGGCCCAACCAATCAGAACTGGCATGCAGCCGGCGATTCCACCCCAGACAATATTTTGCGAGGTGCGTCGCTTTAGCCCAATCGTATAAAAGAGAACATAGAAGACAATTGCTGCTGCAGTAAGAACAGTGGCGTAAGTATTTGTAAAAATCTTAAAGATTGCTAATGAGCTAAGTGTGAGCGCTGAAGCAAAAATAAAGGCTGCTTGTTCTGTTATTTGGCCTGTAACAAGTGGTCGCTTAGATGTTCGATCCATCAGGCGGTCAGAATCAACTTCAATAATCATGTTAAATGCATTGGATGCACCAGCCGCAAGTGTTCCGCCAATCAAAGTGGCGACGGTGACTTTTAGCCCGGGCACGCCTTTGGCGGCCAAGAAAAGTGCTGGAAGTGTGGTGACAAGAAGTAGCTCCACCACGCGAAGTTTCATTAGCGCGATGTAGGGAGATATAGGAGAGCTCTTCACGGCGCTCATCCTCTCAGGTTCTGGCAATGAATTGGTTAATTTGTCGGGATTGGTTTGGCAATCGTAGCCAGCATCTTGTCGATTGTTTCGCGTGCCGCCTTACGGCGAGGTTCAGTCGGCTTAATCCGATCCGCAATAATTGCAAAGACGTACTGCCCTTCCCCTACGGTCACATACCCAGCAAGACTCACGGTTCCGTTGATCCAGCCGGTCTTTGCCTTTACTAATCCCACCGCAGTTGGCGCATCTTCAACAAACCGCTTTTGAAGTGTTCCGCTGATGCCCGCCGTCGGTAAACCTTCGTAGATTGAAGCGAACTCTGGCTTATCTTTTATTTTGACCAATAATTCTGCAATCGTTCGGGCCGTGACCCGATTCTCTTTAGAGAGACCCGAGCCATCATAAATTTCTAGTCCCTCTGTTGTTACTCCGAGGTCTTTCAATACTTTCTCAAACGCTAATTTAATTCCTGGTGCATCCGGAGTAAATCCAAGAGCTTTTGCCGAGAGTCGAGCAAGTCGATCCGCTTTGGTGTTATCGCTCCACAACAACGTGAACTTAAGAATTTCTGAAATTGTTGGTGAAGTTATGGTGGCAATTGGTTCGACTGCCTTTGCCTGCGCAGCTGGGAGCGAAGAAAGTTTGTTGATACTTAGATAAACCCTGCCTCGATAAAACTTCTTCAACTCTTCCAAATCCTTGTCATACAAACCGTAATAGTCAATCACAATTCGCTTCATACTTGGACTTCGCTCTATCGCCTTGTTTATCAAAGTTGGAGAGAGCGCCGCACCGAATTTAGTTGACTCGTGAAGACTCAAAGTTAGCCATGGATCAAAGTCTCCAGTAATCACATATCTATCTGGCTCTGAAGTTGTTGCGATTGAGGTGTGGAAAGAAGATTGAAGGTCGAGTGCCGAAGAGGCAAGAGTTGCAGAAAGCAATTTCATTACAGATGCGGGTGCGCGGCCGACATCTGGTTGAGAGGAATACAGCACATCAGAGGTAACAGGATCCATCAGCACAATTCCTGGATGGGCCAAATTAACTGAGCTGGCATATTTAATAAAAGAGGTAGGAAGTGAGAGCGCATGTACGGGTGAGAGGACCTGACCGCAGATAATCGCGGTAAGTGCAACCAAGCTAATTCTTATGCGCATTGAAGGATTATGCCGTGAGTTTCTTCTTGAACCGACCCTGTGAAATTGCTGCGCCTAATACGACGAGCGCTCCTCCAGCGGGCTGGTTCCAGGTGATGCTCTCGCCGAGAAAAATCCAGCCTACGAATACTGCAACTACGGGTGTCAGGTATGTCACCGAACTCGCGATTGAGCTTCCCGCTGCAGAAATAATGGAGAAGTTCCAGATGTAGGCATAACCTGTCCCGAGAACGCCAAGGCCAATCATCGAAAGGACTGGCCCTAATCGATATTCATCCTTAGCAATTCCATTAAAGAGATAGAGCGGCAAGAGCGTGATTGCCGCTGCGGTTATTTGAGTTGTGGCCATGACATCGGTGCGAAGACCTAGTGGCAGCACATATCGTCGAGTAAATGGAAATGAAATTCCATAACAGGTAACAGCTGCAAGTAGAGCAAGAATTGCAACCCAGGAATTGTGGCCAACGCCGCGCCAAATTCCGAGCACACTTAATACACCGATCGCACCGACGATGAGACCTATAACTTGATGGGGTAGAACTTTTTCTTCGCGAAAGACAGTAAGCATGACGATTAGGGTCATCAATGGGGTTGTGGCATTGATAATTCCGGCCAAGATTGAAGTGACATGAACCTCGGCATAGGCGAAGAGAATTCCAGGAAAGACATTCAGAAGCATCGAAACAATCCAAAGTTTGAGCCAGGTACTTCGCGCGCGAGGATATTTTTGGCGACGTACCTTCAGCACGATGATGAGTGAGAGCGCGCCTAACGCACATCGACCAAAAGCAACACCAAATGGCGTGAGAAATTCCAGGCCTTGCTTAATAAAAATAAAGGAGCAGCCCCAGACCGTGCCGAGGGCGATATATGCCGGCACCCAAGATTTTTGCTTCAACACTTTCGCCCCTAAAGTTAAGGAATGGATAAGAAGGTTAGCCCTCCGGCCGCTGAAATTGGGCCTGGCGAATTCTATCCGGTTGTCGGAGTTGGGCCCCACCCCGAACCTTGGCCTAGCGACGAACACTTTGATCCTGAGCTACTCGCCGCAGGTGATCGCCGAAATGTTTTGGATCATTATCGTTATTGGAAGTTAGAAGCGATTGTCGCTGACCTCGATAAGAAGCGACACCCGCTAGAGATTGCAATTGAAAATTGGCAGCACGATTTAAATATTGGCTCAGTTGTTCGCACTGCAAATGCATTTAACGTTTCGAGAGTTCACATCGTTGGAAAGCGCGACTGGAATAAACGTGGTGCAATGGTCACCGATAAATATTTGCACGTTATGCACCATCCCACGGTGGCAGATTTTGCACAGTGGTGCCGAGAGAACGCACTTCCAATTATTGGAATAGATAACTTGCCGATTTCGAAAGAGTTAGAAGCCACCAGACTCCCTGAGCGATGTGTGCTCTTCTTTGGTCAAGAGGGTGCCGGCATGAGTGATGAGGCCGTAAATATCTGTGAAACGGTCTTGGCGATTCGCCAATATGGATCGACGCGCTCTATGAACGCATCAGCAGCTGGTGCAATCGCCATGTATGCATGGGCGATGCAACACCTTAATCCTCCATTACCTCCGAAATAGCAGCAAGGCGGCGGGTAATTTCGTCAGCTTCAGTTGTGCGACCAAGCTTGGCAAGTACGGCGGCAATCCGGCGTTCAATATCTAAAATGAATTCGAAATCTTTTGAATCAGTATCGGTCGCTACTTCGAGAACCCGTTCGAGCGATGCCAGACCTTCTTCATCACGCCCGACCAGAATTTGCGCCTTACCTACTTCAAGAAGTGAGTAAGTCTCGCGATAGTGGTCGTGCGCGGTAACAAAGACATCGAGCGATTTCTGCGCAGCGATAAGTGCGCCTTCGCCATCTCCGAGTGCGGTCAAGCAATGGGCAATTTTTTGATCGCAGCGAGCGACATTGACCACTTCTTTCAACTTTTTGAAGAGTGAACGCGCTTCGTTAAATGCATCCAGGGCTTTATTGAACTCACCGAGCTCACGATAAGAACAACCAATGAGGTGTAAGTCATTTGCGGCGCCATTATCGTTGCCATCAACGAGATGCTCTTGAACGCATTCGCTCATGCAATCAATCGTCTTTTGGTACTCCTTAGAGCTAAACCACCAGTCGCCCAGGGTGCACGCTAAATCAATGGCCATAGGAGATTTTGAATCTCGCAAAAGTTCCACTGCTTTGCTCATCGCATGTGCAGCTTCATTCATGCGCTTGAGTTGGTTGAGGTTGTAACCAATCGCTGAATATGCCTGAGCTAAACCATCGATAGAACTTGGGGTTTCAATTTCGGCATAAATATCGCGCGCTGTTTCGGCAAGCGCCAGCGCCTCGTCATATTGGCCCCGGGCATAAATGCGGGCACTTAATTCGTAATAAGTATTTGCACGGTCAATTCCTTGAACTTCTGGAATGCGCTCCCACAACATCTCTTCGGTAATGATGTCATCGCCGGACTCATCGTCTTCGCTCATGGAACCTCCATCCCTGTACCGCGGAAAATACCCGTGCCCGACTCTAACAAGTGCCGACCCGCCGTGCAGGAGTACCCTGCTCACATGGCACTAAACCGACGGGATTTCATACGCGTTTCGGCCGCATCTATTGCTGGGTTAGCGACATCCGGGTTCGGCGAAATTGCCTCCGCGCTCTCGCCCGACATCTCTCATGGTCCGCGCGATAAGGCAAATGTTGCTCTTACTTTCCATGCCAACGGCGATACCACTCACACCAAGAAATTGCTTGAAATTCTTAAAGCCCATGCCACTCCGGTCACGGTTTTCGCTGTGGGATCCTGGATTAAGGCGAACCCAGGAATGACCAAGTCAATGTTGGATGCCGGGCATGACATCGGTAATCACACTTACACGCATACCCAGATGAAGACCATCTCTGCCTCCAAAGTTGATTCAGAAATTCGTTTATGTGCAAATGAACTCAAAAGCGAAATCGGTAATCACGGATCATTTTTTAGACCCTCCGGAACTCAGAACTCCACCGCCTTAATTCGAAAGACTGCAGTCAAGTATGGATACAACCAATGCATTTCCTATGAAGTTGATTCTTTAGATTATTTAGATGTCAACAAAGCAAAAGTAATTTCATCCGTGATGAGCAATGTAAAGAATGGCTCAATCGTGAGCATGCACTTTGGCCATCAAAATACGATTGATGCGATGCCTGCATTATTAGAACAATTGAAGAACAAGGGCTTAACGCCAGTGACTCTTACGACAATGCTCGGAAAGATATGAATCACAAGAAATTAATTTCAATATTTTTTATAACGTTTCTTTCAATTTCAACTCTTTCAGCATCCGCGATAACTCCGTTAGCTGGCATGCCGCCAGTCTTAGATCTAAACGATATTTATTCCGCAGATAGAGCGGGAAATCTCGGTGACGTTGTAAAGAATATGCCGGAACGTGTTTACGTCCCTAACCACAGCGGCGCATCGGTTTCAGTGATAGATCCCAAGACCTTCAAAATTGTGAAAACGTTCAAAACTCCACGTGGGCCTCAGCATGTTGTCCCTTCATGGGATCTGAAAACCTTATGGGTCAATGACAACGAAGGAAATTACTTAACTCCGATAGATCCAATGACGGTGACAGCGGGTAAGTCCATTTACGTTCATGACCCCTATAACCTCTACTTCACACCAAACGGAAAATATGCCGTAGTGATGGCAGAAGCTGACAAGCAAATTGTTTTCAGAGATCCTCACACGATGGCGATCAAGAAAACGCTTAATGTTCCGTGCACTGGCGTCAATCACGCGGACTGGACTAAGGACGGAAACTTCTTTGTCGTCTCATGCGAATTCTCTGGAAATGTCTTACTCATTAATACTGCAAAGATGGCCGTTGTTAAAGTTGCCAAGCTCCCCACATTTAAAAATGCAAAACCAATGGCTCAGGATGTAAAGATTTCACCAGACGGATCGACTTTTTATATTGCTGACATGATGTCTGATGGTGTCTGGGCAATGCCTGCCAATAATTTTGGACATTTCACATTGATCGAGACAGGTAAAGAAGCGCATGGCATCTATGTCACTCGAGATTCAAAGACTGCTCTCATCACTAATCGGGGCGAAGGTAGCGTCTCAGTTCTACGTTTTGCCGATAATAAAATAATTGCAAAATGGAAGATTCCCGGTGGTGGAAGCCCGGATATGGGCGGCATCTCTGCCGATGGAAAACAATTTTGGGTATCGGGACGCTATGACGATGTTGTTTATGTTTTTGATATCCCTCATGGAAAATTCTTAACTAAAGTTAAAGTCGGCCGCGAACCACATGGTTTAGCAATTTATCCACAACCGGGTCGTTATTCATTAGGACATACAGGAGTATTTAGATGACCAAGCTTCGGGATTATGCCCCTCGAGTAATTGGGCGTTCTGCTTACCTAGTTGGCGTGATTGATATTTTGGCGAACGTTTTACGCCCCTTCAAAGCATCAGCCGAAAAAATTGATACCTACTTACCGCTCGTTGCTAACTCCACTGCCTTTGCAACTGCAGTCTTTACTGGAGTCATTCTCATCATTGTGGCTCGCGGCCTAATTCGACGTAAGAAACGCGCCTGGGGACTAACCGTCGCAATTTTGCTTATCAACCTTGTATCTGATTTATTTAGATCAAGGTCTCACCCACTGCAATTAAGTGTAATTTCGGCTTTGCTCGTAGCACTCATTATCTTTCGTAAAGAGTTCTACGCGGTCTCCGACCCCACCACAAAATTCCAGCCAGTGCGCGCCTTTCTCATTGGCTTAGTGGCAGTAATACTTGCGGGAATCTTTATTCTTTATTTTCGCCATGCAGGACAGACGGTAGGAAATCCATCTTTTGGAAATGTTGTTCTCACCGTTCTTGAAGGTCTGATCGGGATATCGGGGCCTGTCGAGTTCTCCAGCGAAGCTGTTTCTAATGCCTTCGATATCACGCTACTTTTTTTTGGTATCGCCACACTCATCATTCCGTTATGGTTCTTTTTTAAACATGTCGAAGAAATCAAAACTATGGATGCGGATGAGCTCCAACAAATTAAAAAGTTAATCAAACTTGACGAGGATCAAGATTCGCTCGGATATTTCGCGACACGACGCGATAAGAGCGTGGTCTGGAGCGAGAATAAAAAGGCTGGAATTGCTTACCGCGTGCAGGGCGGCGTGATGCTCGCTAGTGGAGATCCATTTGGTGAATTTAGTTTGTGGCCCGAAGTAATTGAAAAATTCTTAACCATTGCTAAAGCCCATGCTTGGACTCCCGCCGTGATGGGCGCAGGAGATCGGGGCGGGGAGGTCTGGGTTGAAAAAGCTGGAATGCTCGCCATTGAAATTGGCGATGAGGCAATTATCAACGTTGCAGATTTCTCGTTAGAGGGCCGTCCTATTAGCAATGTCCGACAGATGGTCAATCGCGTTAAGCGCAAGGGCTACGACTCTTACACCAGCAAATTTGTTGAACTTCCACTTGAGACTCAAAATGAATTGCGCAGACTTGCAAAACTTTGGCGTTACGGAGTACCTGAACGTGGCTTCTCTATGTCCATGGATCGCTTCGGTGAATCTATAGACGACGAGGCGTACATAACCGTCGCAACTTTAGATAATCAAATTACTGGACTGCTTTACTTTGTTCCCTGGGGAAGTCACAAACTCTCCTTAGATCGGATGCAACGTTCTAAGGATTCAGAACTCGGCATTAATGAGTTGATGATTGTCGGTACAACCTTGTGGGCAAAGGAGAATGGTTTTACTCACATCTCACTTAACTTCGCTGCATTTCGTTCGCTCTTTGAGCGAGCAAATAAAATAAGTGCTGGACCAATCACGCGCGGCACCCGAAATATAATTAGCTTTTTTTCTAACTGGTTCCAGGTGGAATCGCTCTACCGCTTCAACGCCAAGTTCCAACCCGAATGGCAACCTCGGTATGTCATCTATCCTCGCGCCAGCGAATTGGTAAAGGTCGGCATAGCTGCAATCAAGGCAGAAAAGTTCATCCAGAGCTTCCGTTCCCGCTCGGCTTGACCCCTTAAAGAAAGGCGGGGGTATAGTTTGCCCACGTGCGTTTCTTAAATAATCCAAGCCACGACCTGACCTATGACGATGTATTCATGGTCCCCGCTGCATCTAACGTCGCAAGCCGTATGGATGTTGATCTCTCATCCAATGATGGCACCGGCACAACTATTCCGATTGTTGTAGCAAATATGACGGCGATATCTGGTCGTCGTATGGCCGAGACGATTGCTCGTCGCGGTGGCATGGCCGTGATTCCACAAGATATTCCCATTGAAGTCGTCAAGAATGTCATCACCTGGGTAAAAGAGCGTCACACATTCTTTGATACACCAGTCACTCTCTCTCCTGATGAAACTGTGGCTGATGCAATTGACCTGATTAATAAGCGCTCACATGGCGCGCTCATCGTTGTTCAAGATATGAAGCCCGTAGGTATAGTTACTGAGGCTGATTGCGAACGTGTTGATCGCTTCACTCAACTTCATCTAATTATGAGCAAAGATTTAGTCACTGTTTCGGATTCCATCGAACCGCGTGAAGCATTTGATTTCTTAAATTCCAATCGTCGTAAACTTGCGCCAGTCGTAAATTCAAAGGGTGAGCTCGTTGGAATTCTGACTCGGCTAGGCGCGCTTCGCGCAACTTTGTATTCACCTGCCATAGATGCAAATAAGAATTTGCGCATTGCTTGTGCTGTTGGAATTAATGGTGATGTTGGCGCTAAGGCAAAAGCCCTTATTGATGCTGGCGCTGACGTGCTCGTCGTTGATACCGCGCACGGCCATCAACTTAAAATGATTGAAGCGCTCAAAGTTATTCGTGCACTTTCACCAAAGATTCCAATCGTTGCTGGCAATGTTGTGACCGCCGAAGGAACTCGCGATTTAATCGCAGCTGGCGCTGACATCATCAAGGTGGGCGTAGGACCTGGTGCAATGTGCACGACTCGAATGCAGACCGGTGTTGGTCGTCCGCAATTCTCTGCCGTTCTTGAATGCGCTGCAGAAGCAGCAAAGCATGGCAAACATGTCTGGGCAGATGGCGGCGTACGTCATCCGCGCGATGTGGCATTGGCACTTGCTGCCGGCGCTGCGCAAGTAATGATTGGTTCTTGGTTTGCTGGAACATACGAATCACCAAGCGATCTCAATCGCGATTCCAATGGCCGTCTCTACAAGGAATCTTTTGGCATGGCATCGGCTCGCGCTGTTGCCGCACGTACCGCGACTGAAGGTGCTTTTGATCGCGCCCGAAAAGCGCTCTTTGAAGAAGGAATTTCATCCTCGCGCATGTATATCAATCCTGCGCGTCCAGGAGTTGAAGATTTACTTGATGAAATCATCTCTGGTGTTCGTTCATCTTGCACATATGCGGGTGCAACTAGCTTAAAAGATTTCCACGAAAAAGCTGTCGTTGGAATTCAATCTGCATCTGGTTATGCAGAAGGACGCCCACTACATACTTCTTGGTAGTTCTTACTCCTCGAGTTCGCGACGTGGGTCATCCACATCGTCATACTCTTCTTGCGGCTGAGATAGCTTCCAATACATGTAATAAACGAAGAGGCCAAAGAATGGCCACTCGAAGACGTACAACCAGCTGCGATTATTTCCGCCAAGTGCGCGATCAAATTCAAGTAACCCCATGACAATGCAGAGCGGAATTCCTAAGAGCAGCCACTTTCGTTTTGGATCTGGTTCTTGTGGAGGTTTGATCTCAGTCATTCTTGGTCCTCTAATTCGGCAAGTTCGCGTTCATTATTAAACCAATCGCGCGCAGCTAAGACAATCCACAACGCATCAATCAACATTCCCATCGCCCACATAATCGATCCGCCTCGATGCTGATCGCTCATACCTGACATTGTGCTCTGTCCGGCTGGAATATCGTGGAGCAATTTATTTCCGGAATATAAGAAGAAGCCAGTCATTGTTTCGGGAAGCATCATCGCAAAGAGCGAACCGACGCGATAATAATATGGAACATGAAAGGGCGTGGGGTTGCCCTCCATCACGGGTAGGTAATAAATAAATCCGCCGACCAAAAAGAGTATGAGTTCGAAACTATGAACATTTGCGTTGACCATGCCGGCATTTGCTAGCGGTGAGAAGTGCGTCAAAATTAAGATAGTAAGAAAGAGAACGAAGCCAACTTGCAGGCGAAAGAGTTGGCGAATTAAATAATTTCTTGCGAGCGCCATGACAACCCTGCGCACTTGTGGAAATCGAGAATTGACCGCGATACGCACGGGCGACCCAAGAACAATCAATGGCGAGATCAGCATCATCAGCCCAACGTGCTGAACCATATGAATCCAGAAGGTGTGGATTGCGGCATGCGGAACAGGTCCGACCAGCAGGATGATGGCCATCCCCATACCGAGGACGAAGAGGAATTGGCGGATTCGAGCGACGCCATGGGCGCTGGGGCGCTCGGCGAAGTACCAGACCAATTTTCCGCCCAGAACGAGGGCGAAGAAAAGATCCCAGAGGGGGTTGAGCGTCATCTGGCCCCCAACTCAGTAATTCGTTATATGCAAAGAGTATGCACAGTGGATTCTCAGGCGTATCCTACCTAATTAGTAAGCCACCTCACTTATCTAGCGAGGTTATCGGACGAAAGGCTGGGACATGTCGGGAAAAGAGTCCACGATGACCGCCAGTAAGAGAGCACTAAGCGCCGTTGTTGGCGTGCTCCTTATGGTTGCAGTTGTTGGAGTTGTGGGATTCACGCTGCATAGCGCGAGCGCAGATCCACATAAGAAGTTGTACGCAACTAAAACTGCAGAGACCATCGTTGTAGATGGCAAGACCTACCCGAAGGCAACAATCACTATGGGTGTCTATGCCGATACCGCGCAGGCGAAGGAGATGGGTTATAACACCATCAATAAGAAGGATTACGTTCAGTACGGTCCGAGCAGTCACATCGTTCTTCCCGCACATACCTACGTGACAATGACCATCCACGGTTATGACGGCGGCGAGAAGCTTAACGCTCCCTTCTTTGGAAAAGTTGTCGGAACCGTTGGCGGAACTATGAATGTAGATGGTGTTGATGTCACTGAGATTCCCGCGGATCAGGTTCAACATACATTTACAATCCATAGCCTCCCAAGTTCCAATCGTGATCCTCTCTTTGTAAATATTCCTCTTCAACATGTAGATGAAGGCGACAATGGTTTCCTTCCTACGAAGGATCCAGGAACTAACTACAAAGGCCACACCATGACCTTCTCTTTCATCACTGGCGGCGCCGGTGAGTATGTGTGGAACTGCGAATATCCATGTGGTGACGGCACCTATGCCAAATTCGGTGCAGCAATGAGCGCATACGGATATATGTCTGGAAAGGTGAGCGTCGCATGAGTGATGACCATGGCTTAGTAGAAATGGAACCAACGCCAGGCGAAAAACTTGCGGCAATCTTCAAGCAACGTGAAGTCCGCGTAGCAACTGCGTGGGGCGTACTCGTTACTGCCATCTTCTTTGTTATCGGCGGTTGGATTTATCCAAGTTGGATGCCAACAGCCATGAGTACTGATATGAAATCTATTGAGCGATTGATAGTTATCTTTACTTGGATCTCCGCTCCTGTGTGCGGAATCGTTCTTGGGTTTTCCATCTACACCTTCTTGCATCGCCACAAAGGCGATACACCACCGGCTGATGGACCAGGATTTCGTACCAATAGCTTGGTAGTTGGACTCTGGGTCATTGTTTCTAGCGCCCTGTGTTTAGTGGCAGTTGTCTATGGCCTCATTGAGATGAACTCAGCATCAGCAGCAACTGCGGAACACAAGAAGAATGCAATGGTTGTTGAAGTAACCGGCTCGCAATGGGCCTGGTCCTTTAACTATCCAGAGCAAGGCGTTCAATCACATGAATTGATGTTGCCAATCAATCGTCCGGTTGAATTCAAAATCATTTCGGTAGATGTTAACCACTCATTCTGGCCAGTCCAGCTAGGTGTGAAAGTTGACGCCAACCGACTACAAACAACTGTTATAGATACAACTCCAAACAAACTTGGCGACATCGATGTGAAGTGCGCTGAGCTATGCGGTCTGTATCACGCATATATGGAGACCTCAGGCAAGGTGATGTCAGCTGATGACTTCAATACCTGGGTTACTGCTCATCAAGGAGGTCACACAGCATGACAACACTCGATCATCACGCATCAGTGCGTCCCGTGCCTAATCCATCAAAGAGTTTGATTACCAAACTCAATATGGGAACCGGACTTGTTGTCGGAGTAATTTTCGCTCTTGCAACATATTACGGTCTCGGTGGAGATTCAGCTGGTGTCTTCGAAAACTATAACCGCACACTTCTTGCAACTATGTTCATGTGGAGCATCGGCTTTATGGTCGGTATTGGTGCATTCATTGGACCATTCCGTTGGTTAGTCGGTAAGGACCTTACTGATGAAGAGCAGCTTTACCTTGCCGGTGACGGACAAGGCATCAAGCGCTACTTCAAATACTGCACCGATCACAAAGTCGTAGGAATCCAATACATGGTGGGCGTTATGGCTTTGCTTGGTGTTGGTGGAACTATGGCAATGATGATCCGCACCAACTTGATTCAACCTGGTTCTAAATTTGTTGGACCAACTATCTACAACTCACTCGTAGGTTTGCACGGAATCACAATGATTATTGCAATGATCATTGTTGTGACCGGCCCATTCGGTAACTTCATCATGCCAATCATGATTGGTGCCGCCGATATGGCATTTCCTCGTTTGAACGCGCTCTCTTGGTGGGTTCTCTTCACTGCGATCCCAGTGCTCTGCAGCGCTTGGTTCTTAGGTGGAATTCCAACAGGTTGGACCGCTTACGCACCTCTCAGTATTCAGGCCGGTCCCGGTATGAATGCATTTATTGCCACCATCATTATCTTTGCAGTTTCGACTGCAGTCGCCGGTGCAAATATCACCGCAACTGTTGTCGCGATGCGCGCAAAGGGCATGAAGTGGAACCGCGTTCCTATCTTCGTTGTTGGCGCAACCATGTCGGTCGCACTAGCAATTCCAGCGTTCCCAACATTTATGGTCTCGATGATCATGACTGGTTTGGATCGTTCTTACGCAACCACATTCTTTGATGCAAACCTCGGCGGAAGCGGCTGGCTCTATGCCCACCTCTTCTGGATCATGGGTCACCCAGAGGTTTACGTCATCTTGATTCCTGGTGTTGCTGTCCTTATGGAAATCGCACCGGTATTCGTACGCAAGCCACTCTTCTCCTACAACGCAGCAATCGCTGGCTTTGCTGGAATTACTGGCCTATCGATTCTGGTATGGGCACACCACATGTATATGTCTGGCTGGATGCCAATGTTGAACGGACCATTCATGGTTACGACCGAAATGATTTCGGTTCCCACCGGTCTGATTTTCTTGGTAATCCTCGGCACTTTGTGGCGCGGACGTCCGTGGATGAAACTTCCGATGCTCGGTGTTTATGCATTCCTCTGGAACTTCTTGATTGGTGGAATCACCGGTCTTTATCTTTCAGATGTACCTGCTGATAACTACTTGCACGGTTCGATGTATGTCACTGCGCACTTCCACTACACCTTGATGGGAGCTGCCCTTACTGGTGCTCTCGCTGGTTTGGCTTACTGGTTCCCTAAGATGACAGGTCGCATGCTCAATGAGCGCGCGGGTTACATCTCCTTCTGGTTAGTCCAGATTGGCTTCCAGGTTCTCTTCCTCGGCATGTTTATCGCCGGTGCCGAAGGTCAACCACGTCGTGTAGCTGACTACTCTGTTAACTTCGCAACTTCTGACTTGATTAGCTCCATTGGTGCTTACATGATCGGACTCGGAATGATTGTTCTTCTCTGGGCAGTTATTCACTCATGGCGCCACGGAAAGATTGCGCCAATGAATCCATGGGGTTCAAAGACACTTGAATGGACTGTTCCTTATCCAGTCCCACTCGTTAACTTTGATACTCCACCCGTCGTTACAAGTGATCCTTATGGATACGGAAAGGCTGGCAACTAATGAGCGGAGATACTCGCTTCCATGTTCATCATGACGCACCTATTCAGGTGGGTCGCCGTGAACGCTTAGGTGTTCGTCTACTGATTGTCGCTGACGGAGCATTCGTATTCGGAATGATCTTCTCGTACTTCTACCTTCGTAACCTCAACGCAAATAATGGTTGGATTCCTGAAGGCGGACATACGCTCAGCGCAATGTCTGGCTGGGTATCAGTATTTCCATTAATCATTGCTGCGATTACCCATCGCATCGCCATGAAGAGTGGAAATGCGTTCAAGAACATTGCACCGATTACCTTCGTTGTTCTCCTCGTTGGCTTGTACCTTCAATGGAAGCAATTGGCGCATATGCCATTCCAGGTTGATGGCGAAGCAGAAGGCGAAAAGATCTTCGGCTTTGAAGGCGCTTACGCTTCATCGTGGGTCTTAATCGCTGGCGCAAATATGTTCCACTATATTCTCGGAGCATTCGTTGCTCTTGGAGTTGCACTCCGCTCACGTCGCAATGATTTAAATGCGGTGCTTGAGTTCTGGCGTCAGCGCACAGTGGGTTCATGGTTAACATGGATTGCTATCTCTGGCATCGCTTGCGCAATCACCACATCAATCATCTAAGACCTCACAAAAAAGCCCCCGTTAATTCGGGGGCTTTTTTTATTTCTCTTGTTCGCTAATTCGCTTTCGACCGAGAATTAAATGACCGAAGAAGCCAATAACCAGTGCGATCAGAATTCCAATATTGGAATACGCCCATGCTCCGCTCTTGCCACCTATCAGCCCTAAGAAGTAACCCTGCCAGCTGAGCCATGAAGCAAATGTATTAGTAACAAATCCAAAGCCAATAATTGAGCCAACTATCAAAAGAGCAAGTGATGCGAAGTTCCATGACCCATAACGACCACCGGCATCAAAGAGTTCGGTATCCACATAATCTTTCTTGCGAAGGATTACATCAGAAACAAAGATTGCAGACCAGACCGCTACTGGTACGCCTAATGTGATGAGAAAGCCTTGCAGTGGTCCGAGGAAATCTTTAGCAATCCATACTAAGTAGATGGTTCCTATGGTCATAATCAGGCCGTCTAAAGAAGCGGCTTGATAACGCTTTACTGGCAGCCCGATGGAGACCAGAGTGATGCCTGATGAATACAGGTCGAGAATTGCTCCGCCAATCAATCCCAGGACTGCAACAATCACAAATGGAATTAAGTACCAGGTAGGAAGCAGTGTGGTGAGAGCGCCAACTGGATCCATTGCAATCTGATCACTGAGATTCTTGCTACTACCTGCGAGCATCGCGCCAAAAATCACCATGATGATCGGGAAGGTAGAAGAACCAAAGACGGTCCAACCGATAACACCTCGCGACGATGTATGTCGCGGCAGATAGCGCGAATAGTCAGCTGCGGAATTTACCCAGCCCAGACCAATGCCGGTTACTCCAAAAATTAGAGCTCCGATGAAGGCTTGTGCATTACCTGCTGGCAACGAGTTCAGATGTGACCAATTAATTTTGCTGAAAGTAAGGACCATATATCCAAGGGTCAGGATTAATGTGGCAATCGTGAGCAATTTTTGTAGACGCATTAATACCTGAAAGCCAAGTACTCCACCAAAAACTGTCAGACCTGCTGCAATAACAAAACCTAAAACTTTAGAGAGAGTTGGATCGACATGTCCCACGCGCGTGAAGACGGTGCCAGTTGCAAGAGTTGCCAGCGAAACAAGCACGGTCTCCCAACCAACAAAAACCAAATAGGAAAGTAGACCCGGGAGGATATTTCCCTTTACGCCAAATGCAGCACGAGAGAGTGTCATGGTCGGTGCATTAGCGCGCTTACCGGCGAGTGATGAAACAGCCACCAAAATAAATGATGCAATGACTCCGATGATGGCGGCCCAGGTTGCCTGCCAGAAGGAGATGCCAAAGCCTAAGAAGAAGGATCCGTAGCTCAGCGCTAGAAGTGAAACATTGCCTGCGGCCCATGGCCAGAAGAGAGAACGTGGGTTTCCGGAGCGCTCGGATTCATCAATGATATTGATGCCGTTAGATTCAATTTTGCCTTTAAAAATGGACATGGCCGTAATCCTAGAGAGGATTACGGCCAAAGTTGACCTTGTTACTTACTTCTTTGCAGAAGTTTTCTTTACTGCCTTCTTTGCTGTCTTCTTAACAGTTACTTTCTTGGCGACGCCGCTTCCTTCGCTCTTCTGAGTCTCGCTGGTCTCAGACATTTCGTGTGATGCTGTGCCTTCTCCGCCAGCCTTTGTGCTGCCGATCTTCTTTGCTGCCGCGAATGATGCAGGTGATGAAACACCAGCAACGAGTAGGGCTGCGAGAGCTGCGCTAATTGCAATCTTCTTCATGTGGAGCCTTTCGATTGATTGTGAGGCGAGAATTCTACTGGACTCCTAGATAGCCTGCGCGGCGAACTGAGCGAGTGGCGGACGGGCGAGAATTCCCTGAGCACCGCTCACCTTCCAACTTCCCGCTGAAGCTGGAATCAGCACCGCATCGCCCTTTTCAATCGCCATTTCGCTGGCGTTATCAAATGAAATACTTCCCGCGCCTTGGAGCACAAGAAATATTCCGAATCCTGCATCAACGCGAGGAGAAGCAGAACCTAGATAATCGGCGCGGAAATATGGATCGGCAGCGCCAGTAAAGATTGAAGTATTTGCACCTTCAGCAAGGCGATTGTTGGTGACCAGAGTTGCAGCTTCGCTCTTTTCGATTGGGCTGTAGCGAAGTGCATCAAGCACGGTATCGAAACCCAACCCAAGGTGGCCATCGACGGTGCCATCAACTGCAAAATCATTCCATTCAAGAAGTGCAGACAAATCTGTTGGTTCTTGCAGTTCCATTACAAAAATACCTGCGCCGATTGCATGCGGCACTCCGGATGGAACCAAGATTGCATCGCCCGCTTTCACATCAAACTTCTGAAGTGAATCAATCAAGCCCTGAGAGTCGCGCGCTTCCACCATCGCTGCGATATCTTTCTTGGTCTGTTCTTGCGAAAAGCCAAGGCCAACATTTGCACCAGCAGGAGCTTCTAAAATGATCCAAGCTTCAGTCTTGCCGTGCTGAAGCGAGAGATGCTTCTTCGCAAAAGCGCGATTGGGGTGATAGTGAACAGGGAGACGTTGATCAGGATCAAGGAGCTTTACTAGTAATTCGCTGCTTGGGCCAAAGGTTGAAAGATGCTCGGCGCCAAGCCAGCTCTCTGGATCTTTAAGAACAGAGTCGCGAAGCGTGGTGCCATCACTCAGAGTTGTAAGTCCCATGGTCTTCTCGCCAAAGCGAGTAGTCATCGAACCAATCCACTCTTCTGGTCGCATTGGACCGCCTGGTCCATTGCGCAACGCACCAATTTTGTAACCACCCTTGTAAAAGTGGTCGAATTGATTGGACGCGAGTTTCTCTGGTTTAGCCATGCCTGAAAGTCTAGCGAACGGCTTCGTATTTACCCTCTGCGTGAATGCGGCGGAAAACTACTTGTAACAACTGCAAATTTCGCGCTCTAAATCCAGCTGCGGAACTTAATAGGTAGTAATTCCACATTCGACGGAATCGTTCGTCGTAACCAGGAATTTCATCCCATTTAACATTTATGTTCTTATGCCATTCCATCAACGTCAGGTCATAATCCGGACCAAAGTTATGGACATCTTCAATGAGGAATTTCTTCTCGGTCGCCGAAGAAATCTGCGCCAGCGAAGGAAGCACTCCGCCAGGAAATATATACCGGTCAAAGAATGGGTCTGTCACTAGTTTTGAATAATTAGATGAAATCGTATGGTGCAACATCATTCCGTCTTCGGCAAGTAAGTCATCACATTTGGCAAAGAAGGTCCCGAGATTCTTTGGGCCAACATGTTCCATCATTCCTACTGAAACAATGCGATCAAACTTACCTGTTAGGTCGCGATAATCTTGTTGGATAAGTTGGATATCTAGCCCAGCAGATTTTTCGCGGGCTAAATTGACTTGGTTATCTGCAGGAGAGATTCCGGTTCCCTGCACTCCATAATGTTTAACGGCATGGCGCAAGAACCCACCCCAGCCACTACCGATATCGAGAACCTTCATTCCCGGTTGCAGCTTAAGTTTGCGACAAATTAAATCTAATTTTGCGAATTGAGCTTCTTCTAAATTCTTAGCACCGTTCCAATATCCACAGCTATAAACCATCTCCGAATCCAACATCCGGGAATACAGATCATTTCCGATGTTGTAGTGATGTTTTGCATTTGCAGCAGCCTTCACTTTGGTCTGGCGATTGAGCAAAGATGATTTTGCTACGTGAGCAATCACCGTTGGAGTGATTTTCAAGAAAGAGAGCACGTCGACTTCTAACAAGCGCGTGAGCATCTGGTCGATGGCGTCACAGTCCCACCAGCCATCCATATATGCCTCGCCCAGGCCAAGTTGATGTTGTGACATCACGCGATCCCATAACTTCTCGTTATGGACCTGAATACTCCAAGGTTCGGATGAATTTACTGGGATACCGGCCTTGCTCAATATCTCCAATGACATTGACTTACTAGACATGTAAAAATGGTAAAACAAGCAATAGGCTCGCGGGAAGAGGCAAAGGGGAGAAATTTGTTTGCTGAAGCGCCAAATGACCAGATTTTGAAGGAGCTCTTGCTTACTTCTCAGACCATCGCCGTTGTTGGGGTTTCCGATAAGGCAGACCGCCCGAGTTATGGTGTCGCCCAATGGCTGATTGAGAATTCACATCTTGATGTCTATCTTGTTAATCCTCGAGTAGACGAACTCTTTGGTCGCAAGGTCTATCCCACTCTCGCCGATATCCCCGCCCAGATAGATATTGTCGATGTCTTTCGAAACATTGCTGATGCTCCCGCTATCTTGGATGAAGCAATTGCTATCAATGCAAAAATTTTCTGGCTTCAGCTTGGTCTCAGCGACCAGGCGGTTGCAGAAAAGGCAGCCGCCTCAAGCATCATTCCGGTCATGAATCGCTGCAGCAAAATCGAATATCAACGACTGGTGAAGTAGTGAGCGAAATTATCAATCTCAAACGCGCTTCGATTGCAACCGGACTTAGCTTTATTATCAACGGCTTAGCAGTTGGTTCACTTTATTCACGAGTACCCGACTTCAAAAAAGATTTAGATATCTCCACTGGAACCCTTGGCTCCGCTCTTTTCTTTGCCGCTTTCGGCGTCTTAACTGCGCTCACTATTGCCGGTAAGTTCGCAGCTAAATATGGAAGCGCACCCATGACGCTGCTGGGCGGAGCTGCCATTGTTCTCACTTATCCATTCTTGGGTCTCGCGCCTTCGCTACCGTGGCTCTGCCTCGCACTATTTTTCTATGGTTTCACTGCTTCTTGGCAAGATCTCGCAATGAATGCTCACGCACTCGCGATTGAAAAACGCTCATCAATGCGCGTGATGAGCCGCTTCCACGCAATGTGGTCAGTCGGCGCAGTTCTCGGTGGCGCACTTGGCGGTCTCTTCGCGCAGCATCACATTTCTACCTTTAGACACTTCTTAACCATCGCAATTCTGATTGCTCTCATACATATCTATATCCGCACTGGGTTACTTCCTGCATCTGCCGATAAGCATGATTTTGAGGGCAAGAAACGAGTAAAGCGCCCCCGCATCTTCTGGCTTCTCGGTGCGATTGGTTTCTGCGCAGCCCTTAGCGAAGGTTCTGCCGGTGACTGGGGTGGAGTCTTATTGCGTGACACATTTGGTGCAACACCATTTGTTTCCACTATTCCTTACATTTTCTTTGCGCTCATGATGGTGGTTGGGCGTCTATCCGGAGATCACATTGCCCATAAGTTCGGCATCCGAAACTCAGTCACAGCTTTTGGATCACTCGCCGGTATCGGATTAATTCTTGGTCTCATCATTGGTGGACCTATCGGAGTAACGCTGGGCTGGTTCTGCCTCGGCCTTGGTATTTCTATTGTGCTACCGCTTATGTTCAGTACCGCTGGCGAAATTGCCGCGGAGTCATACTCAACATCTATCGCACCCTCACAAGCGATTGCAATGGTCTCTGGAATCTCTTATTTCGGATTCTTAGTAGGACCACCCTTTATTGGAGTAGTGGCCGAACTCATCTCATTGCGGACCGCAATGTTGATTCCAGCAGCACTTGTGCTGGCGTTAGCTCTTGCAGTGCGAAGCGTTATTTCTGAAAAAGATTCTGCAGACGGCGCGTAGTAAATATCAAGCCCGCCACAATCATGACCACGAAATAGAGAACGTGCCATAGCGTGCCTGGATGAACCTGTCCCAGTGTGAGATCTCGAACCAAGCCAATAGCTTGTGAAAGCGGAAGTGCTTCAATGATTAGTTGAAGAGCTCTGGGAAAAGCTGAAATTGAATAGAGCGTTCCGGAGAACAAGAACATCGGAAGCATGAAGAAGTTAATCCATTCCATCTGCTGGAAGTCCTTGAGATAGGAAGTAATTCCCATTCCAACCGAGGCAAAACCGAAGGCAATTAATACCGCGGCAGGTATTGCAAGAATCCCCCACCAGCTAGGAATTAGCCCAAATGGCGTTACAACAATCATGAATCCAACTGCATAGGTAAATCCGCGAAGTAACGCCCAGCCAATCTCACCAATGGCAACATCTAGCGGTCCAAGTGAAGTTGCAAGCATTGCGTTATAGACCTTGCCATGGTGCATCTTGAAAAAGACGTTCCAAGTTGAGTCATAAATTGCACCATTCATCGCACTTGTTGCGAGAAGCCCGGGTGCGATAAATGCTGCATATGAAATCGGATGGCCGGCTGCTGACATATTTCCGACGAGTTTGCTGAGGCCATAACCAAAAGAGGCAAGATAGAAGACGGGCTCCACAAAGCCAGAGAGGATTACGAACCAGGCAGATCTCTTAAAGGCTAAGAAGGAACGCTGAATCATTACATAGGGACGTCCAGCAAAAACTTGCTCGCCAGGTTTGCCGATACGGCGTTCTGCGATTGCGATAGCTGAATCTACGGCTGCATTGAGAATCATTATTTGGCCAGCCTTTGATTAAAGCGGCGGCGTGCAAAGTAGAGACCGAGACCAATCCAGAGTCCTAAGTAAGCAATGTGAATTATGGCAATTGTGCCGGGGATGGAATGCCCGTAACTTGCCCAACGACCAAGTTCGGTTGAGTGCCAGAGTGGCGAGACCCAACCAATCCACCGCACATAGAGAGGAAGTGTTGTCAGTGGATAGAAAGTTCCGGAGAAGAGAAACATGGGCATCATGACAAAGCGATTGACGATTGCAAGGAATCCATCGTCGTGATCGATGAGTGAAGCAACAAAGAGCATGACTGCACCAACCGCAAGACCACCATAAATAGCGGTGAGCAGGGATAACCAGGAGCCTGCATGATCCATAGCTCCAAAGAGCCAGAGAATGATCCAGTAAATACCGGTTGTAAAAGCGACCTGCAAGATTGCAGAAATCCAGATTCCGGAAGCAATTCCCTTACCGGAGATTGGTGTAGATCTAATTCCAAAGAAAGTCTTTGCCCAAATAAATCCGGCCATGGCCGGAAACATCGTCTCAGTCATTGCTGATTGAATTGCTGCGTTAGCAAGGAGCGCTGGTGCTAGGAAAGTCAGATACTTAACGCCATCAACGCCGGTTGTATTTGCATCGACGAGTGATCCGATGCCAAGGCCAATCGAAAGCAAGTAGAGCGTCGGATTGCCGATTCCAAAGAGAAGAATCGATTTAAACCACTTCTTTTGAATCAGTAGGCGATGCTCGACGGCATGTAAGACCGTCCACCGACTTACTGTGCGGTTAATAGTGCTCATTATTCAACCAGTGTGCGTCCGGTCAGGCGCAAGAAGACATCTTCGAGCGAGCTGCGGCGAACGAGCGAAGTCAGTGGCTTCATGCCGTCGTGGTTTACCTTTTCGAGGACTGCCTCGGCATCATTGCAATAAAGCAGAATTCGGTCAGGCAGAATTTCTAAGCGATCGCCATAGCCTTCAAGCGCCTTTGCCGCCTCGATATTCTTATTAGAACCAAAGCGAAGTTCGAGAACTTCTTTAGAGGAATATTCTGCAATCAGTCCGGCCGGAGAACCCTCGGCCATGATGGTGCCGTTATCCATTACTACGATGCGATCGCAGAGCTGTTCGGCCTCATCCATGTAGTGAGTAGTCAAAATTAAAGTAACGCCTTCTTCTTTCAATCTAAAGAGGCGATCCCACAAAATGTGACGTGCTTGAGGATCAAGTCCGGTTGTTGGCTCATCGAGCATCAAGATCTCTGGCTGATTAATCAGGCCGCGGGCAATTGTTAAACGGCGCTTCATTCCGCCTGAGAGTGCTTCTACTTTTTCGTTCCGCTTCTCTACTAATTGGGCGAACTCTAAGAGCTCTTCCACCTTTGGTTTTAGGTATGCACGAGAGAGGCCGAAGTAGCGGCCGTAAATGTATAAGTTCTCGGCAACAGTGAGCTCGTTATCCAAATGATCTTGTTGAGGAATAACTCCTAGGTGCGCGCGAATTTGCGGCGCTTTTGTCACTGGATCGAGACCAAGAATTTTTAAATCGCCTTCACTGCGGGTGAGGGTCGCAGAGATCATCCGCATTGTTGTGGACTTGCCAGCACCATTTGGGCCCAACAAGCCAAAGGATTCACCCTTGGTTACTTTGAAGTTGATTCCATTAACTGCAACAAAATCTCCGTAGACCTTCTTGAGATTGGTGGCTTCAATGACGATTTCTGAGCTATTTGCGGGCATTGGGCAATCTTAATCTGTATAACTAAATTGTAGAAATGGTCCCTGCTGACGAACAGGAACCACTCTACGTCCATACGACTAGTGAGAGTCGAACTCACCACCTTCCTTTCGTCATAGGGATGCTCTATCCGCTGAGCTATAGCCGTATGGAAGAAAACTAAATCAGCTCTCGCAATTCAAAGCAGTCAAAAGAAGAAATTGTGAACTCATCAATGGTGTGGAAAATGCTACGATTTAAATCCTTTCGTCAAAGGGAAAATAGGCCTCCGGAGTAATATCCAGAGGCCTATCTCATTTGGTTTGTAATCTTTTCTAAAGCTAAGTGCGCCTGAAGGGATTCGAACCCCTAACCTTCTGATCCGTAGTCAGATGCTCTATCCGTTGAGCTACAGGCGCGTTCTGTGTAGTGCTGGGCAATCCTACCTGCTGATTATCCCTGCCCCAAACTCAGTAATTGAGCGATAGAAGTGGCCTTCACGCGCGGTTTTCCGAGTGGCTCTCCGGCTAAAACCTCTGCTGAATTAATGCGTTGCCATTCAGATTGGTCCACGATGTGATGACCTGCCGGAATTAGTTCAGTGATATCACGTGCTGACTTTGGCGACTTTAAATCCTCCACAATTAATTTAACTACGTCTGATGCATCGCTCTTATTAGTGCCGATTACACCGGATGGTCCGCGCTTGGCCCAACCCACTGTGTAGATATTGGTTCCTGCAACACGACCTTCGTTGTTATCAATTTTGCCTTTATTAAGCGCTACGCCCTCGATGGGAAGGGCTTCGTAACCAATTGCAGAAATGACTAAATCGCACTTGATTGAGTAGGTCTCGCCAGTATCGATTGCCTTGCCATCTTCAATCTTGTTAATGCCAAAGATGATTTCCTCCACTTTACCTTCGCCGCGAATTTCCTTGGGCGTTGATAAAAACTTGAACTCCATAGAGCGCTCATTACCCGCATGAGGGTGTTTGGCAATTAAACGCATTGCTTCAAGATTGCTCGCTAAATGCTTTTCGAGTTCACCAAATTCAGCTTGCGAAATTGCACGCTTATGCGCATCTTCAATTAGGTCAGAATCAAAATAGACATCGGTGTGCTCAAGCTTTGGAAGCTCGCGAAGTTCGGGGCTAGTAAATGCTGCGTGTTCTGGCCCGCGGCGGCCCGCGATATAGACCTTGCGAATTGAACTTGCGTGCAGAGCATTAACTGCGTGATCTGCGGTATCGGTTGTATCAAGTTCGATTGGGTTGAGTGCAAGCATGCGCGCACAATCCATAGCAACGTTTCCTGCGCCGATAACTACGGCTACCGTGCCGGATAAATCAATATCTAACTGAGAATAATCGGGGTGGCCGTTATACCAAGGGACAAATTCTGCAGCTGAAATGGAATTAGCTAGATCTTCACCAGGGATGCCAAGCTTCTTTCCCACCGATGATCCGGTACACATAACTACTGCGTCATATCTATCAGTTAAATCTTTAAGCGCAATATCTTTACCGAGTTCAACGTTGCCAAATAATCTAAAACCTGGCTCAGCTGCGACCTTCTCGAATACCTTGGAGACTGTCTTAATTTTTGGATGATCAGGTGCGACTCCGGAGCGAACTAAACCCCATGGAGTCGGTAGGCGCTCAATCATGTCGATGGCAAAGCTCAGCTCTTCAGTTTGAGAGTTCTGTAACGCTTGAGCGGTGAAATAACCTGCGGGACCAGCACCGACGATTGCAATTTTGTATTGAGGCACTATTTCTCCCGACGCTTTGGGTAGTAAAACTGGCGGAGACGAAGAGATTTGAACTCTTGAAGGGTTTTACCCCTTACCTCGTTAGCAGTGAGGCGCACTCGACCGGGCTATGCGACGTCTCCAAGTGGTGGGGAGAGTTTACAGGGAAATTTACTCATCGCGCCATCTCGCTTTAGAGGCAGGTATTGCGGCAAGAGCTCCCGAGGCACGGAAGGATTCGCGAAGTATGGCGCTGGTAGTGCCAAGCATCCGGATGAATTTCTAGGAGTAAAGTTTCTTCAAATCTTGCTTTGATATTGAGATTGATAATCAGAATTAATTCAACGATCCAAAAGTATGGAGAATCGGCCAATCCTGCTAATCCGAAGCCGATAAGGATTACACCTAAATACATGGGATGCCTAACGTATTTATAGATCCCTGTGGCGATGAATGGTGAATTAGGCTTTGGGATTGGAGAGACCCTCAGCGATGGTTTAAGCACTCTGGCTGCGAAGAGAATAACTGCAATGCCTAACGCAATTAGAGCAACCTCAAACCAAAGATATTCAAATTTTGAATTTGGAAATTGTAGAAGTGTTCCAATGGCAAGAAGTGTCAAAGAGGCGAACTGAATCGCCACCAGAGTATTTGCAATAGATTTTCGTGCAGAAGGGGAAACTTCTGACACATTCACTTTTTATCCCACCAAATTGTTGCAAGCTCGCGAGTCTGTACGCGCGGATTATCCTTTAAGAATTGACGTACTTCTTCTTCGCGAGATTCAGGCAAGCAGAGTCGAATCCTGTTGAAGCGTGCCTCTTGTTCAAGATTTGTTTCTGCGCGCATCTCTCCGCTCCAAATTTCAATATCCGCAGTAATGCCTAATTCGGTAAGTACTTCGAGCAAATTGTGCGGAGTCGGCGTTAAAGGGCGATCTAAATTCCAAAAATGTTTCCACATATCGGCCATGTTATTTAGAGGGTGGCGAGTTGGCATTTCGATAACAACACGTTTATTTGCATGGTTCTGCATTTCCAATAGGAAAGGTGCAATATCTCCCACGTTATATACAACGTGGTGTGCAGTAACAACATCGGCAAATTGCGCCTTGCTTGCGACTTCTGGCCAAAGTCCTTCAATGGTTTGGCATTGAACACCGCGAGTTCGAGCATTTTCGGCAAACATTTCCAGCATCTCTGGTTGATGATCAACACCGATCACTTTCGCAGCAGGTGGAGTAAGGGCAAAAGCGGCTATACCTCCACCACAACCAATGTCGAGAACACTTCCACCAACCGGCATTGCATCCAACGCACGTTGGTGCGATGGAGTCATGGTTATCGCTGAGGGAATCTGAAAGAGCGCTACTGGGTGAATCCAAGGGTTTTCCGGAGCTTGATCAACAATTACTTGAGGAAGTGCCCAGAGTGCAAGAGATTCTTTCCAGTTAAGTGCGGCGCTCACAACTTTTTCTTAACTTCTTCCGCCGCAATTTCAGCCTTTATCGCAACCATATCCAGTGCTTCAATCTGAGTAATGAGATCGTTTAGTCCAGCTTCTGGCATTGCACCAGGTTGGCGAAATACAAGAATGCCGTCACGAAAAGCCATTAGTGTCGGAATTGAAGTTATTTGCGCAGCACTTGCTAGTTCGCGCTCTGCCTCTGTATCTACTTTTGCAAAAGTGATTGCTGGATGAGCAACGGAAGCTTTTTCGAATATTGGCCCAAACATTTTGCATGGTCCGCACCATTCAGCCCAAAAATCGACGAGAGTGATCCCATCTTTAAGGGCGATAGCTTCAAATTCATCGCTCTTTACATCAATAGTCGCCATGTAATGAACTACTTACCTGGGAGCCAGGCAGAAAGATTTTCATCGCATTTACAACGCTGATCCTCTGGAAATTGAGAAAGCGCTTCTTCGATATGTTGCCCACAACCCGACCAGGTTGCCTTACCGCATTTATCGCATCGAACTGCACTACACATTTACTTTCTCCTTACTTCTTTCCGAATAGACGTGAAAATAGACCAGGTTCCTTGGGGTCGTTCTGATGTCCTTGGCAACGATCTTTCTTTGCTACGCCCTTAAGGGCGATTTCAATGTGGTTGCCACAACCTGACCAGGTTGGTTTTCCACACTTGCGACATGTTGTTCTGCTGCACATAGTGGTTCCTTTTCTCTATTTATTAGTGGGTTTAAATGCAGGTGAGTTTTTCCAAGTGCGATACCCGCCATCAAGATTGACGGCCTCGTATCCCAATTTTCGTAACAGTGTCGTGGCAACGTGCCCACGCTGGCCAACTTGGCAAGTGACAATTATTTTTCCAGTTGGAACTTCAGTAATCTTTTCTCGCATTTCATCCACCGATATATTGATAGCACCAGGGATGGTTCCGTTGGCGAATTCTCCTGCGCTTCGCACGTCGACGATTGACCAACCATCTTCATGCATTTGATCAATATCGCTCCATTGAACGCTTTGAGTTAAACCTGAAATCAAGTTCTCGGCTACGTAACCCAACATATTGACCGGATCCTTTGCTGATCCATATGGTGGTGCATAAGCTAATTCAAGATCCGCTAATTCTGGTGCGGTGATTCCGCCACGCATTGCTGTGGCGATCACGTCGATGCGCTTGTCAACACCATCAGTTCCAACACCTTGTGCTCCAAAAATCTTTCCGGAATTGGGATCTACAAGCAGCTTCAAAGACATCTGCTTTGAATCTGGATAGTAACCAGCATGGGAATTTGGGTGCGTATGTATCGCTAAATACTTAATGTCCGCGGCCTTGAGTCGTTTCTCGTTCCAACCAGTAGTTGCAACAGCTAAATCAAAAACTTTAACAATCGCTGTACCTTGAGTGGGAACAACACGAATCGGCAATCCACAGATGTGATCAGCAACAGTACGACCGTGACGGTTAGCTAGGTTTGCTAGCGGAACCAGGGTAGAAGCGCCATCAAGGGCATCCTTCTTTTCTGCTGCGTCGCCAATTGCGTAAATATCTAGGTCGCTTGTCTGATTGAAATCATTTACTGCAACAGCACCTCGGGAAGTGATATCGAGTCCGGCTGCCTTCGCTAAACCGATTTCAGGTTTCACTCCAATCGAAAGAATGATGAGATCGGCAGGGAGTACGGAGCCATCTGAGAGCGTCACGCTGCTCTCGGAAATACTGGCTACTCCGCTACCGAGCCTCAAATCGATACCGTGCTTGGCGATCTCTTCTGCAACAAAAGTAGCCATCTCTGGATCTAGTGGAGCAAGGACCTGTGGGGCTGCTTCGATAACAACGGTAGGGATTTTCTTATGAACTAGATTTTCTGCGATTTCTACACCGATAAAACCTCCGCCGATGACGACCGCGTTCTTAGGCTTTGTCGCAACAGCGCCAGCAATAAGTTCCACATCTTCAATATTGCGAAGGGTAAGTGCGCGCTCGACTCCAGGAATGGGTGGAACGACAGGGTTTGCTCCAGGGCTCAAGATCAGTTTGTCGTATGACATTTCTGAGGTTTCTCCAGAGAGAAGACTCTTAAGAGTTACCGTGTGAGCAGCCGCATTAATAGCGAGAACTTCAGTCGAAACGCGAACATCTAGACGGAAACGCTTGTGCAGACTTTCCGGAGTTTGTAGAAGGAGATCGGATTCATTCTCAATAACTCCACCAACATAATAAGGAAGCCCACAATTAGCGTATGAAACGTGACCGCTCTTTTCAAAGACAACAATTTCGGCTTCAGGGTCGAGCCGGCGAAGTCGGGTAGCAGCGGACATTCCGCCAGCTACTCCACCGATAATGACTACTTTCATACGGTAACTACTGGAAATCCTGCTGAAGTCCACTCCAAGATTCCACCGGTGAGGTTAAAGATTGAAGTGAAACCAGCGTCAGCCATCTTTTTGCTTGCAATCACTGAACGACGACCGCTGTGGCAGTAAACGGCATAGACCTTAGTTTTATCTAACTTCGCAATATCTCCATCAAACTGCATGCCTTCTACGTCAACATTGATGGCACCCTGGAGATGCCCTTCTGAGAATTCCCCGGCAGAACGAACATCCAGGACGGTTACACCTGCTTCGGTAATCTTTTGAGAAAATGATTTTGCGTCGAGATTTGTCACGGCTCCTCCTGAGGATCCACATGCGCTAAGTCCAAGGACACTTACTAGGGCAACTGCAATTAACTTTTTCATGTTTTCTTTCTGTTAAGCCAAGCTAAGGAAGAGCTTTTGAAGCTTCTCGGTCACGGCGGCGGAGTTATTTTTATCTTCAATGATGCATTCTTTAAGACTTGCGGAAATCAGGGTGAAGGCGGCGGTGTGAACCGCTTTGCTGACTGCGGACATCTGAATCACGATATCGTCGCAGTTGCGTCCTTCTTCAAGCATTCTTGAAATCGCACCGAGTTGTCCTTGCGCACGATTGATGCGCTTAATAATTGCTTGTACCTGATCTTCATCAGCAAGCACATGTGTCGGTGAGGATTTCTTTACGGCCATTACTTCTTCCTCTCCATCGGATGGTGCCCTTTACGAATCATTTTGATCATCTTGATATTTAGCGCGGTAAAGCGCCAGATCTGAATCAAGATGTTCTTGCGGAACTTTAGAGTTTTCGCAGTAGGTAGCGGTGCGTGCGCAATTGCTTCATTTGGATTTTCCATCTGTACTCTCCTATTCCGGAATCAATGACCAGCCAGGACGTGCCTTGGCTTTGTAAATGAACATGTGATGAAGCAAGAATTTAATCCAGTGGCCACCGAGTCCGATTTCGCCAAAGGTATCTGGTCCACTGCGTCCCGTATTTGGATACTTGATGTAATCCGGAACGATGGGATACATCGTCATTGCAGCAGCTGAACCTTTAGTAAGTCCTGATCCAGCAGAAGCGACGCATGCAGCTCCCATATCGGCCATAGAGGCAGTAGGAACTTGAGCATCTGGGCCGTGGGCAAGGAGTTCCTTGATACTCAAAATAGCTAACTTACCCATAATTCCCGATGGCATTCCGGTGCGAGGAGGCGAAGGGGCGATCAAAGTTCCATTTGGAGATTTGCGTGGCTTAGAAATTTGGTGTGGTGGCGCAAATGCAATTCCAACAGCAAAAATATTTGGATAACTTGGGTTTCGATATGTGCTGGGCCAATCTTCTGCGCGCCAGTCTTCATACGCCTTAGGTGTGTAATCTGCATCAACTTTCATAAATCCACTCGCTGCAAATATTTCTGAAGATATATCTTCACCTTTTGCATTGAAAGCTTGAAGATCTACGCCACGGAACGGTGGAAGCAGCATGGCAAAATCGAAAGTGAGTATGTCTTTGGTGCCATCCACTAATTCGTAATGAATCTCGCCAGCCTCGACTTTCTCAACGTGTGCTCCAAGAATTGCCTTGATATCGCGCTCTCTGAAAAGTGATTCGGTCCAAAGCTTGCTTGTCGTTTGGAATCCTTGTTGGGTAAAGACCATACCGCCGACGCCGAAATCACCAAGTTCATATTCGTTAGTGATGTACCAAATCTCTGCCATGTCGCGCACTCCCGCTGCACGAAGTTCATGCTCAACATTGAATGTATATTCGAACGCTGCACCTTCGCAGGTACACGTTCCATGCCCAACACCAATTGCAATTTTCTGGTTCTTGCCAGATTTCATAATGGAAATTGATTCAGCTAAAGATTTTGCCGCCTCTACTGCGTGACCTGCCGTACAGACTGAAACCGTATGTCCATCAGGTCCAAGGCCAGGAGTCGCTTGGAAATTCAATTTCGGACCGGTCGCATTAATTAAATAGTCGTATTCGACTGTACCAACCTGATCTTTCTTCGCGGAATCGGTATAGAGAATTTCTACGTATGGCTTCTTCGATTTCGCATTTCCCTCTGGATAGATGCTTTTAGCTAACGCTTGATGAAATTCAATTCCTTTGCGCTTATAGATCGGGGCCAGTGGAAAAATAACTTGCTCTTTCTTCATCTTGCCGACGCCCACCCAAATGTTAGAAGGAATCCAATTCCAATTTGAGTTCGGAGAGATAACGATAACTTCCGTCTTTTTTCCCAGGATTCGCTTTGCATGCAAAGCAGAGGTGTGACCTGCGATGCCCGCACCAAGAATTACTACTCTTGCCATTTTCAACTCCCAACAGAGGCCTTTATTCGAGGCGTCCTATGGGTTGAGCATACCCCTAGGGGTATAGTGGCGCAAGCGCTATTCGGGAAGCTTGCCTAGCCCCGCGTGAGTATTGAGGATGCGTACGTGACTTGGGTTGAGTTCATCCAAAGTTTCTACGCCAATTAGCTTCATCGAACGAATCATCTGTCCACGCATGATTTCGAGCGCGCGCTCGACGCCATCTTGTCCGCCCGCCATAAGTCCATATAAATATGCACGTCCAACATATGTGTATTGCGCGCCAAGTGCGATTGCGGCAAGGACATCCGCGCCGTGCATGATGCCGGTATCGATATGAACTTCGAGATCACTCATTAATTCCTTACGAACTTCTTGCACTAAGTGAAGTGGAACTGGTGCGCGATCGAGTTGACGGCCACCGTGGTTAGATAGAAGAACGGCATCGACGCCTAGGTCAGCTGCCTTCTTTGCATCTTCCACGTTCTGAACTCCCTTGATGATGAGAGTGCCCTTCCACTGCTCGCGAATCCATTTCAAATCTTCAAAGGTCATCGTTGGATCGAACATGTAGTCAAGAAGTTCGCCAACGGTGCCGTTCCAGTTAGACATTGAAGCAAATTCAATTGCTGGGGTTGTTAAGAAGTTCCAGACCCATTCTGGGCGGGGAATCGCATTGAGGACTGTCTTAGCAGTCAGCGATGGTGGAACTGTTAATCCATTGCGGTAATCTCGCAAACGGTGACCCGATGCCGGAACATCGACCGTCAACATTAAGTTCTTCACGCCAGCTTTTGCAGCAGCATCGACCAGACGCATTGAACCTTCGCGGTCTTTCCACATGTACAGCTGGAACCAGTTGGTACCACCAGGTGCGGCCGCTACAACATCTTCAATCTTTGTAGTGCCGAGTGTGGAGAGAGCAAATGGAATTCCGAATTTTTCAGCTGCGCGAGCTCCAGCAATTTCACCTTCGGAGTGCATCATGCGAGTGAAACCAGTCGGTGCAATTCCCACCGGCATATTGAAAGTATGGCCGAGTGTTGTGCGAGTGAGATCTGCTTTAGAAACATCGCGCAAAATATGCGGACGAAATTCGATATCAAGAAAAGCTTGGCGGGCACGGCTGAGGCTTACTTCTGTCTCGGCGGCGCCATCGGTGTAATCAAATGGGCCTTGTGGAGTGCGCTTTTTAGCGATGGCGCGGAGATCCCAGATAGTTAGCGCTGCATCTAAGCGCGCTTTCTTGCGGTTGAGCTTGGGTAAGCTAAAGCGAAGTAGAGGCTTAAGGTCACGCCACTTAGGGAATTGACGCTTGAAGTTCTTATTAGACATGGTCTTCGCTTTCTCTTTGGCTAGGAGATTTTCAGATTTGCACGATGGGATTTGGTTGGAGCTGTTGAAGAACGAACAATGAGACGGGGTTGGAATTCGATTCGTTGGTGCACATGACGTTCCGGGTTTTCGCATTCAGAAATAATTAATTCGGCCGCTGCATAACCCAATTCATAAGCGGGTTGCGAGATAGAAGTCAGGGGCACATTGGCGCTATCGGCAAAATCAATATCGTCATAACCAATCACAGAAACTTCTTCAGGGACGGCAATATTCTTCTCGCGAAATGCACGAATCGCGCCAAGGGCAATCAAATCGTTGCCGCAGATAATTCCAGTGAAATCAATTCCCGAATCAATCTTTCGCTTGATAACTTCATAGGCGCTGGCAGCACTCATAGAATCTAATCTGAGCTCGGTAATTTCTGGACGTTCGGCGGCGGAAATCTTCTTAAGTGCTTCTCGGATACCAGCATTACGATCAGCAACTTGTGGAATATCTTCTTTTCCAGTGAGCAATAAAATATTGCGATGTCCAAGCTCTTGTAAGTGAGTGAGAGCAAGTGATCCACCATAGGAATCGTTTACTGCAACGCTGCACGCTTGTAGCCCAAGTGCGGGCCGGTCAACGAGTGCTAACCGAATTCCCTTTTCAGTCACACTTGCGAGCGCCCGATTAGTATCGCGAGCAGGTGTAATCAAAATTCCTTCGACATTCTGCGCACTAAGCACATCAAGATACTGATTTTCTTTTTCAGTACTCTCATCGGTATTACATAAAATCACGACATATTTAGCGGCAAAGGCAGCATCGTTCACACCTTTAGCAAGATCGGTAAAAAATGGATTGGAGATATCAGGAACAACTAAACCAATCACGCGATTGCGACCGGCGCGGAGATTGCGCGCTGAGGCATTGGGAACAAAGCCCATATCTTCAATTACTTTTTGCACCTTGCGAAGCGTGCGTGGGGCCAAGACTTCTGGCCGATTGATGGCGTTGGAGACCGTGCCCAAAGAGACGCCAGCCTCTTTCGCTACATCTCTAATGCTGGCCACGAGGACTCCCCTAAATTGAACAAAACCGATTGAACACTTGAAACGATACATGAATTAGTGCGGGGCTGGCTAATTGTTCAATTTGAACATCCTTGGGATTTCGCGCTTGATTGACGCCTTTTCGGAGAGCCAATAACCTTGGGCAATCGCTTAAAACGGTTCAAGGAGAATCACATGGAAAGAGTCGCATTCCGCCTCAAGGTCCGCAAAGAGATGATGGATGAGTACGCCCGCAGGCATGCAGATGTCTGGCCCGAGATGCTCGATGCCCTGCGTTCCACCGGCTGGACCAATTACTCCATCTTCCTGGATCGAAACGATGGCGCTCTCTTTGGCTACTTCGAAACTCCTGATTTAGCGGCAGCGTTGGCTGGAATGGGTAAGACCGAGATCAATGAGAAGTGGCAGAAAGATATGGCCCCATTCTTCGAAAATCTCGATGGCGTTAATGCAGACCAAGGTTTCATCAAGCTTGAACAAGTCTTCTTTCTTCAATAAACCAATTTTTTCATCCCACTACTAGAGGAGCGCACCATGGCAACTAAAGCCGAAGTTAAGAAAGTTCTCGACCGCCTTCAGGTCGAAACTCCATCATGGGCATACGGTAATTCCGGAACTCGTTTTAAAGTTTTCGGTCAACCTGGTGTACCGCGCGACCCTTTCGAAAAGGTAGAAGACGCAGCTCAAGTACACAAATACACCGGAGCGGCCAACAGCGTTGCGCTGCATATCCCATGGGACAAGGTGGAGGATTACGCAAAGTTTGCCAAGCACGCCAAAGATTTAGGTGTAGTTCTTGGAACCATTAACTCCAACACCTTCCAAGATGACGATTACAAGTTGGGATCTGTCTGCCATCCTGATAAAAAGATTCGCGAGAAGGCCGTCCGCCACCTGCTCGAGTGCATCGAAATTATGAATATCACTGGCTCGCAAGACTTAAAGTTGTGGTTTGCCGATGGCACCAACTACCCAGGTCAAGACAACATCAGCGCTCGTCAAGATCGCTTATCCGAGTCATTGCACGAGACTTATAAGCACCTCACTGGCAAGCAGAGAATGCTCATCGAATACAAATTCTTCGAGCCATCTTTCTACACCACAGATATTCCTGACTGGGGTACGTCATATGCACATTGCTTGCAGCTCGGTGAGCGCGCAATGGTTTGCGTCGACACCGGCCACCATGCACCCGGAACAAATATTGAATTTATTGTTGCTTTCTTGCTTCGAGCAAAGAAGCTCGGTGCATTCGACTTTAACTCACGTTTCTATGCTGATGATGATTTGATTGTTGGCGCGGCCGATCCATTCCAGTTATTCCGTATCCTCCACGAAGTAAATATCAATGGTGGATTTGATGTCGGAACTCCGGTTTCCTTCGTGCTCGATCAATGCCACAACATCGAGGCCAAGATTCCTGGTCAGATTCGCTCAATTCTCAACGTACAAGAGGCAGCAGCTAAGGCAGTCTTGGTTGATCAAGATGCGCTTAAGGCAGCTCAAGCTTCCGGTGACGTTCTTGAAGCACACGGTGTCTTGATGGATGCATACAACACTGATGTTCGCCCACTTCTCGAAGAATGGCGTACCGAAAAGGGAATTGATCCCAATCCAATGAAGGCATTTAAAGCCTCCGGATATTTGAAGAAGATCGCTGACGAACGCGTTGGCGGAAACCAAGCTGGATGGGGTGCATAATTAAAAAGCTATCTGAGTTAACTCCTGCAGTTAACGAACTCATTGCTCGTTCCAATCGTTTAGGCGCTGACCCTAAGGTCACTAACTATGCTGGTGGAAACACTTCTGCTAAAGGAACCATTACCGATCCCATTTCAGGTAAGCCAACATCACTTCTCTTTGTAAAGGGATCTGGCGGAGATCTTGGAACTTTGAAGGAAGAGGGCATTGCTGTTCTCTATACCGAGAAAGTCCATGAGCTCAAAAATGTTTACACAGGTGTTGATCGTGAAGATGAGATGGTTGCACTCTTTGATTACTGCCTCTTTGGTAAAGGCGGAGCAGCGCCGAGCATCGATACTTCAATGCACGGTCTGGTCGATAAGTTGCATGTAGATCACTTGCATCCAGATTCCATTATTGCCTTTGCTACCTCTTCTGATGGTCCTGCCATCACCAAGAAGTGTTTTGGCGATGAGATTCTCTGGGTTGATTGGCGCCGTCCTGGTTTCCAACTTGGGTTAGATATCGCAAAGATTGCTGCCGAAAATCCCAACGCGAAGGGATGCATCCTTGGTGGTCACGGTTTAACAACGTGGGCAGACACATCTGATGAATGCGAGAAGCGTTCACTCGATGCCATCAAGAAGGCGGAAGATTTCATTAAGGCCAATGGAAAAACAGAACCATTTGGTGCACAAGTTGCGAAGTACAAGGCGCTTCCAGAAGCCGAACGTCGTGCTCGTGCTGCAAAGCTTTCACCTATTTTGCGTGGCGTTGCTTCGCAAGATGCACGTATGGTCGGTCACTTCACGGATTCTGATGTTGTGCTTGATTTCGTCGCCAGTCAATCACTGCAAAAACTAGCTGCGCTAGGCACTTCTTGCCCTGATCACTTCTTGCGCACCAAGGTCTCGCCAATGGTCGTGGATACCGAGCCAGGCGCAGATTTAGAGGAAGTTATTGCTCGCATCCGCGTCTTGCACGAGGAATATCGCGCTAATTACTCCGCTTATTACAACCGTCATGCGACCAAGGAATCTCCCGCTATTCGCGGCGCAGACCCACTCATCATCTTGGTTCCTGGAATTGGCATGTTCTCCTACGGCAAGGATAAGCAGACTGCTCGCGTTGCCGGTGAGTTCTACGTCAATGCCATCAATGTGATGCGCGGTGCTGAAGCACTATCCACCTATGCACCTATCTCTGAATTCGAAAAGTTTCGCATTGAGTATTGGGAGCTTGAAGAAGCAAAGCTTCGCCGCATGCCTAAGCCAAAAGCACTTCAAGGCCATATCGCACTTGTTACTGGTGGCGCTTCAGGAATTGGTCGCGCCATTGTTCAGCGCTACTTCGATGAAGGTGCCTGCGTAGCAATTGCAGATCGAGACCTCGAAGGCGCTAAGAAACTCATTGCAGAAATGGGTAACTCTGAGCGTCTGCTCGCCGTGGGTGTTGATGTGACTGCCGAAGATCAAGTAGCTGCTGCAGTCGATGCAACAACTCTTGCATTCGGTGGAATCGATATCTTGGTCAACAACGCCGGCTTGTCACTCTCTAAGTCATTGGTAGAGACCACCGTAAACGACTGGGATCTCCAACATAATGTGATGGCACGCGGCTCATTCTTGTTCTCACGCGAAGTTGCGAAGGCCCTGATTGTTCAGAGGATGGCCGGAAATATTCTCTACATCGCATCCAAGAATGCAGTCTTTGCTGGCCCTAACAATGTCGCCTATGGCGCGACTAAAGCTGACCAAGCACATCAAGTGCGCTTGCTTGCAGCTGAACTCGGCGAACACGGAATCCGCGTCAACGGCATCAATCCAGATGGCGTCGTGCAAGGTTCAGGAATTTTCGCTAGTGGTTGGGGCGCTAATCGCGCAGCTGTCTATGGCGTGGAAGAAGAGAAACTCGGTGCGTTTTATGCTCAACGCAGCATCTTGAAACTCGAAGTTCTCCCTTCACACATTGCTGCTGCAGCATTTGCTTTCGTTGCCGGCGATTTACCACTGACTACTGGATTACATATTCCGGTAGATAGTGGCGTAGCGAGTGCATTCCTGCGCTAACTATGGCTTCTTACGCAGCAATTGATTTAGGTGCAACCAGCGGTCGAGTGGCCGTCGGCACGATTTCTGATGGAAAAATCTCCTTCGAAATTATTCACCGATTTTCTAATGACCCGATTAACAATCCAGTAGATGGTCTGCTCTGGAACTGGTCAAAGCTGCAAGAAGAAGTTCTCATTGGATTAAAGATGGCGGTGAAGAAGTATGTTCTTACCTCTGCCGCGGTTGATTCATGGGGCGTGGATTATCAATTACTTGGTAAAGATGGTTCGCTCAATTCCCGTGTTTTTTCCTATCGCAATCTCAGACTTGATGGCGTTATGGAGAACACGCTAAAGCTCTTGGGTAAAGAGCGGATTTATAGCGCAACCGGAATTCAATTCCTGCCCTTTAATACTATTTACCAACTCATCGCTGGACTCTCGATTGATGAATTTAAGGATGCAAGCCAATTCTTAATGCTTCCCGATGCGCTTAACTATTTTCTCTGCGGCAGTATGACGCAAGAAGTTACCAATGCATCAACTACCCAACTACTTGATCCCGCTACCCGAGATTGGGATTGGGAACTTATTGCCGAGCTAGATTTGCCTAAAGGAATTTTCCCTCCTCTTCATGAGGCTGGTGCAATACTGGGAAAAATTAAAGGTCATGCACAGCTCGATGGAATTCCTATAGTTGCAGTGGGGTCACATGACACGGCATCGGCAGTAGCCGCCGTACCAATGGTTAATCCTGAAAAATCTATTTATATTTCAAGTGGTACCTGGTCGCTTGTAGGTTATGAGAAGAAGCAAGCAAATACTTCTCGAGAAGCTTTTGAAATCGACCTTACCAATGAGCTTGGCGTCCAGAACACTGTTCGCTCGCTACGTAACGTTGCGGGAATGTGGCTACTCTCTGAATGCCAACGAGACTGGGCGGCTCAAGGAAATGAAATTAAAGTTGAAGAACTTGTTGCTAGTGCCCAGAAAGTTCCTGCTAATTCATTTTTGATAAATCCAAACGATCATCTCTTCCTTGCTGCCGGCAATATGGTGGGACGAATCGCGGAATATTGCCTAGCCAATAATTCTCCTGTTCCTTCCACACCTGCAGAATTTGCTCGATGCATTTTCGACAGCTTGGCTCAGGCCTATCACGAGGTAATTTCTGAATACGAAGAAGTTGAAGGCCATGCCTTTGATGTCATATATGTCGTCGGTGGCGGAAGTGCCAATGATTTTCTCAATCAATTGACGGCAGATGTCACTCGTAAGAAAGTTATTACTGGCGCAGTTGAGGCAACGTTGCTTGGAAATATTGGAATGCAAGCCATTGCAGCTGGAGAAGTTTCTGGTCTTCCCGAACTACGCGAGATGATTTCAACCTCAATTACACAAAAGGTTTTCCTTCCCTCATAAGCTAAAGGGGCGTAGACTTTTCGCTATGCGTTCTCTTCTCTGCGTTCCAGCAAGTAAGCCGTCAATGCTCAAAAAGGCGCTCGGGACCCGTGTTGATCAAATCATTATCGATTTAGAAGATTCTGTAATTGCGGCCGATAAGGCAGAAGCTCGGGAAAATATCCGGGAATTTCTCTGGCTCCTTGAAACCGATAAGAAGATTTCGATTCGAGTTAATGAACGAGCAAGCACAGAAGCCAAGGCGGATCGACAATTAATTCGCGCGATGCGTGGCAGCAAAATGAGCTCGGTCATTCTTCCCAAGATTCATACCATCGACGATCTCCGCTATTGGAATCGATATGTTCCGCGTGGAATAGATTTTGAAGTACAGATTGAGAGCGCCCTAGGCCTAGTAAATACCGCCTCAATTGCCGCTTACCCTCGCGTCACCTCACTTGCTTTTGGTCCCGCAGATTTCATGGCATCTACTGGAATGCCCTCCAGCGCTCCAGGAACTCCATGGAAAGAAGCGCAGACTGCTTTGGAGTACCCATTCTCCGAGATTGTGATTGCAGCTCATGCTCACGGGAAATTGGCCTACGACGGCCCTTATTTTGAAATTGCTAACCATGTCGGACTTTCGCAAGCTGCATCAACTGCCCGCGCACTTGGTGGCGATGGAAAGTGGGCAATTCACCCAGATCAGATTGCTCTTATTAATGAAGTCTTTACGCCATCTGCGCAAGAGATAGCTACGGCCCAAGGAATTATTGATGCATTTAATAAATCTTCAGGCGCTGTTAATTACAACGGCTTAATGATTGATGAGGCCTCGAAGAAAGTTGCCGAGCGTTTACTGGAAAGAGTTACTCAGATTCGCAAATAGCGATTGGCTCGCCGGTCTTAATCTCATCACCATTTTTGAAGTAAATCTCAACTAACTTGCCAGCAACCGGTGAAGGTACATCCACGTTAGCTTTATCGGTTTCTACTTCCATTAATGAGTCGCCCACGGCTACAACATCGCCCACGGCTTTATTCCAAGTAACGAGGTAGACCTCGTCAACAGTGTCGCCGACGCGTGGCATCTTGATTGTCATTTTCATGGTTAGCCGACTTTCTTTGCGCTGGTGTAAATATTTGAAAACATATCTTTAAGCGTTGGTTCTGGGTCGCTCTTTGCTTGAACGATGGCAGCTTCGACAGTTGCTACTGCTGCTTCTTTGAGTTGGGCAATCTTGGCATCATCTAAGAGGCCCTTCTTGGTCAATGCTTGTTCGGTGACAAGAATAGGATCTCGCTTTGACCAGTGCTCGAGTTCGCCTTCAGGGCGGTAGAGCGCTTGATCAGCACGCGAGTGACCAGAGAAACGATAAGTCTTAGCTTCAACAAGAGTTGGGCCATCACCGCGGCGGGCACGATCGATTGCCTCTTGCATAGTCTTTTGAACCGCGTATACATCCATGCCATCTACTTGCGTATGTGGCATTGCATAACTCTCGGCGCGAATATGGAGATCCTCGATTGGAGTCGATAGATCAATGCGGGTGTATTCGCCATATACATTGTTGTTGATTACAAAAATAACCGGAAGTTTCCAGATGGCAGCTAGGTTCATGGATTCGTGGAAGGCACCAATATTTGTTGCAGCATCACCGAAGTAAGCAATTGCAACGTTCTTTTTCTTTTGGATTTGGAAAGCGAGAGCAGCACCAGTCGCAACTGGCATTCCGCCACCGATAATTGCAGATGTCGGAAGAACTCCAACAGAGCTATCGCACATGTGCATCGAACCACCGATTCCACCTGCGCAGCCAGTGGACTTTCCCATGATCTCTGCCATCACCGAGTGAGTAGAAATTCCGAATGCTAATGCGATGCCGTGGCTGCGATAGGTAGCAGCAATAACATCATCGGGGTTGAGAACTGTTGCAAGACCGAGGTTAAGAGCTTCTTCACCTACGCAGAGGTGAGTGGTACCGCGAATTTCACCAGCAGCGAAGAGCTCGTTTGTGCGACGTTCGAATTCGCGGATTTCAAGCATGCGCTCATACCAGGCGAGTTCATTATCTTTTAGAGCTGTGCGACGTTCTAGCGAAGTACTCATTTGCTCACGCCTTCCGTAATCCACCAAGGTTGTGGAACTTCATTAGCTGAAACTGCTTGCTTAATTGCTGAAGCAACGTTGGGAACAGTTGGGATGTAGCGAGCTTCTAGTACGCCGCTGTAAGGGACGGGAACATCCGGTGCGGTGATTCTAAATGGCGCACTCTTGAGCGCAGAGAATGCATGTGAAGTTGCATAAGAAATAATTTCAGAACCCCAACCACCACTCCATGGTGATTCTTCAACAACGATGAGGCGAGCTGTCTTCTTTACTGATTTGAGAACAGCCTCACGATCCCACGGAACTAACGTTGCTAGATCAATTAAGTCGGCTGAGATGCCAGATTCTTTAATTGCATCACGCGCAATATTGACCATGTTGCCAAGTGAGACGATGGTGACATCACTGCCTTCTTGTAGAAGTCGAGCTTTACCGATTTCCATCTTGAGGGAGGTATCGACCTCACCGCGCTCTGCATAAAGAATGCGTGGCTCTAGGAACATCACAGGGTTGTTATCTTGAATAGATGCACGAAGCAATGAATAAGCAGATTGCGCATCGGAAGGTTGGACGACTTTAAGTCCAGGAGTTGCGGCTACCCAGTTCTCAAGTGTTTGGGAGTGCTGGCTTCCGAAGCCAAGGCCTGATCCGCATGATGCGCGAACAACCATAGGTACTGAGTACTCACCATGACTGAGGTAATGCATCTTGGCGCCTTCGGTAACAAGGGCATCAAGTGCTACGCCAAGGAATTCCATAAACATGATTTCAATGACCGGACGCATGCCCATCATCGCTGCGCCAACTGCTGCGCCAGTAAATGCCATTTCAGAGATTGGGGTATCGCGGACGCGGATTGGACCAAATGTGTCGAGCAAACCTTCAGAGGTCTTAAACGGACCTTCTGCTGCTGCTACATCCTCGCCGAAGAAGATCACTGACTCGTCAGCTTTCATCTCATCGGTCATCGCTGCAACGATTGCTTGTCTAAAACGCATTGCGGTCACGAGCGCTCGATTCTCTTCATCATGCCTAGTCATATCTACCAAAACGTGCGAAAAACCACTACTGGAAACGATTGCTAGATTACTTTAGGGGTATCGGATAGTCAACAAATAGCAGATAATCAACCATGGCAATTAAGCCCCTTGA